>JAGBQJ010000056.1 GCA_017632935.1 Bacteroidales bacterium | reverse complement strand
GAACAAGCACTGATGAACTACATCCATTACTATAACAACCAAAGAATTAAGTTGAGACTAAAAGGAAAGAGCCCGGTACAATACCGAACTCTTTACCTAAACAATTAATGTTTAACCGTCCAACTTCTGGGGGTCACATCATTCTGACGGGATTTTTTTTGATTTCACATTGTAGAGACGCGGCGCGCCACGTCTCTACAAATGTTGATTATATTGCATCAATGAATTTCACGACGGCATCGCGGTCTTTCTTCGGCAGTTCGCGGAATTTTTCCACTGTGCGGCGGGCATCGCTTTGGGCGTTGCCGTGCCACATAATGGCCTCGATGACGGTTTGTGCGCGACAGTCATGCAAACGGTCGCTGCGACCTGTGCATCTGGCACTCAAGCCACGGCCCCAAAGCGGGGTGGTGCGGCACCAACCCGTGCGGATGTCGTTCTCCATGTGGAGTTTGTGCTGGATGTAGTCGCTATAAGGCCAAATCTTTTGGTTGGGATAGCGGGGCAGACGGGCATCGCCGTCAGCGAAGAAACCAGTCGGGTCGGTGAAGTTGTCGTCGCCGGTCTTCCATGACGGACGGTGGCAGTAGGCACAACCCATGTTGTTGAAGAGCTCCTTGCCGCGTTGCACTTCGGGATCGTCCATGTTACGGGCGGCAGGCACGGCCAAGCCGCGGTGCCACACCATGAAGTTGACATAGTCCTCGTCCTTCATCTCGGGAACTTTCAGCGATTCGGGGATTTGGTCGTTCATCATTAGGTAGTTGTAGATGTCGGTCTCCACATCACCCGTGAGGTTGTACTGCGGGAAGTAGTTGTAGAACTCAGCTTGCACGTCAGGATCTTGCGAAGCCTTGGTAGCGTAGGCGGCGGTCATGTAATGACCCATCTTGGTGCGGTGCGTCACGTTGGTGATGTTCCAGATGGCGTTGGCACCGGGGGCATCCTGCAAGGGACCACGCGTGAGGGCGTAGGTGTACTTTTTGGGATGGGTGGTGTTGCCATAATAACCCGTCGGGGCGAAGTCGGAGCCAGCCCACATGGCGGGATTGAGGCTGTTCGGCATATAACCGTCATTGTATTCCTTTTGATATTGTGCTCTCAGCGAGTCATCGGGGATGGCATCGATCAAGCCGGTGCCGTAGATACCGATGGTCGATTCGAGACGGCAGACGAAATCGCTGTAGGGGATGGGCTGACCACCCACCTCGAGGGGCGCATAGAAAGCCTCTTCGGGGATGTAGACCTCAGGATAGGTGAGGTTGTAGGTCTCGCCGTCGGGGAATTGGTTGCCCCACTCGTCGGTGTAGCTCAGCCAGTTGATTTGGATCTGGGTCTCGTCCAAGGGAGCCTTGAAGGGCGCGACGGCCTTGGTTTGAGGCATGCCTGTATACGAACTCAGATAAGTGTCGTTCTTGTCGGTAAAAACGAGCAGATAGCCATTGCCCCAGTCGTCGGCGCGATAACGGTTCATGCGCATGCCGTGGCCATAGCCAGGATGGCAAGCAATGCAGCTGCTACGGATGTAAAGGGGTCCGAGGCCGTTGAAAGGCTCGTTGTTTTGCGTATAAGTGCGCTCAAAGAAGTACTCGCCATATTTGAAGGCGGTAGTCAAGCCAGCCTGCTCAACGGCGGGGGTGGGGTCTTCATAGGCGGATTGGGAAGTGTTGAAGGTGGTGCCCAGTTCGCCGCCGGCGTAGGTCTCTTCGCTGATGACCTCTGGGATGGGGTCTTTGGGGTTACAGGAGGTGATGGCAAGGGCCAATAGACCGCCTGTCATCAATAAGGCTAAATTTTTGTAATTGAACATATTGATAATGAGTTAGTTGGTTTGCTATTACTTTCTATCAATCTTTCCAAACTCAGCCTTCACTTCGGCCATCACGTCGGAGAGCTCTTGGCAGGCTTCCATGGCCTCGCCAGCGCTGGCGTCGGCATAGAACTGCACGAAAGGCGCCTTCATGGCTTGGATCTTCGTCATGGCGTTTTCGATGGCATTCATGGCCTTGGTGTCAAGCTCCTTGTTGTTGTCTTGGATGTAGGCATGCAGCGAGAGGACTTCGTCTCTTTGGCTTTCCATGCCGCCCATGTAAGCGTTCTTGATGCTGGTGATGTTGTCGTAGAAGTCGGTGATGGACTTCTGGCTGTAGGGCGACTCCACGTATGTCACGTCTTCGCCCGTGTGGCATTTGCCGATCTTGGAGGTTCCCACCTCGTCGGCGATGTCGAGGCAGCCGTCGGCGATGGCTTCGAGGGCGTTGGTGAAGGTGGCGAAGGTGCTACCCGCCTGACCGGCTTGGATCATGTTCTCACCGTAGGTGTTGTCGCCTCCGTTGACGGTGGTGTTGAATTCCAGTTCTTCCATCAGGTCTTTGTGGGCTTGCGGTGCATCGGCGTTCCAGCTCACTTCGAGTTGGAAGCAGCGGTTGCGCAGGTCGCGCGAAACGGCAACGATGTAAGTCATCATGTCGTCGGTGATTTCGTTCACATCGCGGGGCTGACCCTCACGGAAGAGGATGAACTCGATGCCGTGGAAGCCGAGCAGGGCGTTGCCGAGCTGTTCACCAGCCACCATGCCGTCTTCATCGGTGGCGAGGGCGGCAATCATGTTGGGACTGCCCATCAGGTTGTTGAAGGCGTCTTCATCGAGCGGCCACGAGTCGATGTGCGGGTCGATGCCGAAGTCGGAGGCGGCGCCAAAGAGGAAGGCCTCGCTCATTTCCCACCACTTGCGGGCTTCGAGGAAGGTGACGGTGGCGGCATTCACATTGGCTTGGGTCTTGTTGGCCTTCAAGGTTTCGAGGTTCTCCACCAAAGCGTCTGTCTTTTCAGCCAAGCTGGCGTAGGTTGGATACACCGTGTGGTTGAGGTACTGTTTCACGATGGCCTCTTTTGTGGCCTTGTTGACTTCCTCGGTGTTGTCTTGAGGATCTTTGTTGCAGGAGATGAAGTTCACTGCGAGCAGGAGTGATGCAGCGACTATGGCTGCGGATTTGAATAAATGCTTCATTTGGTTATGTGTTTAATTATGGTTATTTCGTGAAAAACCCACTATACGCCACGCCCAACGAGAACATCGGTTCGTCGTTGTACTGCTCCTTCAGGAAACGTTTGGCATATTCGGCCTTGATGACGACCTGTTTGATAGGGTAGTAGTTCACGCCGAGGGTCATCACATGACGATCGGTCCATTGGTAGTCGGTCAAGGCATTGGCAGTGGGGATATAGCTGTCGTAGTAGTCGTAGCGGCCAAAGAGGTAGAGCTTTTGGTCGCCGGTGTTGTGCATGGGATGCATGATGTCGTAGGCGATCTCGCCACCGTAGGCGATCGCTTTCTCTCCGACCAAGGAGCGCGGATAAGGCGAGAAACTTTGGTGGTTTTGGTTCTTGTTCCACGAAGAGATGAGATTGGCGTCGCCGAGGTAGCCGTAGTCGAAGTTGCCGCGCACCACGAGGCCGTGGCCTTTGTAGCCGAACTCGGCCGTGCCGATGACGACGGTGCCTTTCACATCTTTATATTGGCTCGTCTCGCTGAACTCGTTGGTGACGATGTCATTATTAAAGGTGTTGCCGATGTAGCCACTCACGCCAAGATGCAGGTTTTTGATGCTGTAGTTGTCGATGCGCAAGGCACCGGCCAGGTTGTTGGCCACACGAAACTCATAACCCGAGGCGGAGCCATTCTTCACCCAGTTGGCGTTGTTGAACATGTTGGAGTTCAAGGCGGGGATGACCATGGCCTCGTAGCGCCAGTCACCGAGCTTGCCCCATAGGCTGATGCCCGTCTCGTGCCAGGTACAAGGCATGATGTTGAACTCGCCTTCGGGACGGTAGCAGGTGAAGAACTCGGTGGGCAGGTGGGCATTGTTGGTCTGTCCAACGGGCACCACGATGTGGCCCATGCGGATGTTGAAGCCTTTGCCAAATGACTTCTGGATCCAGAACTGCTCGAGTGCCACTTCGCCGCCGCGTTCGATCTCGTGTTCGAATTCGCCAGTCTCTTCGGCCTCAATCTCCATGGCGACTTCGCTGCCGCCGTGTTCAAACTCGATTTCCGTGCCCATGCTCCAGCCTTTGCCGAAGTCGTAGCCCAGGTTGACGACCACATGGGGCAGGTCGATGCGGCCATGGCCCTTGGCATCTTTGTACCGCTCGGCATGGGAGTAGCGGAACATGTTGTCGCTATAGAAGTTGCGGGTGTAGACGGCCTCGCCATAACCGCCAATGGTCAAGCGAGGTTTCGTCGTGATGGAATCTTGGGCCTGCAAAGAGCTGACACACAATGTCAAAGCTAATGCGGCGCATTTTGCTATCGTTTTCAGTTTCATAGTGAACACTATTATTCAATTACGACGGCAAAATTCCCGCTTTTGTCCTCGCAGTCCAATCCCCACTAATGGTGATTTTCGGAAAAACGGCTAATAATTAATGAGGATGATGCCCCACCTTTTATTGGATGGCAAAAACTATCCTGTCCAAGACATCTTCGAAAGGATAAAGCCCATCAGCGTTGGCGTCTATTCCTTTGAGTCGGATGGAAAACACCATGGGTGAGTTCTCCAAATCCAACAGGCTCATGCTGCGCAATTGCTTGGTGCTTTGGTATACAAGATTTAGCGTGGCAAAGACTTGTCCTTCAGTGTTTTCCCATTTCTCGACGACGAGCTTGCAGCCAATCGGCGTCTTCTTTTCGATGGTGTTCGGCAGACGGTAGTCTTCGGCCTCCAATGCTGCCAAAACACTGGCTATGTTGGAGTCGTGACCGCATAGGAAAGTAAATTTTCGGCCTTCGATTTGTAATTCTTCGAGCATCGTCCGCAAGAGCGGTCTTGCCACTTGACGAGCTACCACAGGCGCCGTGAACAACACATCACCATACCAGTCTTTGATGGCCGAGATGCTTTCCCATTCCTCCCAAGTCAGCGTGTCTCCAAAAGTGGCCTTCACTTCGTCTGACTCCTCGTAGTATTGCAGGATGAGTGCATCGGCGGCTTGACAGGCGAGTCGCATTGAGCCCCCCATGCCGGGCTCACGGTGTTTGATGAGGTAGACGTGGGCGTCGTCGGTGCGGAAATGGCAGGTGTCGCCTTCGAGGCAGGCCTTGCTTTGGTCCATGTCGAGCACCCGTTCTAGCACCTTGTAGTTATTCGCCATCTTCTCTCCAATGCCGACCAAGCCTTTCTCGCCGCCCATCGCGGTGATCTGCTGTTGGGCAAGGGCTTTGAAAGCCTCGCTGTCATCGGTGATCTGTGGGGCGAAAATGGAATCCATCTTGCCGACCTCCAAGTGGTGCTCAATGCGGATGTTGGCTACGGGCAGCATTCCCGAGGAGAAGTATTGTGCCGTGGCGATGGTACGCTGTAAAGAGTTGGCATAGAAACGCATGGCGCCTTCGGTGGGGATCTCGTTCTCTTGCATCAGGCCTTCGCTGACGAGCCACTTGCGGAAATATTGTCCCATCATGGTCTCTAGTGCCCCGCCGCGCAACGACAGTTCGCTGGGCGCTGACGACCAATGGTACCATTCGTGAGGCGTTATGCGTTGCATCGTGGAGTGCCGTCCCGATAGGGGAGAACGGATGTTGTGGCGGCTCAACACCACGACTTGTTTCAAGGTGTATCGTTTACTGAAATCTTCAGTACGATTGACTTGGGCAAAAGTTGAGAGCGACACACATAGTAAAAGAAGGAATAAGATGGTTTTATATGCTTTGAACATAGGCTTTATTTGACTGCAAAATTACAAAAAAAGTATGCGGGACAGATGTTACCATCCCGCATATAAAAACTAACTCAAAATTCATCCTAAGTGTATGACAAAAATCTGCTGCAAAAGTAGGGCGGTTCTTTCACCTGTGAAATCCCCTTTGATGGGTATTTTATGGTCCATGAATCCCCAATTTCGGTGATGTCGGAAAACAAGGCCGCCGCAGAGGCATGAAACCTTTGCGGCGGTCAAATTCATTTAGGCCACGGCATCATTTGGCCGGTTCCCACTTGCAGCGGACGGGCGACACGATGGCACCTTCCTTCTTCAAGGCATCGAAAGCCTTGTCGACCACTTTGCGGTCGAGGCCGGTGACTTCAGTGATTTTACCCGCGTTGACGGGTGCGCCAATCTCGCGCATGGCTTGCAGTACTTGATCTTTTGCTTCCATTTTATTCAGTTTTATTGATGTTTGTTATTACTTCAACATAGCCTCAATGTCGGCTTCCATCTCCTCGGGCTTGGCCACGGGAGCGAAACGCTTGATGACGCTGCCGTCTTTCGAGATGAGGAACTTGGTGAAATTCCAACGCACACCACCTTCTTCACGACCTTCGGATTTGCTCAAGGCATCCACCATTTTCATCGTGGCTCTGTCTTTCAGACCATGGACTTCCTCGTTAGGTACTTGTTGCGTCAGATACTTAAAGATGGGGTGCGCATTCTCGCCGAAGACGTCGATCTTCTTCATCAGCGGGAAGGTGACGCCGTGGTTGAGGCGGCAGAACTCGGCGATTTCCTCGTCAGAGCCAGGTTCTTGGTGCTTGAACTGGTCGCAGGGGAAGCCGAGGATCACCAGACCTTGGTCTTGGTATTTCTTGTAGAGGGCTTCCAAACCGTCGTATTGGGGTGTGAAGCCGCACTTCGAGGCGGTGTTGACAATCATGAGGACTTTGCCCTTGTATTGGGCCATGTCCACTTCTTCGCCCTTGTTGTTCAGGGCCTTAAAGTCATAAATCGTAGCCATTTCTTTAGTGTTTTGTGCATAGACGGTCGTCATGAGAAACAGAGCGACCACAACGCTAGTGATAGTTTTGTGCATATATTACATTTGTTTGATAAGCCAGTTCTGGTAGCCGATTTTCTCAATGAGGTCGAGTTGGGTCTCGCTCCAGTACATGTCTTCCTCTTCGTCCTTCAGGTATTCCTTCATGATATCGAAGGTGGTGACATCCTCGCAAAGGTCGTTCATGCACTTGCGGAGGAAGTCGATGCCTTCCACTGAAACCTGATGGTCGCATTTGATGTATTCGCAAGGGTCGGTAAAGAGTTTGCCTTCGGGGCGCATTTCGTGCTTCAGCTCACCGCCGAGGTCGAGGAGGCGACCGATGAACTTGTCGACCCAGCCCATTTCCTCGTCGTGGTGGCCCATGTATTTGGCACCGAGTTTTTCAAAGCCTTGGTCGGCGAAGACCTTGCCTTGCAGTTTGTGGCCGAAAGCCTGATTGGAGAGGTTGGTTACGAAAAACTGTAACGCGTTGATTGATTTCTGTTTGTCCATGATTTTTAGATTTAAAGATTTAATATTTAAAGATTTAAAGATTATTTACCGGTTTGATTCAGTCCTTGGATGAGTTTGTCGAGTGCGGGAATCATTCTGACAAATTCTTCATCTTCACCCGTTATTTTGATGATTTCACCGCTGAGGCATTCGGGGATGTGCTTGGCCTGTTCGCGCATTTCGATGCCTTTTTTCG
>JAGBQJ010000055.1 GCA_017632935.1 Bacteroidales bacterium | reverse complement strand
TTGAATGGTGGTGGAAATGTTCTTGTCGAAGTGCAACAAGGTGTTGCCCATTTCAAAGAAGCCTTGGTATCCGCTGGGGATGCGCACTCCGGTTACTTCATCATTCTGCGCAAAAGCGCCGACGGCGAAAAGCGCCATCACGAAGGTCAAGATAATTTTTTTCATTTTCTAAGGGTTTTAAAGGTTGATAAATTTGTGCTCTAATTAATTAAGGTGTTGCAAAGATACTAATTATTTCGCAATAAAAAACGTGGACTTACTTCAAATTAGTTAGGAGGCCTTGGACTGCCGACACTACAATTTTTCAGTAAAGCCCACGTGTTGAAAACACGCAGGCATTGGCTCACTGCTCGTAGTGTCATGAAAGTGTCCAAGTTTCCTAACACAAGCTATTTGGCTAACGCTATTTCATAATAATTATGTCTCGGTGTTATCTTTTCATTGGCGATGATTTGGTTATACTTTTTGTTTTTTTGTCGGGGGCAAATATAGGTCTTTTTCCAATTTGGTATGAAAAAAAGGCAACAAAAAACTGCAACATGGTGTGGTTATCCGTTTTTTCGGCTTGGATTACTGAAATCAAAACCTGTATCGGATGCTAATGCCGAAATCAGCCCACTGAAATGCTGCGTTAGGGATAAGATATAAGCATGGACGGTAGTCCAATGCAAGTTGAAGAGGGATGGCATTGAAATGATAGTCCAAACCAACCTGACCCACTACACCTAACGCGCCTGCAAAGTGAATTGGATTATCAAAACCGGAGTGACCATCATGGTATAATATTTCTAATCTGGGACCAAAACCAAAATACCACCCAAGGTTTTTATCGGCAGAAATATCAAAATGCAATTGATAGACGCCCGTTAAAAACAAATACCCTATGTCAAACTCGTCATCAACCCTGTAACCAAGGTCTGTCTCAAAACGGTTAGGGGCATCTAAACTTCGCTGGTAGGAGATTTCTGCACAATACCATTGATTACCACCGCTAAGGCGAACACCTATGGCATTGTTCTGTGCCTTTGCGGCAAAGGCCAAACCCATAACTGCAACCACAAGAAGAATGGCTTTTTTCGTTTTAATGAGCATAATAAATAGCATTTGTTTTTACGCGGACAAAAATAGACAATTTTATCGCGTAGCTCGCCGTAATTGTAAAAAACATGTCTTTTCATAATGTGCTGCTAGAAAAATGGGCGCAGAAATATCGGTCGTTAAGAGTAAAATGTGGGGATGCGATTTGTTGCAAAATGGTGTTCAAATCACCGCTGTTTTGGGAAATATGAATATTTTTGCGACTTGAGACAAAAACAATACTGAAATGACTAAGAAACTGTATCGTTCAATAGCTGACAAGAAACTTTGCGGCGTGTGTGGCGGACTGGGTGAATACTTCGAAGTGGACTCCACTTTGATTCGTTTGTTGTGGGTCATCTTCACCTTTATGGGTGGTGCTGGATTGTTGGCCTACATCGTCTGCGCTATTATTGTTCCACAGCAGGGGCAGATGCCGGAGCCGTAATTATAAGTCTGATGCAGAAAAACTGAAATCAAGGTTGCTCCAATCTGTTTTGTCGAACAATAATGGAAGCTTCTTTTTGTTTCGGGTGACAGTATTTGGAATAAAGATCCGTGTTTTCCTGTCGGAAAGATTTACTATCAAATTGCATCACGGTTTTTGATGGAGTGTAACTGACAGTAAAATGCTGAGATTTCACTTGTTCTTCACCATGGAACTCCATGTGTTCTTTAGTCTTTAAGCGAAGTTCATTCAAGCGTTGCTCAATGTCTTTCTTTGCCTCGATTAATTGCATCATTTCTTGGTCAATTGCATCGAACCAATGAGGTTCTTCCAGCAGAATTGGTTCTTCTGATGAACACACACGGTTTTCTGGAATCACCACCGTGGCCACCAATTTGAAATGGAATCCTTCAAATTCCAAACCGAGCGAAAGCACCAAATAAACGCTATTCAAATCCGAATAATTGTCGGGACTTTTCTTGAACTGCTCCAAAAAAACGGGGTCAGTAATGGGGAAGTCGTAGTTCGTGCCATAATAGGTGAACTTCATCCGATACTTTGAGTTTTCCCTTTCTTCGTCACAATAAGCACAGGCGTGTTCTGGATAAATCAGCATCAAAGAATAGTCGAGTCGGTCAATAATAGTTGCGGGGATGGCTTTTCCCCTGTAATAAAAGATCGCCTGATGTCGAGTGTCAATGAGTTGGTCCAAAAAATCCGTGTTAAGAGATAGCTCAAATGGACAGATTTCCATACGTGAACAATGCACATCCTCGGAATGCGCCTTGTCGGGGCAAGGCTCCACGTCGCTTAGTTTGACCAGTGAAAAAATTTTGAAACTCTCAGCGAGATGGTTGGGTATTTCGCCGTTGGCGGACATCGAAACAGGCCTGATCCATCGCGGGCGACCATCGTCATGGCGGACGATGTCAAGCCTTCCGTTGGATTGTGGTACGACTTCAACGCCAGCGATGCATCTGCCGCCATGTTTGTAGGAATTGGCCAAGCAAATGAAATACTTCTCCATCGACATCAAATTAAATGTATGATTTGAATTTTCTCTTTGCTATGTTTTTGCAGATATTCAGCCAACAAGCGTCGATGGCATTGTTCGGGGCTGTCTTCACTGCATAGGAAACAGGCTCCTTCGAACGGCTTGGTGCCATATTTCTTTATAATCTCCCTGTCGTTCAGTATCTTGGTGTAGATTGCCACGTATTCTGGCCAAGTCACTTCTTGCTTATGCCATTGGTCAAGAAGTTCTTTGGTGGGCGCGAAGTCAACAATGTGTTGATAGGGGATGTGGCAAATTTCGTTGGTGAAAAACTCCAAATCCTTACCTTTTGCAAAACCCGCCAACTGGCTACTATTGCTGATGCGCACATCGATGAGTTGTTTCACGCCGTTGTCACGTATTAAGTTGAAGAAATGCTCGGCACTTTTCTTCGTGAAACCTATGGTGTAGAACGTAATCATGTCAGTATTCTTCTTCCAGCTGTAATGAGGTTTTATACCCTATTTCCTTGTTTTTTAAATTGTAGGCGTCGTTGAGTTGGTCTTCGGCGGTATAGGTGCCAAACAAGTTGTCAACCTCGGCAAGACGGTATTTCCTCGAATGGAGAAACTCGTTCACCATCCGTTTTTCTACCTCATTTTGGGTAGCCAATTCCGCATCCTTCATAATGTGAAAAACTTCAATTCCTTGATTGTGGAAATATCTGGAAACCAAGGAGAAGCGGTGGCATTCCAAAGGATCGGCCTCTGAACACATTAATGCAATGGTGAAGCCTCTTTCCAAACCTTTCATCAGCCTTTCAGCCCCTTGTTGAAATAAAGGAGTTGTAACTGCCATCTCAAAATCCACCTGACCGTCATCATTAATGCAGTCAGTTCTCCGTGCGCCGAACTCATCGCCAAAAGGCAGGTATTGGATGTCGTGCGGCTTTAAGAAACGTCTTAGACTCTCCTCGTTGAACTGTGGTGCGTATTTGCTTGCAGGCACACTTCTGACGTCCACAACGCAGTTGATGCTGTGGCGTTGAAGCAAAGAAAGGAACTCCTCCAATGATTGGTTGGAATGGCCTACCGTATATAATGTTAGGTTCTTCAAAGTGTTTATATTGTTGAATTAGATTGCAAAGATAATAAATTATTTGGATTTCATGATTCTTTAAAGCTTCCATCCCGCTTCATATCGGCTAAAACCATGCGTATCTCACCGTATTGGTAGTCATCACCCAAAACGTCACGCGCTGTGGTGATTTTTGGGTCACCTGTCGACTCAAAATAGTCGCGGATTTCAGCTATTTTCTCCCTTGAAACAAATTGTGAAGCAGGAAAAGAACCTTGTTCCACCCAATATGTTAGATGGCTGAGGATGGTTGACTCTGCCAGACCTCTTGCTTTGGCTATATCTTCGATACTCATCCCTCGTTCTGCCATTTCTTTAGTTTGGAAGTAAGTGGCGCCATTCGTTTTCTTTATCGGAACCTTGGCCAAATCCCTGATGTCTAGCTTTTCTGGGTCTTTACCGATAAATCGTAACACGATGTCGAGAATCTCGGCGCCATAGTTTCGTATGCGCTTGGTACCCATGCCTTCTATGGCTCGCAATTCCGATAAGGTGACAGGTTTTTCCGTGGCGATGGCTTTGAGGGTTCTGATGGGCGCGATGTTGGAGGCTGGCACATCGTCGGCTGAAGCTCGTGCAGCACGCCAAGAGAGCAAAATGGAATATAGTCCTCCGCTTTTGGTTGGCTCAAACTTGATTTCCACTTTTTTCTTCCCGCTCTTTTCCGATTCAATCGCTTTCACCGATTTGGTCTTCTGGTATTCTTTGACCGTAAAGCCATTTTTGCAGGCTTCCAAGCAGCAGCCTTTCAGATACATATCTTCTTTGAGCAATTTCAAAGCCTCGGTGATTTGTTCGTTGACGGCTTGGTTATCGGTCTTGAAAGGCAAATCAAACAATCCCGCAGCAATGGCTTTCAGGTGCTCGTCGAAGTAGGCAACGCCTTTTATTAATCGCTCCTGCAGAGCGGGGTTTTGTTCGCATGTTTTGGTCTCTTCGTGGAGTTTTTTGATCTGGCTTTCAAACTTTCGACCGACGCAGCAGAGCTTCTCGTAGATGTTGTTACGCCGTTGCGAGATGTCGCGTATTATCATGTCTTCAAAAAGAGAGCTGTTGGCATAGATTATTTTTGTTAGTCGGCCAAAATCTCTATATATCCCCTCGAAATCAATGAGTTCGAGCATGGTCTCCAGCTCATACTCATGGCGCAGCTGGTCGACTTTCTCTTGCGTGGGCTCTTTTTCGGGCAGATGCTCCACAAACTGGTCGACAGAGTAGTCGTTGACCAAGGCGTTGGACGTGATGCGTGTTTTCAATATAAGACCTTCCAAGGAAGTGCACCGGCTCAAAGCGACATAGACTTGGCCATGGGCAAAGGCTTGTCCGGCATCGACAATAACCTTGTCGAAAGTCAGTCCCTGGCTCTTGTGGATGGTGACAGCCCAAGCCAAACGCAGCGGAATCTGCTTGAAACTGCCGATTTCCTTCTCTTCAATATCTTGATTTTCAGCATTGATGGTGTATTCCATGTTTTGCCAAGTGAGTTGGGGAACGACGATATATTCCTCGCCGCATTTTACGGTGACAGAGCCTTCTTTTTCGTCATAGCCGACTAGTCTTCCGATCTTACCGTTGAAGTAGGCTTTCTCGGGGGTCGGGTCGTTCTTGACGAACATCACTTGTGCCCCGACTTTCAGTGTCAATTCTTCTTTGGTGGGGTAGGTGTTTTCTGGGAAGGTACCATGGACTTCTGCCTTGAAAGTTAGTGGCATCTCCTTGAGGGCCTCTAGTTTCGACTCGTTGATTTGGTCGGCTTGGTAGTTGTGGGTGGTCAGGGTAATGTAGCCTTCATTGTCGTGCGCGATGAAGTTGGGCATATAGCGGCTGTTGAGTAGGCGAACACAATCAGCATCCATGCTGTTGTTGCGCACCTTGTTTAATAAGGTGATGAAGTCTTCGTCGTGTTGTCGGTAGATGTGCTCCAACTCCACACAGACGTAGGGTGCTTTTTTCAGCACTTGGCTGCCGAAGAAATAGGGCGTGTCGTAATACGGCGACAGCACTTCCCATTCTTCGGGCTTGGCCACAGGAGCCAGCTGGTGAACGTCTCCAATCATCAGTAGTTGCAGGCCACCAAAGGGTTTTTGTGAACGGCGAACACGGCGCAACACCGCATCGATGGCATCCAAAACATCGGCGCGCACCATGCTGATTTCATCAATGATGAGCAGGTCGAGGCTGCGGATGAGGTTGATTTTCTTCTTGTTGAGTTTCTGATATTGAGCAGCCACCGATTTCGCAGTAGAGGCTTTTCCCAATGCATTTTCGGGCAACTGTGGCCCAAAGGGCAGCTGGAAAAACGAATGAATGGTCTGTCCTCCCGCATTAATGGCAGCCACGCCTGTGGGTGCCACCACGACCATACGCTTGTAGGTCTTCAGTGGCAGATTCTTTAGGAAAGTGGTCTTTCCCGTGCCCGCCCGCCCCGTAAGGAAGATGTGCGAGTCGGTGAAGAGTACCAACTCCTCAACAAAGTCAAGTTTCTGGTTGACAAAAGTTTGCTGCGCCATGTTTTGGATTGCGTTCATTTGGCTAAAGTAGGAAATCTTTTGATTCATTGTAGATAAATATTTTTCGTTTTAATAGCGGGGTTTTGAATTTTGTTGTAATTTTGCAGGCAGTTGGTCGCGGACAACGGAACGAAAAACAAATGGATTATCAAGACGTGAGGGACGGGCCATCAGACACGATACCCCCCGCGATAACAAGCTAAGCCTCTCTATTGGGAGGCTTTTCTTATTTGTCTCTTATAGAGTGTTTGAAATGCTAGGCTTTTGTTCTTTCCTTTACGAATCTCTTCAACATATACATAAAGATTGCCTATCGTTTTGCGGTAAACGAAAGTCTTCAATTTGTGTTTTTTGGTTTTCTTTTCAGATAATTCAACTTTGTCGCGATGCTTGATGATATAGGGTATCAAGAGATAGTCTTCTATGGATAAAGGGGTTCGGTCATTGCTTTCATCGCCATGTCGCGATTCAGAATGTCTTACCCCCGAAGTCTCAATGACATGTTTGTAACCTTTCAGGTCAATGCCTTTCTTTTGTGCCAAGGCTATTAATTCATCATCGACTTCATTATCAATAATGGCAAATTTGTAGTCGCACTTCTGATAAATCAATTCTATCAATTCCTCAAACGGAATCTTGGTCGGATGTTTTTTGTCGAATGGTTTCTTGTTTGTCATGTCTTGTAGCTTTTGTGCTGCAAAATTGCAAACCCTGTCAAGACCAAGCCGTTGAACAAACGTTTGTAGTCGACTGTAATCGTTTGTTGTCGTTTGCTGTCGGGTAAATTTTTTAGAATCAATAAAATACGAACAAATTGACAATTAAGCATTTTCCAATCAAACATTTTACTATTTTTGTAGGCTCTTATGAAATGTCATTAAAACTATATCCAAATGAAAAAAGTATTCACTGCAATCGTGGCCTTGGCTCTTGTTTTCTCCTTCGGGAAAGCCAATGCTTGCACCAACTTCCTTATCACCAAAGGTGCCTCCACCGACGGCTCCTGCATGATCTCCTACGCTGCCGACAGCCATGTGCTCTACGGCGAGCTTTACCATTATCCCGCCACCGACTGGCCGGCTGGCGCCATGCTCGACGTCTTTGACTGGGACGGCGGTATGTTCCGTGGCCAAATCCCACAAGTGGCACACACCTACAATGTGGTCGGCAACATGAACGAATGGCAATTGGCCATCGGCGAAACGACCTACGGTGGTATCGAGAGCCTCTGGGAAGGCCCCGGCATCATCGATTACGGCAGCCTGATTTACATCACCTTGCAGCGTGCCAAGACCGCCCGCGAAGCCATCAAGTGCATGGGCGAACTGGTGGCCAACTACGGCTACGTCAGTGAGGGTGAGTCGTTCAGCATCTGCGACACAGAAGAGTGCTGGATCCTCGAAATGATTGGCAAAGGCAAACACAACCAAGGCGCCGTGTGGGTGGCCCGCCGCATCCCCGACGGCTATGTGAGCGGTCATGCTAACCAAGCCCGCATTACCACCTTCCCCTTGGCTTCGCGCAAGTGCAAGACCAGCATCACTTTCAAGAACATTGACAAGCTCTTGAAAGACCCGAACATCGACTGCGTCTATGCTGACGATGTCATCAAGTTTGCCAAGGAAGCGAAACTTTACAACGGTCCTGACGACAAGTTCTCGTTCTCCGATGTCTACAACCCCGTCACCTTCGACGGTGCCCGTTTCTGCGACCTGCGTGTTTGGGCCATGTTCAACAAGGTGACCGACAACATGCAGGACTATTGGGGCTATGCCACAGGTCGCGACATCAAGCGCGCCCAGCCTTACACCGCTGGCATGTGCCAAACCCCTGACAATTTCCCGACTAACCGTATGCCCCTTTGGGTGCTGCCTAACAAGAAGGTCAGCGTACTTGATATGATGGACTTCATGCGTGACCATCTCGAAGGCACGGAGCTCGATATGTCACAAGACGTGGGCGCAGGTCCGTTCCACTGCCCTTACCGCTGGCGTCCTATGGAGTTTGAAGTGAACGGTCAGCGTTATATCCATGAGCGTACCACCGCCACCCAACAGACGGGTTTCAGCTTCGTCGCCCAAAGCCGTGGCAATTGGGAATGGCCTATCGGCGGCATCATTTGGTTTGGCGTCGACGACACCGACAACACCGTCTATTGCCCCATGTACACCTGCATGACCGAAATCCCCGAGTGTTTCCGCGAAGGCAATGGCTCAATGAGCGAGTGGTCGGAGACTTCCGCTTTCTGGACCTTCAACCAAATGAGCAACTGGGTCTATACCAAGTACGACTATATCCATCCTGAAATCCGTAAGCGTCAGCGCGAGTTGGAGACCAACTGGGTGGAGAAGGAAATCCCCACCTTGGATGAACGTGTCAATACCATCAAGGGTAGAGAGGCTCAGATTAAGGAATTGACCGAATTCTCTTGCAACCAAGCCTCCAAGATGACGCAGATGTGGAAGAATTTCTACCATGAGCTGTTCATCAAGTACGTGGACGGCAATGTGAATACCGCTCAGCCCGAAAAACCTGGGCAAAAATACACGCCCATCAAGAGCGAACACCCGAAATACAGCGACGAGTACTACCAGATTCTCATCGAAAAGACGGGTGACAAGTATAAAGCTTATTAAATTTGAATCACAATAAATTATAATCAATCAATGAAAAAAGTATTAGGAATCATCGCGATGGCCATCATGGTTTCGGTGGGTCGCGTGTATGCCGATGAAGGCATGTGGCTCCCGATGTTCGTCGAGCGCCTGAACTATGTTGACATGCAGAAAATGGGTCTGCAGTTGACCCCTGAAGAGTTGTACAGCATCAACCACAGCAGTCTGAAGGACGCTATCGTGGGTCTTGGCAGCGAAGCCCAACCTCGTGGCTTCTTCTGCACTGGTGAAATCGTGAGTGAACATGGTTTGCTGTTCACCAACCACCACTGCGGCTACGGTGCTGTGCAAAAACTCAGCTCCGACCAGCACGACTACCTCCGCGATGGCTTCTGGGCCAAGAACTACGGCGAAGAACTGCCTGCTCCCGAGATGACCGCCAGCTTCCTCATTCGCATGGAAGATGTGACCAAGGACATCCTCGGCGTTGTCACTGATGACATGGACTATATGGATCAGCAGGCTGCCATCCGCAAGAAAATTAAGGAATTGGAAACCGCTGCTTCTGAAGAAGGCAAATACAACCCCGTCATTAAGGGCTTCTTTGAGGGTAATGAATACTATATGTTCGTTTATCAAGTGTTCCCCGATGTGCGCCTTGTGGGTGTGGCCAACTCTTCGATTGGTAAGTTCGGTGGCGACACCGACAACTGGATGTGGCCTCGCCACACGGGTGACTTCTCGATCTTCCGCGTCTATGCTGACAAGGACGGCAATCCCGCCGCCTATAGCAAGGACAACGTGCCGCTGACGCCCAAGCACCACCTGCCCATCAGCCTCGATGGCGTGCAGAAGGACGACTTCACCATGATCTGGGGCTTCCCGGGCAGCACTGAGCGCTATATGTCGAGTTATGGCATCGACTACAATGTGGATACTTTCTATCCCACTATCATTGACATCTTCGGCAAGGAGCTCGAAGTGATGGAGGAATACATGAAGGTGGACGACCACATCAACCTGATGTATGCCGACAATCATGCCAGTCTGGCCAACACTTGGAAGAACTTCATCGGCCAATGCAAGATGCTCCGCAAGAACAAGGTGAGCGAAACCAAGGTGGAACTGGAACAGGACTTCACCAAGTGGGTCAACGCCAATGGTAAGACCGAATACAAGAACGCCCTGCCCAACCTGAAGAAAGCCTTCAAGGACATGGGCGATGTGGCCAAGTACATCTATTACCCCAACTTCGTGTCCAATGTTGGGGCCGCCGGCATCGCCGCCCAGTTTGCTTCCTACTACCAAGCCTATGAGAGCAAGGACAAGGAAGCACAGGAAATGGCCCTGATGCTGCTTCAGCAGATGAATGTGGACGAGCTCTTCGCCGAGACCGACCCGCAAGTGGAAAAGAAGACCTTCGCCGAGATGCTGAAGACCTACAAGAACGCTTTCAAGGCCGATGAACTGCCTGAAATATACAACATCATTGATAAGAAGTTCAAGGGCGACATCGATGCTTTCACTGAGGAGGTCTATACCAATTCCATCTTCGCCACACCCGAGAGCATCAAGGCTTTCTTGGCCAAACCTAACCCCAAGAAGATTGGCAAGGACTATGCCTACATTATGAACACCTCGATGATGGAAGTCATCATTAACCATATTGGCGAATATCGTTCGGCCATGCAGGCGGTGAGTGAGAACGACCACGTCTTCGTGAAGGGTCTGCGTGAGTACTATGCCGCCACCCAGCCCGAGAAGTGCCTCTATCCCGATGCCAACTCGACCATGCGCATGAGCTATGGCTCGGTGCAGGACTACATGCCCGCTGACGCCGTGCATTATGACTATATTTGCACAGCCAACGGTATCCTCGAGAAATACATTCCCGGCGACTTCGAGTTTGACGCCCCCAAGCGCCTCATCGACCTCATCGAGAAGAAGGACTTTGGTACCTATGCCGATGAAAACGGCGAACTCGTCGTGTGCTTCTTGTCGACCAACGACATCACGGGTGGTAACTCAGGCAGCCCCATCATGAACGGCAAGGGCGAACTCATCGGTCTGGCCTTCGACGGCAACTGGGAAGCCATGAGCGGCGACGTCAACTTCGAGCCCAAACTGCAGCGCACCATCAACGTGGACATCCGTTATGTGTTGTTCATCATCGATAAATACGCTGGTGCCACCAACCTCATCAACGAACTCGACATCCGTAAGGGCGAACCCAAGCCGCTGCGTGTGGAAGAGGAAAAAATCTAATTGGTGCTTTTTGTTGGAATCAATTGTAGAGACGTGGCGCACCACGTCTCTACATTTTTTTGTATTTTTGCGACATCATTGCAATAATATGCGTAAGCGTCTTTGGTTGATATGGTCATTATTCTTTGCCGTCATTTTAGCGCAAGCCCAAAATGATACGGTGTTATTCTCTGCCCAAGGTGGCTTCTACGATAATGTGTTCGCTTTGAGGCTTAGCAATACCAATCCGCAATACCATATCCGTTACACCACCAACGGCAATAACCCTACGGCGCAGTCGCCGCGTTATGAAGGCGCCATGACGTTGAATGCTTCCATGTTCTCAAAATCGAACATCTACACCATTAACAACACGATTCCGTCTCAGTTTTATCTGCCCAATGATGTGAAACGCGGTATTGTCATCCGAGCAGCGGTGTTCGACGAAAACGACAGCTGCGTGAGTTGGGTCGTCAGCAATTCCTATTTCATCCGTTCGTTGGGTTGTGACCTGCATGGCCTGCCGGTGTTGTCAATCATGGCGGATTCCTTGTCGCTGTTTGACTATGAGACGGGCAACTTCGTTCCGGGCATCAACTACGATCCTGCAGACTCGACCCATACGGGCAATTATAAGATGAGGGGAGACGAATGGGAGCGACAGATTAATATGGAGTTTTACGAGCCTGACAACACGGGTATCAACCAGCTATGCGGCATGCGCACGCATGGGAATGCTTCGCGGTGGTTTCAACAGAAAGGCATGAAGCTGTTCGCCCGTGAAGAATATGGCAAGAAGCATTTCCTGTTCCGGTTTTTTAAGGACTCGCCCATCGTCAAGTACAAGAATTTCTGCTTGCACCCGTACCGTTGCAGCAACTGGCTGCAGATGGGCGGCACCGACTACTTGTCGCAAAAAGTGGCTGGTAAGTTGAACATAGATGCCTTGTCTGTAAGGCAGATTGTCTTGTTCATCAACGGCGAGTATTGGGGCATCTATACTATGGAGGAGTCTGCGGATGAGCATTATCTGAAAGAACACTATAATGCCGACCTTGATAGCATTGCCATCGTCAAGTATTGGGGACTGCCCAATTACGGCGACATCAACGAGTGGCGTAGTTTCTATTCGTTCATGTCGCATGCCGACCTGACCCAACCTGAAGACTCGGCTTATGCTTACGATCACATGGATGTGCCCAGTTTCATCGACTATATCCTTTTGGAGACCTTTACCGCCAATCTGGATTGGGTGAACAACAATGTAAAAATCGGACAATTGGCACCTGGGAAACCTTTCCGCATGATGTTTTACGATGGTGATGGTTGTTTCTCTCGGGTCGATTATCAGGCGCTTGACCATGCACTTCAGCAAGAGGGTAACAGCATGGTAATGAATCGTTTCTTGGAGAACAAGGGGTTTAGATTCCAATTCTGCAAGCGTTACAATGAGCTTTCGCAAACGTCTTTCGGTTATGATTTCATGAAATCGGTATTGGACGAATACCGTCAACTCGTTGAAGGTGAGGTTGAAGACCAGTATAACCGCTTCCATTTCCCATGGAGTATGAACCGATGGTTTACGGATATGGAGAAAGCTGACGAGTTCATGCGTCAACGCCATGAATATTTCAGGGAGGAAATCAAGGATTATCTTGCCGTTTGGGAGTCGACCTCTGTTGCGGTGTCATGCTATCCCAATCCTTTTACTGACGAGATCCGTTTGCGTTATCAATCAAACAATTACAAGGGGGAAGAGGTGGCCATCTACGATGTTATGGGCAGAAAGGTCTTTTCCGGGACTTGCAGCGGCAATGACAACGGCAACGAAATCATTTTCAAGCCCCATCTTCCTGCTGGCGTATATGTGCTGAAAGTGGGGAGCTATGCACAGCGTATAGTCAGGTATTAAGGATTCTCCACGCTGATTACACCTCGGCTGATTTTGTCGTTGATGATCCATTGGGCATCGGCATGGAGTTGTTCTTCAAAGGTTCTGCCTTTAGCAGCGGCTTTCTCCTTGATGGACTGCACTGAAGCCGGCTTTCCGAGCAGTTCCTGTTCCATGTCGCGCACCCATTCGTCGATGGTCTTTTGGAGGTTTCTCTTCTGTTCTTCTTCTGCAAAGCTGCTCAAGTCAATCACGCCCCTGTTGATTTTGTCGTTGATCACCCAACGGGCATCGCCCTCAAGCTGTTCTTCGAAGGTTCGGCCTTTTGCAGCAGCCTTGTCCTTGATGGACTGGACGGAAGCTGGTTTTTGCATCAGTTCCTGCTTCATTTCGGCTACAAGGCTGTTCACATAGTTTTCTTTGGAGACCACATCGTGTTCATCGCGCATCAGCGGCCTGCCGTTGAGAACGTTTTGCGCTTCCATCTTCAGTATGTTGTCCAAGGAGGCATTGCGGATGATGGTTTGGCATTGCAGGTTGATTATCCAGTCCGCATCTTTTTTGATGTCTTTAATAATCAAACACTCAGGTATTTTCGGGTTTCTGATCGTGGGGATGCTGTCGCCAGCCAGCTCGGGGAAATAGTATTCGGGGTTGCGATTGATGATGATGTTCGATTGTTGCCACAGCTGTCTTCTGAACTCAAGGTCTTTTGGCTCGGTGAGGGTGTCGATGGTCGACATGAAGGCGCTGTCGCAACGCAGGCTATCCATCAGTTGTTCGCGGACACCATTGACGCGGTCATCGCTGAGGCACAGAGTCATCAAAGCCCGTTCCACAAAGCCATAGCTGACCTTATACATCTGGTTGCCTGTGGTAAACCAAACCACATAGTCGGCATCCATGAGCCGTTGCAGGAAGTCAATTTCACCAACGCTTTTCTTGAGTGCATAGTCTTTGCCGTAATAGGCGGTGGAGTTGTAAAACCAATAGTCGGAATAGGAAAACATATCCTCGAACGGGACGAAATAGTTCATGCGGAACAGGTAGGAGTTGCCGATAAACAGCACATTGGGCTTGACCGTGGTTGAGTCAGATATGACAGTCACCTCGGCATCCAGTAGTTTTTCTCCTTTGTGCGACACGGTGCGCCAGAGGTTCAAGGTGTTTTCGAGGTCGTAGTCGCCGTTCTTAGTCTGCTCCGAGCTTTCTCGCAGCGGTCCGACTTTCAAGGTGCCCAGTTTCTCGTTTTTCAGGCTGCCCATGAAACGGAACAGCGAGTCGGCGGCGATGACCGATGAGAAGCTCCAGTGTGCTCCCGACTGGGGAATGAGGATATAAGGCACTGTGTCGGCTTCCTTGATGCCTTGGAACCATTTCGTCATCTCGATGTAAGGGAAGTCGTACTCATCGAACTTTTTGGAATAATACAGCCTCGCATTGATGGTGGTGGTGTCGATTTGCCGTTTGGGCAGATGCTCGGGATAGAGGAAACCCTTCTCGGGTGCCATGAACACAAGGAACTCTTTGTCGTAGTCGTGGAGCACGCCTCTCAGCTTCCACATCAGGCGAGCCTCGCGGTCGTAGGTCGCCTTGGCTTCTTCGACGGTGGACTGCCAGCGGTACATCTCCGTGCCATAGTAGTCGTTCACGTTCTGCTGATAGTAAAACCAGCCGTCTCTGCCTGGGACAATCTCCTCGTTATAGGTCTTGCGATAGAAGTCGTAAAGGTATTGGTTGTAAAGGCGGATGATGCTCTCGTGGAAACCGAAGTTTTGTGCGGCATAGGCTTCCATCTGTTGCTGGTATTGGCATGAGACATAGCTTTCTTTGGTCAGCTCTGGCTTTTTGGCTTCGACCATCACGCCGACCAGATGCTTCAAGTCGAAAAGGTGCAGATGCTCCTGCGCCATCGGCAAGAAGGCCAAGATGCCCAGCAGGGCGAAAAGCACTATGTCGTATATTGTTTTCTTTTTCATTGCGTCAGAATCGGAAATAGATGAACGGGTTGAAGTCGGACACCATCAGCGAGCCGACGGAAAGGATAAACAACAGGGCGGTTACGGCAAACATCACCCAGCTGCGACTAATAGTATAAGTCTCGGCAAAGATGCGGTCTTGCAGCTTCTGTCCGCCTTTCAGCAAGGTGATGAAGGAGAACACGACGGCTAAGGCGAACACGGTCCAGAAACGGGCATCCAAAGCAAGCGCAGCCCCGCCTTTGAAGGAGAACAAGGCTTGGTAGAATGCTCCAGCCTGTTGCACCCCATCGGCACGAAACAGCACCCAGCCCAGATTGACCACAAAGAAGGTCAATAGCATGGAGGGCAGCTTGCCCATCTTGTCCAATACCTTGGCCATGCCTATGCGGTCGAAGATCTGGAAGAGTCCATGGAAAGCACCCCAAAGCACGAAGGTCCATGCGGCACCATGCCAGAAACCCGAGCAGAGAAAGACGATGACAAGGTTGAGGTAGGTACGTGCCGCGCCTTTGCGGTTGCCTCCCAAAGGGATGTAAAGGTATTCCTTCATGAAGGTGCCGAGGGTCATGTGCCAACGGCGCCAAAACTCGGTGATACTGCGGCTGGTGTAGGGATTCATGAAGTTCTCGGGGAAGCTGAAACCCATCATTCGGCCCAAGCCGATGGCCATGTCGCTGTAACCTGAGAAGTCGAAATAAATCTGGAAGGTGTAAGACAACATGCCTATCCATGCCGCACCTGTTGAGAGGCCGCTACCCATGCCAAAGGCTTGGTCGGCGACTTGTGCCAAAGTGTTGGCAATCAGTACCTTTTTAGCCAAGCCGATGACGAAACGGTAGAACCCTGTCATGCGGTCTTCCATCGTCGACTGCCGACTGATGATTTGTGCGGCCACGCTGTTGTATCTCACGATGGGACCAGCGATGAGCTGCGGGAACATCATGATATACAGCACGTAATCGGTCAAGCTACGGCTGGGTTGCGTGGTGCCGCGATACACATCGATGGTGTAGGTGATGCTTTGGAAGGTGAAGAACGAGATGCCGATGGGCAGAGCCACCTCGCGCCATTTCACAGGCACATGATGCATCCAACCTAACAGGGCGTTGAGATTGTCGACAAAGAAGTTGGCATATTTGAAATAGAGCAACAACCCCAAAGCCATGATGATGGATAGGGCACACAAGAGTTTTTTCTTTGTGGTAGAGACGGTGCGTGCACCGTCTGTACAACGATACATCGCCTTGACCAAGAAATAGTTGACGATACATTCTCCAATGAGCAGCAATATAAAGTCAGGGGCACCGAAGGCGTAAAACACCAAGGAGGCGAGCAGCAGGGTGTAGTTGCGGAACCGTTGGGGCGTGACGAAGTAGGCCAACAGGAAGATTGGCAGGAAAAACAAGAGGAATATGTTGCTGCTGAATACCATGAGTTCTTATTGTTGTTCTTGTTTTTGTTTTTCGTCCATCCAGATGACGTATCGGGCGTGACCTCTCAACAGCGAGTCAAGGTCTCGGTGTTCATCCTCGGCTTGCTTCTTGACGCTTTCATACCATTCAGGCGTGCCTTTGATGCGTTCTATGGTCTCATCGACGAGCTTTTCCATGCGTTGGTGGTCGTGGTCAAGGAAGGCGAACTGCGCCGTCTCGTAGAAGCCGAACATGTAGTTGTAAGCGTAAGGCGCCGTGTTGATGACCATGATGAGGTCGGCTTCATCAATCATCTTGTAGGCTTCCTCGTATTGCGACACCTTGCCTTTGAACACAATGTCCTTGGTGATGACTTCGTCGTTATATTTCCAGTAGTCGCAGCGGTCGAAGCAGTCCGCGAAGGCCGATTCCTGCAACTGGACGAAATAGCTGTCGGCAATCACAAGGAGGTTAGGTTTTCTCAATGTAGTGTCGCTGATGGTCAAGACGGGTTGGGGCAAAGCAGGTTTCCTGATGGGGAACATTAAGTTCATTAATTTTTCCAACTCGCCGTCCTGTTTGGAATAACGGGTTTGCAGGTTGTTGTCGAGGCAGACGATGTGCGGCATCTCCTGCCCGATGAGGCTCTCTATCTTTCTCAGTATCGAGTCGGCCACGAAGGGGATGGTGCTTTCAGCCCAATGCGTGCCGTATTGTGAATACAGCGGATACTCCGTCTTGCCTTTCAGCGACTTGAAATAGCTCAAAAAATCAATGTTCGGGATACCGTTTTCTTCAAAGAGTTGGGTATAATAATCCTGCACGCAGAAGGACATGATGGAGTCGCGGTAGCGTTGTGGCATGTTTTCCGGGAAGACCCAGGTTTTGGAAGGCGCTTCCACAAAAAGGAAAGCCGTGTTATGCTTCTTCAAGCTGTCGATGAGTACCAAAGTCTTTTCGATGTCTTGTTGAGCCCTGGCTTTAAAGTAGCCTTCCGATCCGTAGCAGCCTTTGAATGTCTTGCCGGTCACCTCGTTGAGGTACATTTCAAGATAGAGTTCTCCGTTATTGCCAAAGACGATGTTGTCGTTCGTCGTTTTCTTGAAGAGTGAATACAGGCATTGGTTGTAGGCCCTGATGCAAGGCTCTCGGAAGCCGCCGTTTTGTTTGGCGTAGGCTGAAAGATAGTCTTGGTATTTACCTTCGTTAAAGGTCTCCCAATTCAGTTGTACCTTCTCAGGTTGCCCGACAAAGCCCGACAGCGTCAAGGGCACCCAATGGGTAAAGCCTTGGACGAGGACGCCGACGCAGGCTGCAATGAGGAGGATGAATTGTATGAGGAAGGCCTTGTTTTTCATCGTTTAGAATCTGAAGTAGATGAACGGACTGAAGCCGCTGGCGTTCAAGGCGCCGAGGCAGAAGACAAAGGCGAGAATGCAGACTACAAAAGCCACGATGTGTTGCCAACGGTTGTATTCAGTGAAGTAGACTTTGTCCTGCACTTTAAGGCCGAACTTCGACAGGGTGAAGAACGAGAAGAAAGCCGCCACAATCATGGTGACATAAAGGTGCGGGTTGTCGCCGAAGTGGAACGGAGCGAAGTCGAAGGCAAATAGGCGCTTGATGAACATCCACGACAAGTCGATGCGCTCGATGCGGAAGAAGCAGCGCGTCAACACGATGATGAGGAAGGTGAAAAACACCGCTGGGATGCGACCAATCTTTTCGTTGAACTTCTTTAAGAAGAGTTTGTCGGCACAGATGAAGATGCCTTGCAGGGCACCGTAGACGACGAAGTTCCATGCCGCGCCGTGCCACAAACCGCTGATGAGGAAGCAGAACCAAAGGTTGAAGTATTTCCTCGCTTCTGTCTTCACGCGGCTGCCGCCCAAGGGGAAATAGAGGTAGTTCTTGATGAACACGCTGAAGGTCTGATGCCAACGTCTCCAAAATTCTGAAATCGTAGTGGAAACGTATGGGTTGTCGAAGTTTTCTGGGAACTTGAAGCCCATCATGCGGCCCAAACCTATGGCCATGTCAGAGTAACCAGCGAAGTCGAAGTAGATCTGGAAGGTGAAGGCGAAGATGGCGATCCAAGCACTAGTCGAGTCGATGGTCGCGATTTTGTTGGCGATGTCGGCGAGTTGGGCGGAAGTCAAAACGTCGTAGTTCGAAGGGCCCAAGATCTGGTCGACTTGGAAACCGATGACATCGGCAATCAGCACTTTCTTGCACAGACCGATGACGAAGCGATAGAAGCCATGCAGCCGGTCCGTATAGAGCGACTCGCGGTTTCTAATTTGGTCGGCAATATCGCAGTAACGCACAATGGGACCTGCAATCAATTGTGGGAACATGACGATATAGAGCATGTAGTCGCTCAACTTGTCCATCGGCTCGTTCACTTTACGGTAGGTGTCCAAGGTGTAGGTGACGCTTTGGAACGAGAAGAACGAAATGCCGATGGGCAGCAATATCTTGGTCCATTGCAGTGGTTCAGCATGGCACCAGCCCAACACCGCGTTGATGTTTTGCATGGTGAAATTGCCGTACTTGAAGTAGAATAGCAACCCGATGCTGATAGCGATGGAGATGCCGCAGAGCAGTTTTTTCAAGCCAGGCTTTTCGGTCTTGTTCATCCATCGCACTAGGAAGAAATTGGCGATGACCGACACGATGAGGTGGATGATGAACTCGGGTGCGCCCCAGGCGTAGAACACCAATGAGGCGAGCAGGAGGAAGTAGTTGCGCACCTTCCTCGGCAGGATGAAATACACGAGGAAGAAGACTGGCATGAAGTAGAGTAGGAATATGTTGCTGCTGAATACCATATTGTTTGTCTTTTCTAATTATTCGAATAGTTTCCCTTCTTCGATTTTCTTGTTGATGATCCATTGGGCGTCTTTCTCGATCATTTCCTCGACGGAGAGACCTCTGCCGTTGGCTTTCTCTTGCATCTTCCGCATCTGGTCGGGATTGCTGCGCCAATTATCGATAATTTCCTGTTTTTTCATTTGGATATAGGCCGCCGTGTCGATGACGATTTCCTCACGCAATGAGGTTTCGCCTCGGGCGATGCGATGGGCTTCTTCACTCAAGGCATCATCGGTGCTCATTCCGTGTTGTGTAGCATAGAAACTGAGCGCGTTGAGCCAGTCCTTGTCGCCCATGATGCGGCTGATGGTCAAGGCTTCGTTGATGCGTTCGGTGTTGCGTATGGTAGGCATCTCCTCGCCGTCGAGGCCGGGAATGAGTTCGGGGTCGTTCCTCAGCATATAGGCCATGTTGTTGCGCACCTCTTCTTCGGTCATGTCGGCATAGCCTTCATAGTTGCGCATTCTTTTGGTGCGGTCGTCAACGGCGGCCTCAAAAAGACTATCGCTGACGCAGAGTTGTAGCAGGGCGTCCTTGGCGAAGCCGTAGGTGGCTTCCCACCACTGGTGTCCCGCTGAGTAGAACACCACATAGTCGGCGTTGAGGATGTGACTGAGGCGGTCTATGTCTCTCACACTCTGGGTCTTGTTGTCGAAGCCGATGTAGGCAGTGTTGTTGTAGAACCACACCTCGCGGTCGGCCATGATTTCGCGGGCAGGCATATATTCGCCCAAACTCCAGATGAACGAGTCGCCGACGAACAGCACCTTGGGCTTGCGTTGGGTGCTGTCGGCTTCCACGGTGATATCCGACTTGTATTTGGTCTTGTCGCCTCTGATGCGGAAGATAAGGTTGAGTGTCTCTTCGTCGCCTTCTATCTTGTCGGATTCGTAGGCTACAGGCGGCCCAATGTGGATGTTGGGGAACTTGGCCTCGCCGTCCAAGGTGTTGATGAAGCGGAAGAGCGAGTCATAGCCGTAGATGGCCGCATAACGCCAGTGCGAGTCGGTCTTGGGGAAGAGCGGGAACGAGGCGGTGTCTCTCATGCTCACAAACCAGTCGGTCATGTTGATGTAAGGGAAGCCAGTCTCGTCCATGCGACGCGAGAAGTAGTCGGCCAGATGGATGGTGGTGTCGTTGGCGTCACGGCGGGGCAGGTATTCGGGATAGACTTCAGGCTTGTCGGGCGCAATGAAAGCCAGGAATTCAATGCCGTAGTCTTTCAGCACGTGGCGCAACTTGTTCATTTGCCGCAGTTCGACATCAGCATCTTTCATAGCCTCTTCGTTCGATTTGTAGTGCTTAGGCAGTTCAAGGCCATAGTGCTCGTTCACCGCCAAGGCATAATAAAGATAGCCTTTCTTCCCTGGCACGATGAAATGGCAGTAGGTCTTGTTGAAAGCCGACCAAACATATTGGTTGTAGAGACGGATGACAGGCTCTCGCAGCCCGAAATGTTCGCTGACGTATTTCTCGATTTGCGTTTGATAGGTATTGGACTTGTAGTTGTCGAAAGTCAACTCAGGCTTGGGCGTAGGCTCAAAAGCGCCTTTCAAGGGTTTCACGGGGAAGATGCCGCCCCATTCCTGGATGATGGGTACAAAGAGGAAGACCATCAGCAGGGCAAAGAGGACGAGGCCGTATGTCATCTTGGGCTTCTTCACAAGCGATACACTTATTTAAATACTCGGGTTTAAACTTGCAAAAATAAGAATTATATCGTTATCGTCCCGAAAAACCTTAATTTTGCGGCATGAAAACGAAGAAGATAGAACTGCTTTCGCCCGCCAAAGATGCCGAGGTAGGCATGGCTGCCATCAACCATGGTGCCGATGCCGTCTATATCGGTGGTCCCGACTTCGGCGCCCGTGAAAAGGCTTCCAACAGCATCGAAGACATCGAACGCCTCTGTCGCCATGCGGCCTTGTACGACGCCAAAGTGTACGTCACGCTAAACACCTTGCTGTATGAACGTGAGTTGGAACGTGCCCGAAAGATAGCCTACGACTGCTGGAACGCTGGCGTCGATGCGCTCATCGTGCAGGATATGCAACTGCTCCAACTCGACCTGCCGCCCATTCCGCTTCATGCCAGCACGCAGTGCGACAACCTGACGGTGGAGAAAGTTCAGCAATTGGAACAACTGGGTTTCGAACAGGTTGTCCTTGGCCGTGAGCTGAGTTTGAAACAGATTCGGGAAATCCGCGAGAAGACCACGGTGCCTTTGGAGTTTTTTGTGCATGGAGCCTTGTGTGTCAGCCATAGCGGGCAGTGCTATCTTAGCCAGTATATCGGCAACCGCAGCGCTAACCGTGGTGCCTGTGCCCAGCCCTGCCGCCTCCCATGGGATTTGTTGGACGAGAATGGGAAATTGCTGATCAAGAACCGTCATCTGCTCTGCCTGAAAGACCTCAACAACAGCGCGCATTTGGAAGAATTGATTGATGCAGGCATCACGAGTTTCAAGATCGAGGGCCGGCTGAAAGACGCTGACTATGTGAAGAACGTGACGGCCTATTATCGGCGAAAGTTGGACGAAATCATAAGTCGTCGTTCCGATTTGGAACAGGCTTCCCATGGGCATTGCAGTTACACGTTTGAGGTCAACCCCGAGAAATCCTTCAATCGCGGCTTCACTGATTATTTCATTAATGGCCGGCAGAAGGGCATTGGTTCGCCTTTCACCCCCAAGTCGATGGGCGAATACATCGGCGAGGTCAGCTGGTGCAACCCCCTCCGCATGGAAATCGACACCGAAAAGACCCTGCACAACGGCGATGGCCTGTGTTTCCTGAACCAGGACAATGAATTAGTGGGGCTGCGTGCAGATGTGGTAAATGTACCGAATGGTAGACACGTGCCATGGCGCGTCTCTACAAACAGGCCCCACGGTGCCTTCCGTGGTGCGAAAATCTACCGTAATTACGACCTCGAATGGCAAAAACAGGTAGAGGCCTCCACGGGCAACCGCAAAATCGACATTGATTTGGTGTTGTCTGAAACGGATGATGGGTATGAATTGACAGCTTCGCGTCATTGCGAGGAGGAACGACGAAGCAATCTAGGCAAAGAAACTTGTTTGCTGGATTGCTTCGCTCCGCTCGCAATGACGACAACCCATTGCGACAAAATCCTCGCCAACAACCCCGAAAAGGCCACCGAAAACATCCGCAAGAAGGCCCTGCAATGGGGCGACACGGTGTTCAATTCCGTGAATCTGGAATTGCAATTCACAGAACCACGTTTGATTCCCGCCTCGGTCATCGGTGAGATGAAACGCGACCTGGTGACGAAATTGACAGATGAATTGATTGAAAATCATCGGAATAATCGTCCTTGTAGAGACGCAAAATCTTACGTCTCAACCAAGGTAGATCCAGATGAGATCCCCGCAGCCCTCATGACCTGCCACCATTGCATTCGCTATGCCAACGGGATGTGCAGCAAGGAAACAGGGCAGAAGGCCACGCCTTTGTTCATTCGTAATGGCGCAAACACCTTCCGTCTTGAATTTGATTGTAAGAATTGCCTGATGACGGTATCGGAAGTTACTAATTGAGTACCAGCTCTTTGTATCCAAAAACCACCTCTAAGCCTTTTTCCTTGAAATAGGCCTTCACTTGGTTTTCGTCCCAGTTGGTTGCCGCCAGAATGAAATCACCGCCCCAAGCGCCCAAGGATTTCAACACGCCTTCAAAGTCGGGGAAGCGCTTTTGCACGGGTTCCTGCCCGATGCAGCGGGCGATGATGCGTTCGTGGCACTGCATCAAGAGACCGAATTCATCCAAATTTTGGCATTTCAGCACGGCGCGGCTGATTTCCGAAACGGCTTCTATATCTTTTTGTAAGTCAACGGGATTCGCCTTTTCCATAAAGGCTTTGATTTCCTTCGATGAGCTTTGCTTTTGGCCTTGGTAGATGAAAAACAAATGCTCAGCAAAAGGTGGGTTGAAATCTATAGGTTCAACCATGGGTGTCGGCCCTTCGACGGGCTCAGGGACCTTGGTTTTAATTTGATAATAAATCGGTTGTTCCCCAGTGGCGCAGGCGATGTCGTAGCCCGATCCGCCAAAGGTCAGCTTCAGCAGTTCGTAAGGATTGACATTCGCCCAACGAGCGAGGTTGGCAATCAAAGTAGAGCTGCTACCAAGGCCCCAGTTGGGATTAAAATCCAGACGGGTCTCAAAATGTAGACCCCTTTCAAATGCCGAAGGATTCAACTTTCGGACAGCCTGTAGGATTTGTACCAGTCTTTCGGCTTTCGGTTGGTCGTCACAGTCAATGATTTCCATGGTTTTTGGGTCCATTGTAACTGAAAACCATGGACCATCAGGTTTGTAGGCATTCCATTGTAAAGACGTTTCCTGAAACATCTCTATGGTCAATGATTGTCCTAATTTCAACGGCAAAGCCAAGGCCAAAGCACCTTTCAGGACGAGGTATTCTCCCGTCAGAAGGAATTTCCCGTGGGCTTGGTAATGGCTCATTTTCTCAGGCTGTCTAGGTATTGTTCCACACCCGCATACGACACCGTCTTGTCTTTGAAGTACTCGCGTGCCTTCTTCTTCTCTTCTTCAGTGGCCTGGAGTTGGTTCAAGATATTGTTCAAGTGCATCTTCATATGACCGGCTTGTATGCCCTTGGTGGTCAGTGAACGCACAGCGGAGAAGTTGTTGGCCAAGCCCATGGTGGCGGCGATCATCATCAGCTCCTTGGCGGTGGGATTGCCTAACAGTTCCAGGGTTTTCTTGGCTAGCGGATGCAAACTGGTCAGGCCGCCTACGGTACCTAAGGCCATTGGCACTTCCAGTTCAAAGTGGAAGATGCCGTTTTCAAGGGTCACGCTCGAGAGGCTCTCGTAGCGACCGTTGCGTGAGGCGAAGGTGTGACCGGCGGCCTCCACGGCACGGAAGTCGTTGCCCGTGGCGATGACCACGGCGTCGATGCCGTTGTAGATACCCTTGTTGTGTGTGGTGGCACGGTCGATGTCGATGTGGGCGATGTCGACAGCCTTCTTGAATTTCTTGGCGTATTCGGCACCTGAGAGATGTTCATCAATGCCATCCAACTGCTCTACAGGGCATTCCACCCAGACCTTTACGCGGCAGTCGGGCGTGTTGTTTGAGAGGATGGTCATGATGATCTCCACCTTGCGGAGCTCTTCAGGTAGGTCTTTTTGCTCGGCAAAGAAATCTTGCAAACTGTGCCCAAACTGCTCCAAAGCTGAGTTGATGAAGTTGGCACCCATGGCGTCGCCTGTGCCGAACTCCACGCGAATCTGGTAATAGTCAGGGATTTGTGCGCTATAGTCGATGAGCTTCATCCCGAGGATGCCGCCGCCGCGCTTGCGCATTTTCTCCGTCATGGCATCGGTGTCGTGCAACAGGCGTTGTTCGATCTTCGGAAACAACCCGAAAAGCTTGGCTTTGTCGCCACTCCAGCCGAAGTGCACTTGTCCGACCTTGCGCACGTCGATGACCTCGGCATGGAAACCGCCTCTGTCGCCCCAGAACTTGGCCGCTGCCGAAGCCGCCGCCACCACGGAGCTCTCCTCAATGACCATGGGCACGACATAGTCCTTGCCGTTGATGGTCACGTTGGGCGAGATGCCGTAGGGAATATAGAAGTTGGTGATGGTGTTCTCGCTGAACTCATCAAAGAGCTGCTGCTGCTTCGAGTCGGGGTGCCAATAGCTTTTCAGCAGGCTGACGACCTCGCCCGGGTTCTCGAAATAATTGGCAATAAGCTTCAGCTTCTCTTCCTTGAGAAGTTTCGAAAAGCCTTTCTTTATGCGTTCGCGAGTGGCCATAGACCTTTACCACTCCTCCTCTTCAACAACTTTCTCTGGCACGAGGCTCTCTTCAAATTTCTTGCCCCAATCCTCGGCAAAAGCGGAAATCTGTTCCAGGTATTTGTCCCAAACAGGCTGATACAAAGGATCTTCCTTGTTCATCCATTCCTCGCAGGGATGGTTGGATTGGGTCTTCTGCATGAAGTCGGAGAGGGTGTAGCGCACACGTCCTTCGCGCACCTCGATGGTAAAATAATAGGTGATCCAGGGCCATTTCGACTTCACGGCGTCACCATTGTCGAGTTGGAATTGGTGCTTGCCTTTCATGGTGCGTCCGTCGTTCTGCTGTAGGATGGTCGCAGGGCTCTTGTAATAGCTGTTCATGAACTGGCTGTAGATGCGGTTAAACACCTCATCCTCAGAGCCAACGGTGTTGATGACCTTGCGGAAACTGATTTTCTCCGTTTTTGGGTCGATGGGCATGGTGGATTGGGCAAAGGTAACGGTCGCAAACAGGACAGCGACAAATAACAATGCTACTTTTTTCATTTTCTGTGTTTAATTTGGTTACAAAAATAGGAATAATTCATGTTGCATCGGCGCAACGGGGGAGAAAATATCAAATTTCAGGCCAAAAATCAAATCGGGCAGAGCTTCGAATCTTCCGAACAGTCGACTTGGAGCTGCGGATGGCCCTTGTAAAACACAATGGAGGCTTCTTGGATTTGCCCTTCCATCAGATTGGTCACCTGAACCGTAGCATCAGAGGCACCTTTTATGTCGAGATGCATCTCGCCGACTTGGGTCTCCACCATATTCAGTCGACTGGCGTCATGCACTATGATACGGGCCGCTGCCGTCTCACCGCCTTTGTTCACGAAACGAGAGGCATCTTCCAACTCAATTTCCAGATAGTCGGTCGCCTCAAGCTGTCCGTTGAATTGTGAGGCACCTTCCAATTCGGCGTTGCAACGGCTGCCAACAAAGTGGAAGCCCGTCAGCAAAGAAGCGTCTTCCATACTTATATGGCAGCTTTCTCCTGAAAAGACGAGGCCGTTGCAGTTGGAGGCATCGCTCAGTTCCACTTCAAGGGTCTGCCCCGTGAACTCGCCATCACATTGCACTTGAGAGGCGTCGTCGGCTTCGAGTTTTTCGAGTTGTGTCGTGTGGACAGTGGCGCGAAAAACGGAGCTGATGACGGGATTGACATTGCTCGTAAATCCGATTTCGAGTTGTGTGCCTACCATTTTGATATCGAGTCCTGGCTCAAGATAGGCGGAATACTCCAGTTCGACATAGTTGCGGCTGTCGGCGACCACGGTCACCTGCCAGGCGTCGCTGACTTCAATCTGTCGGATGTCAGCGTTTTCGAGGACGGTCTTTTGCACGAGGGTCATGTCGACTTCTTTCTTGCAGGAGGTGACGAAGCAAAGTGCCACGCAAAGTATAAGTATGGTTTTGATTGTCTTCATGTTGTCTTAACGATGTAAAGATTGAATTATTATTGATGGTGATACGGCTCGCCTTTCAATATCGTAAAGGCTCGGTAAAGCTGTTCAACGAAAATCAAACGCACCATCTGATGGTTGAAGGTCATGGGTGAAAGCGACATCTTGGCGTTGGCGCGGTCGTACACCTCTTGTGCGAAACCATAAGGTCCACCAATGATGAAGACCAAACGCTTGGCACCCGAAGCCATCTGTTTTTCAAGGCTTTCGGCGAAGTCCACCGAGGTAAATTGCTTACCGTTTTCGTCCAAAAGGATGACTTGGTCGCCAGGTTGTAGTTGTTGAAGCAGGAGAAAACTTTCGGCCTTCTTTTGTTGGTCTTCGCTGAGGGTCTTGCGGTTGCGCGGGTCGGGGAGCTCTTTCATCTCGAACGAGGCATAATGCCCGATGCGGCCCACATATTTCTTGATGCCGGTGATGAGATAGTCTTCATCCGTTTTCCCGATGACCAATAACAGAATCTTCATTACAGCTGTGCTAAGATCTCTTTGGCTTTCTCACGGTCTTGTGCCAGTTGGGCTTTCAGCGCGTCCAAGCCGCCAAATTTCTCCTCGTCGCGGATGCGGTCGATGAAGCGCACATGGATTTGCTTGCCGTAAAGGTCGCCATCAAAGTCAAACAAATTAACCTCGATGAGCGGGTTGCTCTCGCTGCGGTCGCCGATGGTAGGTCGATGCCCTATGTTGGCCATGGCTTTATAAGTTTGGCCCTCATAGTCGACCAGACAGGCATAAACACCACGGTTGTTGATGAGCATGTATTCCCGAGGGAGTTCAAGGTTGGCGGTAGGGAAGCCCAAGGTGCGTCCGATTTTGTTGCCCACCACGACCTCGGCGGTGACGGAATATGTATAGCCCAAAAGCCGATTGGCACTTCTCACATTACCCGTAGCAAGTGCATTCCTGATCTTCGTGGAGCTGACGGCGATATTCTCAACATCCTGAGCAGCAACACGTTCCACCTTAAAATTGTATCTTTTCATCAAGTCGTTAAGTAGGCCGAAGTCACCCATGCGGTTTTTGCCGAAGTGATGGTCGTAGCCCACCACGATATAGGCAGGCTTGATATTGTCGATGATATAGTCCTTGATGAATACCTCAGAGGGCGTGCGCGAAAACTCCTTGGTGAAGTTGATGATGACCACATTGTCGATGCCGAACTCCTCGAATTTCTGTAGCTTTTCCTCGGGTGTACAAAGGAAACGCAGATTGGAGCTATCGATGTTGAGCACCTGACGGGGATGGGGTTCAAAAGTGACCACAACGGTTTGTCCTCCAATGCCTTGGGCCAAAGCCTTCATTTTGTTGAAGATGGCTTGATGGCCGAGGTGAACGCCATCAAAAGTGCCAATGGTGACCACAGCGTTAGGAATATTTCGAGTTTCTATGATGTTTCTAAAGACTTTCATTTATGAATTAAGAATGTTGAATTAAGAATGCAGAATGGGGTACAGCACAGTAGCGCTTCATGTCATTCTGCATTCTACATTCTGCATTCTGCATTACATAGTTTTGATTCAATTAAGTATTTAGCAATTTGAACTGCGTTAGTGGCGGCGCCTTTTCGGATGTTGTCGCTGACAATCCAGAGGTTCATGCCGTTGGCGATGCTGTGGTCGCGGCGGATGCGGCCTACAAAGACCTCGTCTTTGTCGTAGGCGGTGATGGCCATGGGGTAGAGGTTGTTGGCCGGGTCATCCTGCACGATGACGCCAGGGGTGGCTTCCAACATCTTGCGGACATCGTCAATCTCAAAAGGTCGCAAGGTCTCCACATTGACAGCCTCACTATGGCCACCATTGGCAGGCACACGGCAAGCCGTTGCTGTGACGGCGATGCTGTTGTCACGCAGGATTTTACGGGTTTCATTGACCAGCTTTTCCTCTTCGGTGGTATAACCATTATCACCGAAGTCGCCGGCATGGGGCAACACGTTACGGTAGATGGGGTTGGGATAGGCGGGTTTGGCAACGGGTTCGCCGTGTTCTTCGCAGTCGAGTTGACGCAGACCTTTCACGCCGCTACCGCTTACGCTTTGGTAGGTGGCGATAACTAGTCGTTTGATGCCATAGGCCTTGTGGATGGGGGCCAAGGTCATCACCATCTGGATGGTGGAACAGTTGGGGTTGGCGATGATGTGGGTCTCGGGCGTGATGGTGTCAGCATTGATTTCAGGGACGACCAAAGGCACGTCCTTCTCCATGCGCCAGGCCGAGCTGTTGTCGACGACGAAGGTGCCCTGAGCGGCAAAACGTGGGGCATACTGCCTTGATGCCGAAGCTCCAGCCGAAAAGATGGCGATATCGGGACGAGCGGCGATGGCATCATCCACACTGACCACCTTATATGTCTTGCCTTGGAAAACGATTTCCTTGCCCACGGAACGTTCCGAGGCGGCTACAATCAATTCATTTATGCGAACCTTCTGTTCGTCAAGCACTTGAAGCATCTTCGAGCCAACCAGTCCGGTGGCTCCCACCACTGCGATTTTCATTTTTTCTTTTTATTTATTTGGGTGCAAAAATAGGAAAAAAGTAGTTTTTTCATGGGTTATTTTCCTTTTTTATACCTTTGCATAGGTAAACTAAACTATTATGTCCCAAGAAATAGAAAGAAAATTCCTGGTCCGCGGCGACTTTAAAGCGGAAGCGTTCCAATCCGCTCACATTATTCAAGGCTATCTGGGTCACAAGCCTTCGGTGCGAGTGCGCATCAGAGGAGATAAAGGCTACCTCACCATCAAAGGACCCTTGAGCAAGTCGGGAATGTCTCGCTTCGAATGGGAGAAGGAAATCCCTGTGGATGAAGCACTTGCCTTGTTGGAACTGGCTGAGCCTGGACGTATCGACAAGACCCGTTACCTCGTCAAAAACACTGACGGTAAGCACACATGGGAAGTGGACGAGTTCCACGGCGACAATGAAGGCCTCATCATGGCCGAAATCGAGCTGACCGACGAAAACGATGCTTTCGACAAGCCCGAATGGATTGGCGAAGAGGTCACTGGCGACCCACGCTATTACAATTCCTACCTGAAGGCACTGCCTTTTAAGACGTGGAAATGATTTTTTTGCGAAAACACGCAAAAAGTCCTACTTTTGTCCTTTCAAAACCTACCAACGCCATGAAAAAGACGCTCTTACTCTTGCTTTTGTTGCCTTTATCCCTCTTTGCTCAAGTCACCGACGACTTTTCTGACGGCGACTTCACCCAAAATCCCATTTGGTCAGGGACGACTGAAAAATACACGGTGAACAACAACAAGCAGCTGCAACTCAACGCGGATGGCGAGGGCACAGCTTATCTTTCTTTGCCCATCACTGAGTACGAGTCAATGGAATGGCAGTTTTGGATTCGGGAGGCTTTCGCGCCTTCGGGCAACAACTATTCCGATGTGTGGCTCTGCGCCGACAATGCTGATTTGTCGCTGGTTACGCAAGGCTATTTCCTCCGTTTCGGTGAAGGCGGCAGCAGCGATGCCATCACTTTGTTCAGAAAAGATGCCGATGGACAACAGCAAATCTGTCGCGGCACGGAAGCCACTATTGCGGCTTCTTTTGCAGTCTCAGTAAAGGTGAACTGCGACCGTGAAGGCAACTGGATGCTGCAAACCTGCTACGATAACTCAGGAATCTATCTCATTGAGGCTCAAGGTGTAGATGATACCTACAGTCGTGGCGGTTACTTCGGCTTTTGGTCTAAGTTCACTTCCAGCAATGCCAAGAAAATCTACTTCGACAATGTCTATGTAGGCCCTCGCATCGTTGACCACGAGCCGCCCGAGCTTCTCACTTGCGAGGTGCTCGACTTGACGCACCTGCAAATCGCCTTCAACGAGGCGCTTGACGAGGCCACTGCACTCAACCCTGATAATTATTCCATCGACCATGGTTTGGGTCACCCTGCCTCGGTCAGTTATGGCGATAATCTGGCCGTAGTCGTGTTGGAAATGGAACGCGAAATCGGCAACGGTGTGAACTATACCCTGACTGTAAGCGGCGTCAAAGACCTGTGGAACAACACGATGGAGACCGCAACAATGGCTTTCTCCATCTACGAAGCCTCGGAATACGACATCGTCATCAACGAAATCATGGCCGATCCCAACCCTGTGGTGGGCTTGCCCGAATGGGAGTATGTGGAGCTCTACAACACAACCGAGTTCGGCATCGACCTGAAAGACTGGCAGATACAAATCGGCGCGAACGATAATATCTTTGGTAACTATGTCCTCGCCCCTCATGGCTACGTTATCCTCTGTCACAACGATGCCGTGGCCGAATTGCGTGAATTTGGCGACTGCATCGGTTTTAGCAGCTTCTCTGTGGGCAACACTTCTTCGGCGATGTACCTTTACAGTCAGTCAGGCAACTTGATTTCGCGTGTCAACTTCAGCAGTGCTTGGTACCACGACCCTGAGAAGGACAACGGCGGCTGGTCGGTGGAGCAAATAGACCCGCTGAATCCCTGTGCAGGTGCCTCCAACTGGACTGCTTCCGAGGAAGTCTCGGGCGGCACGCCAGGCCGCATCAATTCAGTGAATGGCGAGAACAACGTGTCACCCCAAGTGGAACGAGTGAGCATGTTCGGCAACCAGATTGTCCAGCTGTGGTTTGACCAGCAGATGAATTCCGCCGAACTTCTTGAAACGCAGCATTTCCTTGTGGAGGAAACGGGCGAGTATCCCCAACAGACCGTTATCAATCCCTTGGATGGCACTTACGTTGAGCTTTATTTTGACCCGGGTTTTGAGGAAGGCATCGTCTACACCTTATTTATTAATGGGGTCACCAACTGCGTGGGCACAGCCATAGAAGCTGACACCCGCGTGCAGTTTGGCATCCCCAACGAGATTGCCGAAGGCGAGATTCTGATCAATGAGATCCTTTTCGACCCCATTGCGCCTGGTGTGGACTATGTGGAACTCTACAACAACACGGATAAGACCTTTGACCTCAGTACTTTAATGCTGGGTGTCATCAAGGAGAGTTTTCCCAATCCTGCCGACACGACTTTGAAAGAGATCACCGCCGATAGCCGTCTGTTTTTGCCTCAAACCTATGTTTTGCTTTCCACCAACAGCGAAATTGTGGGTCAGCAATATGACTGCCCGACCGACAATTTCGTGCAGATGGCTTCCTTCCCAAGCTATGCTAATGCGGGAGGAACAGCTGTCCTGATGGGTAAGGACGGCACCGTAGTTGACCAAATGTATTATTCCGAAAAGATGCATTATCCGCTGCTTAAGGTTACCAAGGGCGTGTCGCTGGAGCGTGTCAGCTTTGACCAGCCTTCCATGAATGCCGACAACTGGCATTCCGCTGCCGAAAGTGCAAATTTCGGTACGCCAGGCCAGCCTAACTCGATGATGCAGAGCGCCGAGCCATCCAATGATGAAATCTCCATCAGCCCCGACATCTTCTCGCCCGATGGCGACGGCTTCGACGATGAGTGTTTCATCAACTACCATTTCGACGAGGCGGGCTATACGATGAACATCTACATCTTCAATGTGGCGGGACAATTAATCCGTCATCTGGCCAAAGGTGAACTGGTAGGGCAGGAGGGTAGCGCCCTTTGGAACGGCTTGGACAACAACGGCAACAAAGTTCCCGTTGGCGTGTATGTCGTTGTGACCGAGGTCTTCAACTTTGAAGGCACAGTGAAAAAATTCAAGAATGCGGTAATCGTAGGAACACGTTAATCTGTTGTAGAGACGTGCCATGGCGCGTCTCTACATGTCCATATTCGACATGGCAACAATCTCTTTCGTATCAGGATTGAAGGCTGTCAAATTGCCCAGGCCGGGCTTGTCGGTCACATAAACACCGTTGTCCAAAACGATGAAGTCGTAATTGTCGTTTTGCTCGATGACCAGATTCATGAAGCCGTAGTCGACGGGGATATGTCCGTGGATGATTTTCTTTCCATGCGACTTGTTGAAGTCGACTTTGAACTTGCGCGTCCACATCATGCTGTGTTCGTCTTCGAAGGGGTTCTCTATGTTGAAATTCATGCCCGCATGGACGAGAATATAATCCTCCAACTCGACATAGGGCAAACAAGCATTCATCCAGTCGATGTACATCTGCGGAATCTCGCGCGGGTGCTTCACTCCGAAACTCTCCAAAGTGGCCTTGGCGCCCACGGCCTCCCATTCTTTTTGCTCCGTGTGCTTGCCGCCAAGGAATTTCTTTTTCTGGTCGGCCTCAAAGGCGCTCACGCACATGTCCTCGTGGTTGCCTTTCAGGAAATGCACCTCGTATTCTTCCTTTTGCAGATGCATGAGGTAGTCGATGACACCTTTGCCGTCGGGGCCACGGTCAATGTAGTCGCCCAAAAAATAGAGTTGGTCGTTTTTCGTGACCTTGAGCATGTTCTCAAGCAGCACTTTTACGGTTTTGGCGCAGCCATGAATATCGGGGATAATCCAGCGTTTTGACATTAGAATAAGTTGTTAAGGTTGAGTGATTTGTATTCCTTGCGTAAGTTGCTCTTGAGGCTCCAGCGTATGTCGGAGATCCAACGGCGGAACAGTTCGTTGTAGTCGACGAACATGGAGTAGGAGAAGAAGAGCAGGACCATGCCACCAAGCGCCCAGTACCAAGGCAGATTGCAGAACAAGACGGTGGTGCCTGCGATGAAAATGAGAGGGGATAGCACAAACCTGACGCCGAAACTGACCGTATTGCTAAAGGCAGGGTCTGCCAACCGGCCACGGATAATCCAAGTGGTGAGCCATACGGGCCAATTGACTGCCGCCGAAGCCAGATAATAGGGGAAGCACACAAGCAGTGTGGCAAACATCCACAGCGAGTTGAGGAAAGGACGCTTCTTCGCCACCGACATGACCGAGACTTTTTCTTTTTTGCGCCGCTTGGCAAAGTCCATGACCCGAGCGAAGAGGTTTTTGGCTTCTTCGGGTTGCTCTTCCCTGTATTTGAGTACCTTTTCGACAGTAGCGCGGTTGCGGAGCATCTTTTTGTAAAGGCCTCCAGCGCGTTTCTCGTTTTTCATCTTCACAATCTCCCAAATAGCATCATAGTCCTCATTGTCAGGGATATAGGTGAAGAGTTTGGAGATTTCATCGTGGAGTCTGTCTTTCAACAGATTGATATTGGCGGCCTCGTTTTCCTCGGTGGTGTTTTTGAGGAATTCGGTCACGTTGATGGGCTCGCCGAAGTTGATCATCGCCGTGGAACGGTAACGGAAATAGTCACCGTATTCGATGGCGGTAGGGATGATGTAGACAGGGCTCTTGTCGCCGAATTGCTTGTTGGCGTCGACGGCGATGTGGAACAAGCCCTTGCCCATGCGCATCAGCGAGTGTTTGGTGCGGTGTGTGCCTTCAGGGAAGAGGTAAAGGTCGACATGGTCGTGGATGACATCAACGGCTTTGTTGAGCGAGTCATCGTTTTGGCGTACGGCCGCCACGCCGTTGCGGATACGGAAGATGGGCAGGATGCGCAGAAAATGCAGGATCTTGGCCACCGCCGGGTTTTTGAAGATGTCGCCACGCGCGATGAAGACCTTCCTGATGTTGTCGGCCGAAAGCAAGACCAAGGCGTCCATCAGCGTGTTGCTGTGGTTGACGCCGAAAATCAAAGCCCCACCCTTCGGGATGCGCTTCTTTCCGTGTACCTCAAACCTGCTGTAAGCCCGCCGTGTGTGCCAGTTGACGTAGGGTAACAGGAACGAGTACCAAAAATCAGGGTCTTGTATTTTCTTGGCCATTCTATTTCTCAAATAAGTTGGCAAAAGTACATAATTTAGCAAAACGCCCCGAGTTTTTTTAATCAAATCATAAAAATTACTACTTTTACCGCCTCTAAGATGCACAAAATGAAGATAAAATCACTTTCTATCCTCGGTTTGTTGACGCTTGGCCTGGCATTGTTCTCATGCCAAGAGGACCCCAAAACAATTAATCCAACAGAAACAGAATCTCAACCCCGTGACACCCTGACCGTGATGCAACATATCTTGGAAAGGGGAAAATTGGTTGCTGTAACTAATTGTGAAATAATTAATTACAATACAGAAAACGCAACGCCTTCAGGCTTCGAATATGAGCTGCTGAGCGATTTTTGCAAGGACTATGACATCGAATTGGAGATGATGGTCAACGAGAACTTGGATTCCTGCTTCATGCTCCTCGATTCGGCCAAAGTCGACATTGTGGCGGTCGGTATCGGCGCCAACAAGGACATGAAACGCCGCTATTTGATCAGCAATCCTATCCTGAAACAACGTAGCGTGCTCGTCCAGCGCCTCCCGAAGGACTGGAGCCAGATGTCAACGGTCAACGAGGTAGAAAACCAGCTCCTGCGCTCGCCCGTCGACCTTGCCGGTAAGACCATACATCTGCCACAAGGCAGCCATGAGGTGAAGCTTTTGCAGCATCTCTCCGACCAGATTGGCGACACCATCTACATCGTGGAATGCGACAGCCTCAACAGCGTCGACTTGGTGAAAGCCGTCGCCTCGGGCTATATCGACTATACCGTCGTTGAGGAATACGTGGCCCGCATGGCTTCCATCGGGCTGAGGAGTTTGGACACGAAACTTTTCGTCAGTGTGGAGCAACCTTTGGGCTGGGCCATTGCTAACCACGACAATGACTCTTCTCTGCTCGTCGAACTCAACAGTTGGATTGACGGTTTTGAGCAGCGCAACCTCAGCCGCATCCTGGCCAAATACATCAACCAAGCCAATGTCTTCTCTACCAAGAGGCTCTCTGGCGACCATATCTCTTTCTTTGATGACATCATCAAGAAGACCGCCAATGAGATTGGCTGGGACTGGCGCTTGCTGGCTTCGCTCATCTATCAGGAATCGCATTTCAAGCTGGACCTTGAGAGCGAAAGTGGTGCTTTTGGCCTCATGCAACTCATGCCCGTGGTGATGGAGAAATACGGCATCGACTATGACGCCACGCCCGAGGAACAGCTTCATGCAGGCGGTCAGTTGATTACCCACTTGAATCAAAGCCTCGAAGACAGGGTCACCGACAGCGTGGAACGCGTGAAGTTCGTCCTGGCGGCCTATAATGCGGGCTTGGGTAATATCTTTGATGCCCAGCGACTTGCGGAGAAATACGGTAAGTACCCCGACATCTGGGACGACAATGTCGACTATTTCATTCTTAACAAGTCGAAACCGCAATATTACAACGACACCTGCTGCAAGGCAGGCCGCCTGCGCGGCATCGAGACCTACCGCTTCGTTCAGGAAGTCCTCGACCGTTACTACGAATACCAAGCCACTTATATCGAATAGTTTAGGGTCTCTGAGCCCGTTTAATTACGAAAAAAAAATGAAAAAAACGTTTATCCTCTTATTCCTTGGCATTTTATTGGCTTTCAGCGCATCAAAAGTCACGGCCCAATCTTTTAATGCTGGCTTAATTGCTGGCCCAACTTTTTGCCAGGTGGACGGCGATAGTTATGCAGGCTTCCACCAGTTAGGTTTCACAGCGGGTGCCTACGCCAACCTGCCCGTAGCCGACCATCTTTCTGCCCAAATGGAGCTGAAATACTCGCTGTTAGGGGCGCATTCGTCCGACAAGGAAGTGAACGAATACTATTACAATCCCTATAGTTTGCGCCTGCATTATGCTGAGATTCCTTTGATGCTGCGTTACGACTTGGGCATGTTCCGCGTGAATGGCCGTCCGCTGGATTTCCTCACCTTGGAAGCTGGTGCCAGCCTTGATGTGCGTCTGAAAGCCACAGAAGACGTGGATGCCGATTTTCAGGTCACTACAAATCGTTGGAATCTGCTGTCGTCCACGGCCAATGCGGGCATACATGTCGCCTTTAATGAGCATCTGGGCCTCGGTGCACGTTTCATGTATTCAGTGGTGCCTTGTCGTTTCTCGGGCAATCCGGGTTGGTTTTTTAACCAATATTATAACAAGGTAATCCAGTTCACCTTGACCTACAACATCAATTCTCCTCTGAGATAAACTCGATATTCCTTTTCAATCCTTCATATCCAGCACGTTGCAAGGCGGCGTGCTTGAATAATGTCTCAAAGTCAGCCTGTGATAAGCGTTTCCAGTCGTCTTCGCGCATGGCCAAAAGCTGTTCCGAAGGCTGGAACTCGGGCTCCACATTGGGCAAGGCAAAACGGTTGTAAGGACAGACATCCTGACAGATGTCGCAACCATACATCCACCCTTTGAAGGTCTCGGGATCTAACCCCGCGAAGCTGCCTTTGTATTCAATGGTTAAATAGGAGATGCACTTGCGCGCGTCAATGCGGAAGGGTGCTTCCAAGGCATGGGTTGGGCAGGCATCGATGCATTTTGTGCAGCGACCGCAGCGGTTGGGTAGTGTTTGACCGGTTTCGGTTAGTTCTAAGGGTAAAAACAGGTGGCCGATGAAAAAGAAGGAGCCTTTTTTGGGATGAATCAAAGTGGTGTTTTTGCCAATGAATCCCAAGCCGCAGCGCACGGCCCAAGCGCGGTCCAATACCGGTGCGGAATCCACAAAAATGCGCACGCCTTCCAGATTACCTGTTCGGGATTCAATGCGTTCTAACAACTGCCGTAGCTTACGCTTCAGCACGTCATGATAGTCGTTGCCATAGGCGTATTTGGCGATTTTGAAATGCTTGCCGTCGCCTATAGGTTGTTTCGGGTAGTAGTTGTAAAGTACGGTGACGATGCTCTTGGTACCTTCTACCAAAAGGCGCGGGTCGTAGCGTTTTTCCTTGTTGCGGGTCAAGTAGCCCATCTCGCCTTCGTATCCCTCGCCGAGCCATTGCTCCACGTGAGTCGACTCAGCTTCCAAGGCTGTGGCATTGGCAATGCCGCAGGCATCGAAGCCCATCTTTTCGGCTTCAGCAAGAATCCATTGGGACACGCTTTGCGTCATTGCGAGGAGGTACGACGAAGCAATCTAGTGAATAAGCTGTTTTTCTGGACTGCTTCGTGCCTCGCAGTGACATGAAGCGACCATAAGCAATCCTTACTTAATCAGAATGGTGCAAAAGTCAAACCCACCGAAAGCGGATGGAAGGTCGGGGCGTTGTGGCCGACTTCAAACACGGGGTTGATTTGATAAGAAGCAAAGGCACTCACCCAATTCCAACCCACGCGCAAGGTGGCCGAATAGGCCATGCGCTCCACATTGCTGATATAACACAGCTTCTCGTGGACGGTGGCTCCGCTGCCATCGGTCAGTATGTCGCCTTCGCTGTCGTCGGGCCCCACATATTTGGTCTTCGTGGCCAGCATCACGCCGACTTTGACGCCCACGCCGATCTTCACGGCATCCTTGATGCGGAAACGCAGCTCCAGAGGCACTTCGCCATAGGTCGGGTTGACTTTGTAGCGCTTGAAATTCTCCACGTCGCGGTAGCTTTGGTATTCAAAATCGCCGTTGGTGTAAGGATTCATGATGCGCGTGTAGGAAAAATAGTTGTGCGACGACATGCCCAAGCCGATGCTCACGGTGTGTTTGGTGCTTTCGCCCAAGGGGAAGTTGTAGGTCAGGGCGAAGCTCACGCCTTGGTTGAAACCGCGCGGATCCCAATTGTCGCTCGGGGCAAGCTGGAAGTCGTGGAACAGGTCAAGGCCAAAAGTGACGCGCTTGTCGGTCTTGTCAGCGATAAGTTGCGCGAACGCGCTCGCCGAGAAAACCAATGCAATAAAAGTGAATAGTACTTTCTTCATATTTAATTCTATATTATTTCAAACTGTTAACTGCGCAACTGAAAACTCCTAACTCCCAACTCCTAACTCCTCACTGATAGCCATACGTTCATCCAACAATCTGTTGATTTCCTCATCAGAAAGATCTGGTTGCCGCAGTTGGTCATCAATGGCGGCCAAATGGGCTTCCAGGTTCTCCGTGGTGCCTGGGATTTCAGTCAGTTGCTTCTCTTTGTTGACGGCAGGCTCAATTGGTTTAGTATTCTGATTTACAGAAATCTGAGCATTTCCGGAAATGTTTTTCAACTGACCCATAAGCATCTCCACCATCTGTTTCGAGAAGGGGTCAAGTTTGTATATCTCGACTTTGATGTCGTTCTTCAATTCGTCGAAGTCGTCAAGGAACATCTTCAGTTGTTCTTTTTGTTCCTCGTTGATGCCTGGAATCGAATCAAGGTCTTGGCCTTCCATCAGTTTCTTGAACATGTCCAAGAGCCCGTCAAGTCCGTTGTTGATATTGTCGTTTTCCATTTGTTCGTTTTTCGTATGTAGGGGCGAACCTATGTGTTCACCCTTCTCCTCCAAAAGTCGTTCCGCATGCAAAGAAACGCAATTTTTACGATATGATTGCGACAAATTGTCAATTTTTTCCGATTATTGCATTCTCAAACATGACATGACAATGGAATTCACCACAATAAAAGTACAACTGGGCGAAAGCATGGCTTGGGTCAACCTCGACCGCCCCGAGGTGCGCAACGCGCTGAATGCCGAGCTGATACGTGAGCTGACCGAGGCTTTTGACTGGCTCAACAGCCGCGACGACATCCGCGTCATCATCCTGAAAGGCAACGGCAAGGCCTTCTGCGCTGGTGCCGACTTGGCCTATATGAAGGAGATGGCAGGCTACAGCTACAACCAGAACATCGCTGATGCTGAAAAGCTTTCCAAACTGTTCCAGACGATTTATTTCTGCGACAAAGCCGTCATCGTCGATGTGCATGGTGCCTGCATTGGCGGTGCCAACGGCATCATTGCTGCCGCCGACATCGTGATTGCAGAGAAGGAAACGAAGTTTGCCTTCACCGAGGTACGCTTGGGCCTCACGCCTGCCACCATCTCTCCTTTCGTGGTGAGCAAGATAGGCAACACCGCCGCCAAGGAACTGATGCTCACAGGGAGGCGCTTCTCCGCTGACGAAGCTAAGGCCTTCGGCCTCGTGAATGTCGTCGTCGACGAGGCGGAGATGATTGACACTGAGCGCCAATACATCGAGTATTTCATGCAGGCCTCTCCCGATGCCATAGCCGAGTGCAAGCACCTGCTCCGCCTGGTGAGCGGCACCGCTGACCGACTCAATCCCGTTTTTTACGACACCTCAGTGCTTATCGCCAACCAACGTGTCTCCAAGGCTGGCCAAGAAGGATTGACGGCGTTTTTCGAAAAACGGAACCCCGAATGGTTTAAATAAAACGCTCAACCCTGCGGAATTGATGCAAAAGACGCATTTTCCGCAGGGTTGAAGCCTATGTGTTTTCGTTTACCGCTTCACAAAGCAGCGGGTAACGATACCTTTTTCCGTATGGAGCATCATGATATAGGTCGCTGGCTCATAATGCTTTACATTGAGCATCAGCGTCTCCTGACCTTCAACTTCCATGGATTCCATCACTTGTCCCATGGCATTGACAACTACCAGTTTGCGGATGCCATTGCCTTCAATGTGCAACCAGTCATCGGCGGGGTTGGGATAGAGCGCAATCTGTGTGCCGTTATCATTTACACCATCGTAGTAAATCAAGTGGGCGACAAACGAACGTGAGCCTTCCACAATGAAATCGAAGCTTGGCTCGGCGCTGACTTCTTCTCCGTTCTCGGTCCAGTTCACAAAGGTGTAGTTCTCGTAAGGCTCGATACTGATGGTGCAGCTCTCACCGTATTCGTAGCTACCCGTACCCGTGATGCTGCCGCCGTTCTCAGGGTCGGTGACGGCGGTGATGACGAAGCTGCCGAGGCCGAAGACAGCCACCAAGTTGCGATTGCCCTCAACGGTGAAGGTGTAGTCGGCCGAAGTCGAGACAGGGGTGCCGTTCTCCATCCAGTTGACGAAGTTGTAGCCCGTGTTGGGGGTAGCATGAACAGTGCAACTCTGCCCATGGTCGAAATGGCCACCACCACTGACGCTACCGCCTTCTTCGGGTTGGGCGGTCACGGTGACATCGTAGCTGCGCACTTGGAAGTGGGCGACGTAAGTGGCCGATTCGGTCACAGTGAAACTGAAGGTTGCATTGTTCGACACCTGCGTACCGTTTTTAGTCCAGTTAATGAAGTCATAACCTGCATTGGCTGTGGCCGTCAAGGTGCATTGGTCTCCGTAGTTGTAGCCACCGCTGCCGCTGACATTACCGCCTGCTACGGGGTCGGCCGTAGCGGTGATGATGTAGCTTTGCGTGGAGAAATGCGCCACAAGGTTGCGGTTGCTGGTGACGGAGAAGGTGTAGCTGGCGTTGGTGCTGACCTGCTGGCCGTTCTCCGTCCAATTAACGAAGGTATATCCCGAGTTTGGCGTGGCGACCACAGTGCAGTTTTGTCCGTGGTTGTAAGTGCCGCCACCGCTGACGCTACCACCAGCCGTCGGACTGGCCGATACATTGACAGTGTAGGTCTGCTGCGTGAAGTTAGCCACCAAAGTACGGTTGCCAGTTACGTTGAAGGAGTAGCTGGCATTGGTGCTAACCTGCTGACCGTTTTCGGTCCAATTAACGAAGGAGTAACCAGAGTTGGGGGTGGCGACCACGGTGCAGTTTTGTCCGTGGTTGTAAGTGCCGCCTCCGCTGACGCTGCCACCAGCCGTCGGATTAGCGCTGACGCTAATGGTGTAGCTTTGTGCTGAGAAGTTAGCCACTAAAGTACGGTTACCGGTCACGTTAAAGGAATAGCTGGCACTGGTGCTGACCTGCTGACCGTTTTCCGTCCAATTAACGAAGGTATATCCCGTGTTGGGCGTGGCCGTGACGGTGCAGTTGTCGTTATAATGGAAGTTGCTGCCACCGCCTGTCACACTGCCGCCTGCCGTCGGGTTAGCCGACACGTTGATGGTGTAGTTCTGTTGGGTAAAGTTGGCGACCAAAGTACGGTTGCCAGTCACGTTGAAGGTGTAATTGGCGTTGGTGCTGACCTGTTGGCCGTTTTCGGTCCAGTTGACAAAAGTGTAACCAGTGTTGGCCGAGGCTGTCACGGTGCAACTCTGGCCTTGGGTATAGGTGCCACCGCCGCTGACACTACCGCCTGCGGTTGGGTTGGCAGAAACGCTGATGGTGTAGGTCTGCTGGGTGAAGTTAGCCACCAAAGTACGGTTGCCAGTCACGTTGAAGGTGTAATTGGCGTTGGTGCTGACCTGCTGGCCGTTCTCCGTCCAGTTGACAAAAGTATAACCAGTGTTGGCTGAGGCTGTCACGGTGCAACTCTGGCCTTGTGTATAGGTGCCGCCGCCGCCAACATTGCCGCCTGCCGTCGGGTTGGCCGAAACGCTGATGGTATAGGTTTGCTGTTGGAAATGGGCCACAAGGTTGCGGTTGCTTGTCACGTTGAAGGTGTAGCTGGCACTGGTGCTGACCTGCTGGCCGTTCTCCGTCCAGTTAACAAAGTTGTATCCCGTGTTAGGCGTAGCGGTCACGGTGCAGCTGGTGCCTGAGCTGTAAGAGCCTCCACCAGTAACGTTGCCACCCGCCGTCGGGTCGGCGCTGACGGTGATGGTGTACATTTGCGATCCGTCGATGACAACAATCTCACTATTGGAAGCATCCGACTCACCGCCATAGTAGTTTGTGGTGACATAATAAGTATAGGTGCCGTTGGCTAGGTTGGAGTCTATGTAACTGGTGCCGCTCACGCTGTTGGCGATGGCGGTGTTGTTGCGGTACACGCGATACGTCCGGGTGTCGTCGGTCAGATAGGTCTTGAAAAGCCACGAGATATTACTACCAACTTGCTGCCAACTATCGCCGTTGGAAGAAATATACCTTGCATCAGTGGCACCTGTGCCGGAATAGGAACAATAGGCAGCTGGACTGTTGATACTGCTGGGAGCCTTCATCACCACCCACAAGTCTTTTGAGTAGTCGAGCACGGCAGGGGTGCTGAGGGTGATGTCTTTCCAGCCAGTAGCTGTAGCGGAGTAACTCTTTTGTTGCACGAGCTCACTTGGACCAGTCTCGTCTCCTTTGTAGATGTAAAGGGTGTAAGATCCTGTATATTTAAAGTATACGGAAACTTTATTGATAGCCATGCCCGCGTATTGTGCCAAGGTGGAGACTGAATAGCGTTGTGCCCAATAGGTATCGGCAGCACCGTTATATCCGTAACTACCAGCCATGGTGCCTGTGCCATATTGCAACGGGGTCGTTGGTCCCGCTGCAGGTGCTGTCCAGCTCAACGAGGCGGTTGTACCGTTGGCCGAGCCTTGGAGGTTGGTGGGGACAGGACCGGCAAAATGCACATCGGCGGTGGCGTTGTTCGATTTCAACGACAAAGTGCCGTTGGAAGAAACGCTTTTCAAGTAATACACATGGATGCCGTAGGTGACATTGCTGTCAGTGTAACTCGTTCCACTCACGCTGCCGTTGACAAGGTTGCCGTCACGGTAGACTTTATAGGAGGAGGCACCGCTAGCCGCAGTCCAAGTGAGGGTGACGTTGTGCCCGTTAACGCTCGCACTGACATTGGTGGGCGGATTGATGGTCGGGGCGATAGGCTGGCAGTAGAAAATGGCGGCATTGTTCGTGTTGTATTGCCCTTGATCGCCGCTGCCCGTACCGCCAGGGCCAGGATTCAGGGCGCCGATAGTATAGTAGCCGTCGCACGACCCGCTCCAACCCCAGTTGAAGTGGAATTGGTTGTTCTCGTTGTAGCCATCGCAAATAAAGGCGTGCCCGACGCTGCCCGATTGTCCGCAGTAGTACACGGGCCGCGCGTTGTTCAATTCAGTCTTCAGCATCGTAATCCATTGCGAGCTGTAGCTCGACTGGCTGAGACATTGGGTGGCTGTTGAGTAACCAAAATAGGTCTTCAACGCATTGGGGACATCGTATGAGTTAGCGGCACTGGCATTGGCACTGTAGGCCATATTGACCGAAACGCCGCAGTGGTACATCAGCGTGGCGACGGCAGTAATCTCGGTGGTAGTGTTGTTGCCCGCATAGGAGTTCTTCATGTGGTCCCAGTCGTAGGTGGTGTTGCCGAAGTTGACCGTCTGCTGCCCATATCCAGTGCAGTTATAGGAATGTGAGCCTGTTCCTTTTGTGGGATGCTCCCAATAGTTCATGAGTTGTGCCATGGCCGTGGCCACACAGCCCGTAACAGCATGAACGTTATTGGCATCGGTGGGACATAGGTTGTTGAAAGGTGCCACTTGGTCCCATTTGGTCAGTATGAGCGGACTGACGCTGGTGCGTGACTTGGGCTCCAACCCGTTGCCGTTCATCAGGTTGCTCCATTCCGAAACGATTTCCTCGGTGGCTTCCATCTGATGCGAAACGACCGCACTGATTTCATCGTCGTAGGCTTTCAGCCAATAAAACACGTTTTCTGGCATCGCGGTCTGGCCGAAGCCGTCCTCGGTGCTGTAGCCGAGAATAGGCGACACGCGGTCGTCGGCGCTGACGATGACGAAGCAGTGCTCGTTGCCAAACACGTAAAAGTTAGTGAATGAGCCGCGATTGGCATAGTCAACCATTTGGATATTGGGGGTCTGACCCATTTTTGAGGCCAGAAGCGACTCGGCAACGCGTTGTGCACGGGTCAGCTCTACGTTTTCGGCGAAGGCGGTCGCAAACAACGCCAAGGTTAAGGTAAGGAGTAAGGCTGTTCTTTTCATATTGTGTGAGGATTTGATAAATTTGCTGCAAATGTATGAAAAAAAGCGCTGTGATAAAAGTTTAGGGTGTTTTTTGTTATCTTTGCGAGCAAAACCAACGCATCAATCATCATGAAGAAATTTGCAGTAATCTTGGCCGGTTGCGGCCGCAAGGACGGCAGCGAAATCAATGAGGCCATCACCCTTCTGCTCTCCATCGAGCAGCACCAATGTGAATATCAATGCTTTGCGCCAAACCGCCCGCAAACCGAGGTCATCGACCATCTCACAGACAAGAAGGTGAAGGAGGAACGCAACATCCTCACCGAGGCCGCCCGTCTGGCCCGCAGCAACGTCAAACCTGTCGAGGAATACAAAGCAGCCGACTTCGACGGCCTGCTCTTCAGCGGGGGCTATGGCGTGGCGAAAAACTTGTGCGACTATGCCTACAAAGGCGCCGACATGGAGGTGCAGCCCGACGTGGCCCGTGCCATCGTTGAGACCCGCGAGGCTGGCAAACCTTTAGGCGGCATGTGCATTGCCCCCGTGATGTTCGCCAAGCTGCTGCCTGGCGTTTGCGTTACCTTGGGCAACGAAGGCACGCCCGATGCCGACAACATCCGCAAGATGGGTGCCTTCCACGTGCAGACCGAACATGGCGATGTGTGCGCCGACAATGAATTATTGGTCTTCACCACGCCCGCCTACATGCTCGATGCCACGCTGAAGGACGTTTATGACGGTGCCTACAATTTGGTTGAGGCCATCGTGGAAACATTGGATGGAATCAGTAGAGACGTTTCCTGAAATGTCTCTACAAAATGGAATCAGATTTTATCCCCATACGCCAAATCCCCTGCATCCCCCAATCCAGGCACGATGTATTTGTGCTCGTTCAGGATGGGGTCGATGGCGGCGCACCACAATGTGACGTTGTCCAAGGGGTGGAATAGTTTCATCAGGTTGTCGATGCCCGCCTGTGCAGCGATGACACAGCAGAGGTGTAGCTGTTTCGGTATGCCTTTTGAGCAAAGGGCTTGGTAGGCCAGTTCAAGGCTGCCGCCCGTGGCCAGCATCGGGTCGGCGATGACGAGGGTCTTGTCGCTGAGGTCGGGAGCGGCCAGGTATTCCACCTTGATGCCCACGTTCTCGTGTTGCTCGTCGAGATAATAGCGGTAGGCCGACACGAAAGCATTGCCCGCATGGTCAAAAACGTCCAAAAAGCCCTGATGGAAGGGCAGCCCCGCACGAAACACGGTGGCCAACACGATTTCGTCGTCAGGTATGTTGGCTTTAGCCTCGGCCAAAGGTGTCTGAAGGGTCTTCTCAGAATAGTGTAAGGTCTTGCTCACTTCGTAGGCCATCATCTGACCGATGCGTTGCAGGTTGTGCCGGAAGGTGTTACGGTCGCCTTGGATGCGTATGTCCCTCAGCTCGGCCACATATTGGTTGATGATGCTGTTGCTTTCTGCAAAATTGATGATGTTCACGGCATGAAGATTTTGGGCAAAAATAGTGAATTCTTTCGGAAAAATGCTTATATTTGCAACCAATATCAATGGAAAAAAACCAATCAATTATCATTATGTTTAACTAAATCAATTAATTATGAAAAGAGTATTACTAATCATCATGGCGGTGATGGCTTTCGCCGGCATGAGCCTGGCACAGACGGTGTACACCGCAGGCTCGTACAAAAACCAGTACGGCAAAGATGCCGCCGTTGTTTTCGAAAACGGCGAGGTTTACTATGAAAAGTCAGCTCCAGGTTGCGATTTTTGGTGCAAAGATGTCGTTATGGACAGTCAAGGCAATCTGTACTGGGTGGAAAACTCAGATAACGGTTCTGAACAATATGGAGATGTAATAATGAATCACTCCGGTTACTTGATCGGTTTGGGAGGAACAGAGGTTTATGCCTTGGCCGTCGATAGCTATGATTATCTTTATTCGGTCGGTACAAAATATGGCGTGGACGGAAAAAAGGGGGCTGCCATTTGGGAAAATGACGAGAGTGAACCTTGGGGACTGTTTTCTGGTCTACATGACGGTCATTGCATAGCAACCGACGTTGTTTGTGATGGAGGTACTGTATATACATGCGGATATGAGTATTGGACTGAAGGGGGACAACAGGATTACATAGGTTATGTGTGGAGAAACAACGAAGAGCAACCTTTGTATCAATTACAGCATGTGCGTTTCTTTGGCATCGATATTTACGAAGGCAGGATTTATACCATTGGTGCGGAGCGGGAAGCAGGTGTTTATGTACCCAAAGTCTTTATAGATGGATCTGAGGTACATGCTATTGTTGATAGTGAGACTTATATGCCTGATGCATTGAAGGTGGATTGCGGCGATGTCTATTTTACCATCTCGAGAGGTAATGACGAGCCTGCAGCTGGTAATGCTATTTGGAAAAACGACCATGTCTATATTACACCTGATGATGCAGTATACATTAATGGTCTTGATGTGACCCCCGATGGTGTCTATTATACGGTGACAACGGGCGAATTTTTTGAAGGTTATCATAGCGCGATTTACAAGGACGGACAACTGCTGTGGGCTCCCGACAAGCTTGGATATGTGTATAACATGTTCGTAATCCCCGCAGAGTGCGACGGTGAAGTGCGCACCCTGCCCTATTTCGAGGGCTTCGAAATGGGCGCAACCGATTGGACTTGTTGGTCAGCGCTTGATTCTGATGAACAAAATGATGACGAGGCTTCTTATTGGCATAGAGGTGGAGAAAACACCTATTATCCGGCCGCAACCGGCGATTATTGTGCTTGGCATGAATATGGTAGAGATGGTGACCAGGAAGGCGAGCTTATCAGTCCTATCATCGCTCTCCCGACAGAAGAGAATAGCAAGCTGACGTTCAAGTCTCTCGAACGGTATCCTGATTACTATCAACATGGAACCGAATATGTTCTGGTGGCCAGTGAACAATATGAAAGTGGCATAGAAGTTTGGCGTGCGACAGAAGAAGAGGTTTCAGAAGAATGGAAAACCATCGAAATCGACCTCTCCGATTTCAAGGGACAGGAAATTATTGTTGTATTCATATACGAGGGATATGATGCGCATGACTGGTATATCGACGACGTGAGCATCACCGCTGATGGCGGCGGCACTAATGTCATCAGTGAGATTCACATTGATGGCTTCACCGCTCCGGTTTATGGTGCCCATCCCGACTTTGACGTGACGGTGCCTTCCGATGCGAACTACACCATCAACAATGTTGGTTGGAAAGATGATGATCAGTACTTGTTGCTAGAAGATGTTTTTGAAGAAGGTACATATTATATGTGTGTAGAGTTGGCTCCAAAACCAGGCTATAGCTTTGATGCGAATGCCACGGTTTACTTCAACGGCGACGCTTCCCTCTGCGATGACATTTATAACGAGATTATGGGCAATGGCTATTTAAGTACGTGTACCATCGACTTCGAAGTTACAAACGGTGGCGGCAGTACGACATATACTGTCAACGCCATTGTCACTCCCACTGGCGCAGGCACGGTGAGCGGCACGGGCACCTACGCTGCAGGCTCCATGGCAGTCCTGACGGCCATTCCCAATGGTGGCTATAACTTCGTGAAGTGGAGCGACGGTGTGACCGACAATCCGCGCACCCTCCAGGTGAATGAGGACCTGCTCCTTACGGCAGTCTTCGAGGCGGTGCAGTACACCGTCACGGTTAGCGCCAGTCCTGCCGAAGGCGGTACGGTGACAGGCGGCGGCGTCTTCAGCTATGGCCAGACCATCACGCTGACGGCCACGGCCAACAGCGGCTATACCTTCGTTGCATGGAGCGACGGCTCGACCGAAGCCACGCACACGGTGACGGTGACGGGCAACGTCAACTATGTGGCCACCTTCAGCCAAGGCGGCACGACCTACTACACCGTTTCCGCCATTGCCTCTCCCGTGGGTGCAGGCACGTTGGTAGGCACGGGTCCCTATCCGGCAGGCACTACCGTTACTTTGGCAGCCATCCCCAACACGGGCTACAGCTTCGTGAAGTGGAGCGACGAAGTGACTGACAACCCGCGCACCTTCACACTGACCGGTAATGTGACCTTGATGGCCATCTTCAGCGGTGTGGGTATGGACGAGAGCGAAGGCAGGGTCATCGCCCTTTATCCCAATCCTGCCAGCGAGAGCATCCACATCACTGGCCTTGAAGCCAACAGCGAGGTGCAGATCTACAACAACCTCGGTATGCTGGTTAAGGTGGTGAAGGTCGGCGCCGATGAGGAAATCAGCATCAGCGACCTGAGCAACGGTCTCTACATGGTCCGTTGCGGCAAGACCACGATGCGCTTCGTCAAGAAGTAATCAGCACCGCTTGAGTGCAAAAAGAATAGGAGGTGAGCTTCGCGCTCACCTCCTATTTTATTGTTTAGGTTTTCTTTTGTCTTATCTGCGTCCGCTGCGGGTTGCTGAGCTTGAGGAACTGCTGCGGCTGCTAGAGCTGGAGCTTGAGCTTTTGACCGAGCTGCCCGAGCTTCTGGAGGAGCTGCTGCTCTTGGTAGTCGAGCTTGTCGAGGTGCCGCTTGAGCGGGTGTTGCTGCTGGAGCTGCTGGCGCGAGTGTTGCTGCTGTTGCTCGTAGCGCTTGAGCGAGTGTTGTTGCTGGAGCTGCTGGCGCGAGTGCTGCCGCTGTTGCTCGTGGCGCTTGAGCGGGTGTTGCTGCTGGTGCTCGTGGTGCGGCTGCTACCGCTTGTGGTTGTTCCGCTTGTGCGACTGCTTCCGCTGTTGATTACCGGGCGGGTGCTTGTGCTGGGGTCGCTGGCAGTGCGGCTGCTTGAGGAGCTGCTCACTCGGCTGCTGGAGCTGCTTGTGCCCGTTCTGCTGTTGGAGCTGGTGCTCGTGCTGCTGGTGCGAGAGCTTGAGCTGCTGGTTGCGCTGGGGCGGGTGCTTGAGCTGCTACCGTTGCTGCTCGTGGCGCTTGAGCGGGTGCTGCTGCTGGAGCTGGTGGCGCGGGTGTTGCTGTTGCTGCTACTGTTGCTGCTGTTGTTGCTGCCTGAGCTCATGCTGCCGCCAGTGGTTTTCGTTCTGACCGTTGCGGTGGGTGCAGGTGCGGGTTCGCTGGCTGCGGGCGGGTTGTTGTAGATTTCGGGGTGGGTGGCAGGATAGCCGCCGTTGCTGTGGTGCCAGCCGTAGGTGTGGTGTCTCGGGTCCATCGGAGGAGGCGGGGGCGGCAAGCCAGGGCCATGGTGCGGGGGCGGCATCGGCGGACGGTAGCCGTCGTAGTAGAAGCGGTAGTCGCCCGGACGGTGGTAGTGGCGGATGCGAGGAGGTATCGTGATGACCACCCAGCGCTCAGTGCGCGGACCGTTCCAGTAGAAGTCAATCGGCTCGAAGTATTCGAAGGTGGTGAAGCTGTAGAGCTCGCCGTCCAGTTCGTAGTAGGGCATGATGGTGAAGGCATACCTTCTGTCGATGCGATACAGTGGGATGTCGATCTCAACTCTCTTGATTCGGCCGGGATACACTCTGACGTATTTCTCGGCGTAGCTGTAGCCGTAGTCAGGGTCGAGGTAGAGGGAGACGTAACCCCTATAGGTGTAGTCGCCGATATTCTCCACGTCGTAGATGACCGTGATAGAGTTGTAGTTGTACACCATCACGGGCTGTGAGACCAAGGCGAGTTCAGGTGGATAACCTCCGGCTGCTTTTGCTGCGATGGATCCTATCACTAACAGGATGCTCATCATGATGTTCTTGGTTTTCATAGTTGGTGATTTTTTAAGGGTTTGACATCTATTGATTTTAGTGTTCACTTTATTTCTTACCAAAACCGTGCCAAACTCGTTTGTTGGTTTTTCCTTCGTGGGACAGGGTATCGTATATTAGAATTTGACATAGACTTTCGAGTTGGCGCGCAGTGAGCCATCAAGACCGATGACATTGCCGAAGGCGTCTTTCACCTCGATGCCTTCAAGGTTGAGCGGCAGGTGGTTGGCCCTGCAATAGGCGAGTACCACTGATTTCACTTTCGCACCATAATATGTGCGCACTTCAGTGTCGTTGACGAATGCTTTCATAGTGTTTGTATTTGTTGATAAATTGTTGATTCTACTTTGCAAAAATAGGAAAACACTCCTTTTCTCATACTTTTTTTCAAAAAAAAACCTCGCTTGGTTTTTAGCGGGAGTTTTTCCGTATCTTTGTGCCATTATTAACCCTAAAATCGTATGCATTATGAAAATGGATGGTAGAAGACAGAGCTCTAACGTGGTCGATGGCCGCGGTAAGGGCGGTGCCGTGAAGGCCGGTGGAATTGGCTTGGGCGGCATTCTGATAGCAGTAGTTATCTATTTTTTGACGGGACAGACACCCGACTTGAGCCAGTTTGGCTCGTTCTTGGGCGAAGGAACGACCGTTTCTGAAAATGTCCCACAGACCAAAGAAGACAGCCTATTGATGGTCTTCTGTAGTCAGGTCTTGGCTGGTACCGAAGATGTTTGGACGGCCGAATTCAGGAAGATGGGCAAGACCTATCAGCCTCCGAAGTTGTATATTTTCTCCGATGCCGTCAAATCAGGCTGCGGCAGCGCCACTTCGGCGGGCGGACCGTTCTATTGCTCCGCCGACGAGACCGTCTATCTCGACTTGGAGTTTTTCAAGAACATGAAACGAGAGATTGGTGCTGATGGTGACTTTGCTTACGCTTACGTTATCGCTCACGAGGTGGGTCATCACGTGCAGAATCAGTTAGGTATCTTGGGCCCTGTGCACCAAAAGAGAGCTGAATACGGCCAAAACTCGCCCGAAGCCAACCAACTCACGGTGCGTTTGGAACTGCAAGCCGACTATTTCGCTGGTGTTTGGGCCAACAAAGACAACCAGATGTACAATTCCATTCAAGACGGCGACATCGAAGAGGCCCTTGACGCAGCGGCTAAAATCGGTGACGACTACCTGCAAAAGCAGGCCTATGGACGTACTGCGCCTGAGACTTTCACCCACGGCACTTCGGAACAACGTTCCCGCTGGCTGAAGAAAGGCATTCACTTGGACAAGTCCGTCCAAGGCGGTCAAATTGTTAATGTCGGTAATACCTTCGACATTCCGTACAATTCGCTGTAATGCTTCATTATAGATTCCCTTCGGAAATGGAAGGCGGTTTAGCCCTCCACGAAGGGAATCTTTATTTTTTCTTTTTCCGCTGGAAGTACCAAATCTGCCAGCTGTTGAACAGGTTTTGGAAAACGGAATAGAAGGCCAAAAAGACCGAAGCCAATGGGTCTAAGTAGTGATTGGCTATCCAGATGCCCATGGCGGAGTTTTTCTGTCCGAGGAGTTGTCCGCCGGCAATGGTGTCGCCGTATTTGTGTCCGATCCATTTGCCCAGGCCGAATTGTATGGCACAGAACACCAAAGCCGATACGCCAAGCCACAGGATGTTGTACCAGTTGCCTTCGCCTTTGACGATGATGAAATGTATGGTTTGGCCGAGGGTCATAAACAGGGCTGCAGCCCAAAGGTAGAAAGCAAGTCCCTTAAAACGGCTGATGAAGCGGTTAGCCTTGGGCCACAGCAACTGTAAGGCCAAAGCAATGAAAAACGGCAGTCCGATGACCACACCGATGCGGCGCAGAATCTGTAAAAATGATTCGAGGAAAGGCATGTCCTGGTTTACGCCGATGAAGGAGAAATAGATGGGTGCCACCAAAGAAATGACCAAGTTGCCAATGACGGTGTAGGAGGTTACCGTATTACGGTCGGCACCTAACATGGTGCTCACTACCGCCACTGCAGCCGCCACTGGACATAGCACCCCGATGAATATGCCTTCGGCGATAATCTCGTTGACATGCAGCGCTTTCAGCAGGGCATACATCCCAATACTCACCCCAACCTGGAAGAGGATAATCCAAATGAACATCGGCTTGAAACGCAGTTGGCGTATGTCGACGGCGGTGAAAGTCAGGAAGATGATGCTGAAGATGATATAAGGCACCACGCCGCTGAGGGCGGCACAATATTCGTGCAGCAGCAGCCCCAAGACGATGGCGATGGGCAGGACGTAACTTTTGACTTTTTGCATCTATTTCCGATTTCGGGCTGCAAAATTGCAAAAATATTGCGTACCTTTGCCGCCTCAAACGAATATTTTGACCATCTCAATAACCTATCCTATGGAAACTACCCTTCACGACTTGATGACGCGTCGCAGCGTACGCAGCTACACCGATGAGATGCCTCCCAAAGAGGTGATTGAAGACATTTGCAAGGCAGGCATGTATGCGCCCTCGGGCAAAAACCGTCAGAGTGCCATCATTTTGGCTGTCACCAACCGCGAGGTGCGCGACAAACTGAGCCGGCTCAACTCCGTCGTTATCGGCCGCGATGACTTTGATCCCTTCTTTGGCGCGCCCGTGGTGCTGGTGGTTATGGCCGACAGCACGGTTTTCACGTGGAAAGAGGATGGTGCTTTGGTGATGGGTAATCTGCTCAACGCGGCTCATGCCAAAGGCTTGGGCTGCTGCTGGGTGCATCGCGCTCGTGAGGTTTTCATGATTGACGAGGGTAAGGAACTGCTGAAAGAGCTTGGCATTCCTGAGAAATACGTCGGTATCGGCAACTGCGTGCTGGGCTATGTGATGGGCGATTATCCTGAGGCCGCGCCGCGTAAACCCGATTATATCCGATGGATAGAATAAAAATGTAGAGACGCGCCATGGCACGTCTCTACAAATAGAACGACAATTCAAATTAGAATTATTCTTTTACAAACCTTCTGGTTTCCGAAACCTTGTTGTTTGTCAGGCGAATGAAATAGATACCTGAAGGCAGATCTCCAGTGTTGATTTCCACCTTATTGCCGCAGTCCTTTTGACTAAACATCTGGGCACCCATGAGGTTGTAGACCTCCACGGTGCCAAGAGCCTCTTGTGCTTCCACGGTCAGCTTGTCGTTGACGGGGTTGGGGTAGACCAAAATCTGGCTGCCGTCTAGTTCACCGATGCCTTCGGTATAAATGAAGTGGGCCACGAGGTTGCGGTTTTCAGTGGCGATGAAGGTGTATGTCATTTCTTCGAAGACCACCTCGCCATCCTCTGTCCAGTTGACGAAAGCCCAATCTTCATTGCGCTCGAGGGTCAGGGTGACTTCATCGCCATAGTTGTATGTGCCATCTCCACTGACGCTTGCGGCTCCAGCTGGGTCGACTGTTGCTTTGATTTCAATCGTGGGCATCACGAAGTTGGCCACCAGATTGCGGTTGGCTGTGACGGTGAACGTGTAGTTTGACTCGGTGGAGACTTCGACGCCGTTCTCGGTCCAGTTGACGAAATCGTATCTTTGAATAGGTCTCGCGGTGACGGTACAGGATGCGCCATAGTCATAGGTGCCACCACCCGTCACCGTGCCGGCATCGGATGGATTGGGTGACACTCTGATGGTGAAGCTCTGTGCTTGGAACTGAGCCACATAGGTGGCCGATGCAGTGACGGTAAAAGTGTAGTTGGCGTTGGTACTGACTTGTTGGCCATTCTTGGTCCAGCGGACGAAATTGTAGCCCGTGGCAGGCGTGGCGGTCAAAGTGCAGCTTTGGCCATAGGTGAAGGTGCCACCGCCGCTGACGGAGCCACCGTTGGTTGGGGAGGCTGTGGCCGTGATGGTGTATTGTTGTTGTGTGAAGTTAGCCACCAAAGTGCGGTTGCCGGTTACAGAGAAAGAGTAGCTGGCATTGGTACTAACCTGTTGGCCGTTCTCGGTCCATTTGGTGAAGGTGTAGCCGTTGTTAGGCGTAGCCGTAACGGTGCAGTTGTCTCCATAGTGGAAATTGCTGCCACCACCCGTTACGCCGCCACCTGCCGTCGGGTTGGCCGACACATTAATGCTGTAGGTCTGCTGGGTGAAGTTGGCTACCAAGGTACGGTTGCCAATCACGTTGAAGGTGTAATTGGCGTTGGTGCTGACCTGTTGGCCGTTTTCGGTCCAGTTGACAAAAGTGTAACCGTTGTTGGCCGAGGCCGTCACGGTGCAACTCTGTCCTTGGGTATAGGTACCGCCGCCGCCAACATTGC
>JAGBQJ010000054.1 GCA_017632935.1 Bacteroidales bacterium | reverse complement strand
GAGCATAAGCCGGTCGCCGACATGAAGTAGGGTCTTGCCAGTTGGAACAAAATAGTTGTCGCCTCGCTTCACCATGATTACAAGTGTTTTTTCGGGCAGCCTGAAGTCCATCATGCGAGTGCCTATTGTGAGCATCTCCTCTGTAACAGTCGCTTCTACGATGGCCGACTTGATTTCCTCAGGAAAGTCGATGTCGAAATCCTGTGACGGGCCACGGCTTTTCGTTTTTGGCGCTTCCGAAACGCCCAACCATCGTGCTACCAAAGGCAACGTCGTGCCTTGTACGATAAGGCTCACCAATGTGCACAGAAACACAATGTTAAACATCACATCGCTGTGTGGTACATCTGAAGCACGGCATAAAATCGCGAAAATGATAGGAACGGCACCACGCAGCCCCACCCATGAGACAAACATACGATCGCGAAAAGTGTAACTACGGAAAGGCAACAACGAAATGAACACGGCAAGCGGGCGTGACACAAATATCATCACAAAACTGATGACAAGCCCAGGAAACCAAACCTCGCGCAACTCCGACGGATTGACGAGCAAACCTAGGGTGAGGAACATGGAAAGCTGCGCTATCCACGACACGCCATCAAAAAAACTACGTGTGGAACGTTTATGGACAAAACGGCTGTTGCCGACCACCAAACCAGCAACATAAACGGCAAGGTAACTGTTGCCTTGCAGATAGTAGGTGGCCGCAAACACGAAAAAACTACCCGACAGCACCAAAATCGGATAAAGAGCAGTGTTATCGATATTGATCCTGTTTATAAGCCAGACCATGCCCTTTCCAAAGCCCCATCCCGTCACGGCTCCAATGACCAATTGAAGCGACAGGGTCAGCAATGCACTTCCGTAATGAGGATTACCGCCTTGCAACACGAGTGTGATAAGGGTGGTTGTCAGCACGTATGCCATCGGGTCGTTTGCTCCACTTTCCAGTTCCAGCGTAGGTCGCAAGTTGTGCTTCAGATGAAGCCCTTTGCCCCGCAGGATGGAAAAGACGGATGCAGAGTCGGTGCTGCTCATGGTGGAGGCGAGCAACAGGCATCCCATCACACCTAAGCCAAGGCGAGGGTCAATCAGGAGATAGAGTATCAACCCGGTTATTACGGAGGTAAGTAACACGCCCAGGGTGGCCAATGTTGCACCTGGACCCAATACGGGTTTGATGTCTTCGATCTTGGTGTCAAGACCTCCCGAAAACAGTATGGCGCTCAACGCGACAGTGCCAATCATCTGCGCCCACTTGATGTTGTCAAAGTGGATTCCGAGACCGTCGCTGCCAAAAAGCATCCCAACGCCGAGAAACAACAGCAAGGCAGGCACGCCGAAACGGCTGCCCGCCTTGCCTGCCAAGATGCTGGCAAAGAAAAGTGTGGATAGAATCAGTAAAAATAGTTCTACCTGCATGGTTCACTTCCTTATCCTTCTGGGTTCAATTCTTTCAACGCGCTGAGAAGTGCTTCCGCATCAGTTCCCTTGTAAACATAGATGTCAGATTTAGGCTTAAAATCATAATCCTCCGAGTAACGACAGATTTGTGCCGCCGCAAATTGTCGGTCTTTTGTATTAAGCACAACCAATTCTATAGGGTTAAGCACCTTGCAATGTAGTCCTTTCAAGTCATTGAAGCGATGCTTTTCAAGAAGGTCTTTCAAGTCGTCGAAGTCGTCGGCGACGAAGTAGTATTCCTTTTTATGCACAGGCATTTGTGTAGGCATATAGTGCCAGCGGCGGAAGAAGCCTTTGCGTTCCAATTCAGGGAGTTCGTGGTTTTTGAGGTTCTTATTATTTGTTGTTTCCATTTTTATCATTGTTTAATTAACTTCGTTGAATCTTCGATTTGTTGATTGTTTAATTGTTAGGTTGTTGGGCTGTCACATCGTGGCAGCCATTTGTAGCGGACGCACTGCGTGCGTCCGCACACAATTATACCGTTAGGTGCAAAATGCGCCTAAAAAGGGAAAAACGAAAAAAATGGGAACGGTCTAAATCAGGATGCGTCTCAACCGGAACACATGGTATTCCTTCGGGAACGCAACTAACTGGGTGACAGAATGATGAATTAACCTTGAAACGGCAGGCTTGTGCGTCGAAAGCAACACCTGCCTGATGCTGACATTACTGACTGTTCGGGTTCGGTTGGGCACGACTCGCGCACTGAATCCTGGTGTACAAACTGAGGTTTCCTGTTGCAAGGCATTGCGTGTGTCGGCAGCTGAGCTATAAAGATTCATCAAGTTGGACTCCACATCGTCAACAAAGGCAGTTCTTTCAGCCCTTGAACATCCATTATCCATTGACAATGAATGATTTACACACCCATTCAAACTCGCAAGAAAGAAAAGCAATATGGTGACTAAAAGGCGCATTGATGAATTTCTGTTTAGAGTGCAAAAATAGGAATAATTCTGATGCATGGCAAAAGAAAAAATCCGCAAGACAAGACTTTGCCCAGATTGAGGATTTGTTGTTTGATTTGGTCTCTTATTTAATCATTCGTATCACCTTAGCCGGAACGCCGCCCACGATGGTGTTGTCGGGGACATCCTTTCCCACCACGGCACCGGCGGCCACAATGGCATTCTCGCCAATGGTGACACCCGCCAATATCGTGGCATTGGCTCCAATCCAGGCGTTCTTCTTGATGACGATGGGCTTGGTGAGCAACGAATGTCTTGTTTCCGGGTCTTCGGGATGGTATTCTGAGGCCAAAACCACATGAGGCGCAATGAAAACGCCTTCCTCAATCGTGATGCCACCAAGTGCCAGGAAGGTGCAGCCGAAGTTGACGAAACTGCCCTTTCCGAAGGTGGTCTTCTTGCCATAGTTGATGTTGAACGGCGGAAACACACGCACGGTGTCGTCGATGTCGGAGCCTGTGATCTGTCGCAGATACTCGCGCACCTCGGCCTCGGTGTGGTAGCCGGTGTTCATCTCGGCAACCAGTTTCATGCAACGCTGCACATCGGCATAAAGCTCATCGCTACCGACGTATGTTTTTCCTGTGGGTTGTTCGTTCATTTTGTATTATTTCAGGTTTTCAGTGAAAAACTCCGCTAACTTATCCCACGGAATGTAATTACCCTCGCCACCGTCGTAAAGGTCGCAGTGGGAGGCACCGGGGATGATGAGCAGTTGCTTGTTCTCAGGGTTGGGATTCGGCTTGCCGATGAAATTGTAGCCTTCAGCCTGACCTTCCATCATGTATTTGTAAGCACCTTCACCAAAATAGCGGCTGTGGGCTTTCTCACCGTGCATCACGAGAACGGCAGAGCGGATTTCGTTGATGTAGTAAAGGAAACGGCTGTTCGCGTATGCCTGCGTGCCGATGACACGCCAGCCGTCGTTCGAGTTGCCAGAGCGAGCATGATATCCGCGTGAGGTTTTGTAATAATCATAGTAGTCTTTTACGAACTGTGGGGCATCCTCAGGTAAGGGATCAACGACACCGCCTGCCATCGCCAGAGGGTCGGCAAGACGCTGTTTGGCGAGGGCTTCACGGGCAGCATGGCGGTCTGCCTCATTGTCGTTGGACTCGTAATAACCGTTGCCGCTGATGCGGGTCATGTCGTACATCGTCGAAGCCACGGTGGCCTTGATGCGGGTGTCGGCGGCGGCAGCGTTGAGGGCGATGCCGCCCCAGCCGCAGATACCGATGATACCAATTCTTTCAGCATCCACATTGTCTTGTTTTGCGAGGAAATCGACTGCTGCCATGAAGTCCTCTGTGTTGATGTCGGGCGAAGCCGTGCGACGCGGTTCACCGCTGCTCTCACCAGTATAGGACGGGTCGAAGGCCAGTGCCACAAAGCCGCGCTCTGCCATTTTCATGGCATAAAGGCCACTCGACTGCTCCTTGACGGCACCGAAGGGGCCGCTCACGGCAATAGCCGCCAATTTGCCTTCGGCATCCTTCGGCGTATAAAGGTCAGCGGCCAACGTTAAGCCGTATTGCGTCTCAAATGTCACCTTGCGGTGGTTCACTTTCTCGCTCAGCGGGAACACCTTGTCCCACTCCTGCGTGAGGTTCAGTTCTTGTTTCATTTCTTCTTTTGTTTTTGTTGCTTCTGTTGTTTGCGGTTGGTTGCTGCAGGCGGTCATAAGTGCTACCACTGCTGCAAAGATGAGAATCTGTTTCATTTAAGTCTAATTCTGATTTCGTTGGCAAAAGTACATCTGTTATTTAATAGAAATACCACACAATTTGGCTAATTATATACCAATTTCGCAGATAATATATTATTATCATGTAAAAAAGTACCATTTTTATCTCATTATTCATATTCTTTGTACCTTTGCCTCGCGATGAAGAAGATTCTGAAAATAGATAGTCCCAACGATTATGCCCGATTTGTGGATGCTCCTGAACTGCATCCATTGGTCAGTATTATCCACTATGACGAACTGGCTCCTTTCCGTCATAGCCTGAACAACTACGGTGTTTACGGGCTCTTTATCCAACGCCAATTTCCCAAAGATCTCTCGTATGGCATGAAAACCGTGCAGGCGAGCGATGCCTCGATTATTGCCGTAGAGCCAGGACAGATTGGCGGCTTGGAGGACAATGGAGAGTGCATCTCGCTGAACGGATGGGTGCTCTTGTGGTCGCCCGAACTGCTACACGGCTCTGAATTGGAACACCAAATAGACCGCTACCAATATTTTTCTTATTTCTTCACCGGATCGCTGCGGATGGAGCCTGATGAATGGCTCAGCATCACACAACTGCTCTCCCAGATGCGGCAAGAGTTGATAACTCACGAGGATTCGCCCTCGCTCAGAAGCATCTTGTTGGGCTATCTGCACCTGATACTGGAATACTGCAACCGGATCTATCAGCGGCAACTCTCCGAGGAAGACAATGGCGGCAGCGACCTCTTGAAGCGCTTTCACGACCTGCTGCAGCAGTACTTCCGCGAGAATCGGCAGTTGTCACAAGGCCTGCCCACGGTCGCCTATTGCGCCTCAGAG
>JAGBQJ010000053.1 GCA_017632935.1 Bacteroidales bacterium | reverse complement strand
GCGCTCGTCACGCTTCAGTTCGGTTTCGACATCGGCGATTACATTACCCTCGGCCTTGTACTCAATGAGTTGGTAAAAGCCCGTGGACTTCTTTTGGATAGGATAGGCAAGCTTGCGCATGCCCCAGTTCTCTTCATGAACGATCTCTGCACCTCTGCTGGTCAGCTGATCTTCATACTTTTTTACCGCTTCCTTCATCTGTTCGTCAGACAAAACGGGAGTTAAAATGAAAACGGTTTCGTACTGATTCATAACTGTTTGATTATTAAATAATTAAATTGTTAATAGGGTTTGCTTTATTAGCGGGTGCAAAAGTACGAAAAAAATCTTTATCTGCAACACTTGTTTCAAAAAAAGTCTGAATTAGTGCTGAATGACGATTTTTCGTACTGCAAAGGTCTTGTCGCTCGCCACTTTCACGACATAGATTCCTGCCGTGAAGCCATAGGTCGATATCTCGTGGCGGTTGCCTTGAAATGTGCCGTTGTAGCACACTTTTCCTTGTAGGTCGTAAATAGTCAACTCGGCATCGTGCAAGGCCTCGCTGGCCGATACAATAATGTAGGCTGAGACAGGGTTGGACGCGATGGTTATTGTAACTTCGCTTGATTCAGTGACATGGTCAGGCATGGCGGGTAACTCTGTGTACCAAATGCCGCCAGCCATCGGCGAAGCGTAGATGAGCGTCCTGTCGATGCAGATGTCGAGGATGGGGCCGTCTACGGGGATGTTTTCCATTTGCTGCCACACATCGCTGCTGTCGTATTTCAGGTAGATGGAACCGTCTTCGCAGCCTACGGCGATGATGGTGTCGGTGGTGGTGATGTGTCGGATGGTGGCGTCGGTGGGCAACGCTTCGATAGTTTGCCAAGTCTCGCCCATATCGTCGGTGAAATGTAGGCCATGCTCTCGGGTGCCCAGATACAATCCGTTGTCATGGTGGCGCAGTGCAGTGTAGTTGACATCCTCGAAGGGTGAGTTGAGGACTTGCCAGTTGGAGCCTTGCTCACGGCTGTGGCGCAACACGCCGTCGTAGGAGACATGATACATGATGTTGCCGTCCCACGTGAGGTCGACGACGTCGATCTCAAGGGGCAGACAGGTGGGTACATACCATTGCTCGCCAAGGCCGAAAGAGACATACATCCTATCCTTGCTTCCCGCTACGATTTGCGAGCCACAACGTAAAAGGCTCTGAAGCCATTGTGCTTCAGGCAGTCCTGATCCCGCCGAGTTGAACGAAGCGCCTCTGTTGGTGGAGAGGAAACTGCCCAGCATGTCGGTGCCGATAAAGATGTTGTTGCCCTCCACCATCATTCCGCGTATTTCCACCGTCCCGATGTTGGTGCTCTGTGTCCAGTTGCTGCCGTTGTCGGTATAGAACATATCGGAGCCGTGGGTGGCGGCCAGCACACGTCCGTTGCTGATGCCGATATTGCCCACAGTGGCAAGGAATGAGGGTGTGTTGGTGCGAATCCAGCCAGTGCCGTCGCTGTTGCCCCGGTAGATGCGGCCTTCAGTGTCACCAACAAAGAGATAACCATCGCGGGCATCCATGCACCATAGGTTCTTCGACGGTAGGTTGGAGTTGAAGTCGTGCCAGGTGACGCCGCCGTCGAAGGTGGCGAAAACGCCTTGTCCGATGCAAGCGGCATAGAGGGTGTCGCCTAGATGGGCATAGCCTTTGGCTTGTTTGTTGAGGTTGGCACTCGTCCAGGTGTCTCCGTTGTCGCTGCTCATCATGATGCCTTGACCGAGAACGGTGGCGTAGACTTTCCCGTTGTGGCAGTATATACCGAGGACATCGGAGTTCAGGCCGTTGCTGCACGACTCCCACGAGGCTCCGTCGTTGAAGGTGCGGTATATCCCGCGCCTATAGGTGGCGATGAATACGGCATCTTCGTTGTCGGCCATGAAATAAGGATAACGCACGTCACGGGGAAAAGCGTCTGAGAGGTATTCCCCTTGCGTGCCGTTGATGGATTGGTATACACCTTGAACATAAGTGGATGCGAGGAGCCAACCGTTATGGACCAGTATGTGTTTGATGTAATGGTTGTGTAGGTAAGGATCGGGTGTCCAATGGAGACCGCCATCAGTGGTGCGGAAGATGTTCTCGTCGGTGGCGAGGAAAACCGTGTCGTTATAGGTAACGAGGCATTTGGTGTCGCATGAGGTGAGGCCGTTGTTGCGAAATTCCCAGTTAAGGCCTTGGTCGCTGCTCACCATAACGCCACCGCCCGTGGCGGCATAGTAGAGGCTGTCGGTGCAGAGGATGCTTCTGACATAGCGTCCTTGTGGCCCGTTCATGGACTGCCATTGCGCTTTGGCCCCATTGAAGAGGAGTGTGAAAGCAAAGAGAAGCAATAGGGCCTTACTTTTCATTGTTATTTTCTCGTGTTGGTGAGTAGCATCTGTTCAAGCATAAACTCCGCTGCATGGCCGTCACCGAAGATCTCGGGGAAGGCGGTTGGTGGATTGTCCTTGAAATGTTGCCAGGCCTGCATGATACGGCTCTCGTCGGCATCGGCGAGGATGGCGTTGCCCGTTTCCACGATCTCCAACCATTCGGTCTCGGGTCTCAAAATGATGCCAGGCTTCTTAAAGAAATAAGCCTCTTTCTGCACGCCGCCCGAGTCGGTCATCACCAATTGGGCGTGACGCTCCAAGGCGACCATCTCCAAGAAGGAAACGGGTGGAAGGAGTTTGATGTTCGTGCAGCTGAAGATTTGCTTTTGCAAATCTTCGTTAAGGTTGGTCTTGATGAGTTTTTCCGTTCTGGGGTGTAGCGGCAACACGACTTGACATTCTTTCGAAAGTTTTATGAGTGCCTTGAAAATCGCGCTCAGTCTTTCGGGTTGGTCGGTGTTGCTGTCGCGGTGGATGGTAGCTAGGATGAAGGGCTTTTCGGCTAGCCCCAAGCGTTGTATGATGTCGGTCTTCTCCTCGGCGATGTCGGCAAAATGCAAACTGTTGTCATACATGATGTCGCCGCAGTGATAGACTTTCGGGTTGTCGATGGTGAAAGGTCCGTCATTGTCCATAGGGAATCCTTCGCGTTTCAGGTTCTCCAATCCAGCCTTGGTGGGCGTGAAGAGCAGGGTGGAACAGTGGTCGCACACGATGCGGTTGATCTCCTCGGGCATGCTTTTGTTGAACGAACGCAGTCCCGCCTCGATATGAACAATAGGCACATGGATCTTGGCAGCGGCTATTGCACCGGCGAGGGTCGAGTTGGTGTCGCCATAAAGCACGATGAAGTCAGGTTGCTCCTTAATTAATAAGGCCTCAATGCCTTCAGTCATGCGGGCGGTCTGCACACCGTGTGAGGCCGAGCCGACGTGGAGGTTGTAGTCGGGACGCGGGATCTGCAACTCGTCGAAGAAGACTTGCGACATGTTGTCGTCGTAGTGTTGTCCCGTGTGGACGATGACCTCCTGTATCTGGTCGGCATAATGGTTGCGGATGGCGCGGCTCAGCGCTGCGGCTTTGATAATCTGGGGGCGGGCCCCAATGATGGTGACGAGTTTCATGGGCGCAAAGTGTTTCAGAAGGTCATTTCTCCGTGGTCGCGGAAGCTGTAGTAACGTTCGTTGCCAATGACAACATGGTCTATAACGTTGATGTCTAAGAGTTTACCTGCGGCAACCAGTTTTTTCGTCAGTTGGCGGTCGTCTTCGCTGGGACGCGGGTTGCCAGAAGGGTGGTTATGGCCTAGGATGATGGCAGTGGCATTGAGGCTCAAGGCGTTTTTGAAGATGAGTTTCGGGTCGGCGATGACATGGGTGGTGCCGCCGTTGCTGATGCACTCCACTTTCAGCGCGTGGTTGCTTTGGTTGAGGTACAAGACCAGGAAATGCTCTTGCCTCATGTCGTCGATGTAGGGAAGAAACCGCTCAAAAGAGTCTTTTGAGTCTTTCACTTCGGTGGGCAGATTGGCTTCAGCGCCGCGACGGCGTTTGCCAAGTTCAAGTGCCGCCATAATGGTGATGGCTTTGGCCTCACCTATGCCTTTGTGTTGTATCAGATCGTCCAAGGTCAGGTTGGAGAGCGCGATGAGGTCGTTGTCGACGCTGTCCAAGATGGAGCGCGACAGCTCCACGGCCGACAGTTCGCTGTTGCCAGAGCCGATGAGGATGGCGATGAGTTCGGCGTTGCTGAGTACGGCTTTGCCTTTGGCCATCATCTTCTCGCGTGGGCGGTCGTCTGCTGCCCATTCCTTTATGGATTTCTTCTCTGTCATGGAGGAGGGTCGTTTTGGGCGGTAAAGATAGGAATTTTTGGTTTACTTCAAGCAAAAAAGCCTCTTCCACAACGTAGAAGAGGCACCAACATGTATGAATAAAACTTCCAATTATGCCAATTTGTTCGTGAACTTCGTCAGCTTCGACTTCAGGTTGGCGGCTTTGTTCTTGTGGATGATACCGCGCTTGGCGACCTTGTCGATGATGGAGTACAACTTCGAAAGTTGACCCTCGGCCTCCGACTTGCTGGTTAAAGCCCTGAATTTCTTCACTTCGTTACGCATGTTCTTGGCATAGTAACGGTTGTGCAAGCGTCTTTTCTCTGTCTGACGAATTCTCTTAATTGCATCTTTGTGATTTGCCATATCTCTTATTCCTTTATGCTTTTAATCTTTTTAATTTGGGCTGCAAAATTACAACTTTTCTGCGAAACCCCAATCGATTATTTGAAATTTTTTCTATAAAAAATATAATAGATTGATTTATAATATATTGAAAGCAATTTTTTCTTCGTTCTCGCGATGGACGATTTCGCCAAGTCTTATATTAATAAAGGTGTTCTTTTCCAGTTCTTTTCCACTGGCTATGATGGGGATGTAGTTCTCTCCATAGCCACGAGCGAGGCCTTTGCTGTCGATGCGTTCGATGAGCATACGTTGCGTATTGCCTTGCATCATCTCGAAATACTTGATCTTGTTTTCCAACGAGATCTGTCGCACGACCTCACTGCGTTCGGTTTTCACTTTCTCCAGCACTTGGTCGGGCATGACGGCGGCTTTGGTGCCGTTACGCACCGAGTATTTGAAGGTGTGGATGTGGCTGAAGCCGATTTCTTTCGCAAAGTTGCAACTCTCTTTGAAGGTCTGGTCGGTCTCGCCTGGGAAGCCCACGATGATGTCGGTGGTGAGGTTGAAGTCGGGACGGAAGGCCTTGATGCGTTGGCACATGTCGCGAAACTGGGCAACGGTGTAGAACCTATGCATGCGCTTCAAGGTGTCGTCGGAACCGCTTTGCAGGCAGATGTGCATGTGTGGGGCGAGTTTCTCGTGTTGGAATAAGGCGAGGAAACGGTCACTGAACTGGTCGGGCTCGATGGAGGAGACGCGCACGCGGAAGTCTCCATTAATCTCAAGGATGTTCTCGACGAGTTGCTCGAAGTTGGTGTCTTCGTATTGGTAACGGCCCATGTTGACGCCTGTCAGCACGACTTCCCTGAAGCCGTGGGCGACGACCTCGCGGACGTTGTTATAGATGTCTTCGGCTGGACGACTGGTGGCTCTGCCTCTGACCATGGGGATGATGCAATAGGAGCAGAAGTTGTTGCAGCCGTCGTGGATTTTGATGAGGCTGCGGGTGTGGAAGGTGTCGAAGGCGGGCTGGTAGCTGAACAGGTCGCGGTCATAGCCTTCGGGGTCGCTGTGCCCCGTGCGAAAGTGTTCATCGATGATGTCGAACAAGGCGGCCTTACGCTCGTTGTCAATGACATAGTCGGCAATGCCAGATTGCAGCAACTCTTCCTTGCGATGGTTGACCATACAGCCGGTGACGGCAATGAGCGCCTCGGGGTGCTTGCGCCGGATCTGGCGTATGGCTTGACGGCATTTTTGGTCGCTGGTATTGGTAACGGTGCAGGTGTTCACGACGAAGACATCGGCGTCGGCATTGCTGTCGGCAATGTCGTAGCCCGCTGCCTTGAAGCGCGATGCCAAGGCGTCGGTTTCATATAGGTTGAGGCGGCAGCCTAATGTCTTGAACGCGATTTTCTTCATCCGACCAATTCTCCCTCAATCGACAGCGGCGAAGCCGAGGTCACCTTGACATTCACGATTTGTCCGATGAGTTTCGTGTCTCTTGACGCGAAGCGAATGACTATCTTGCCCTCGGTGTGGCCAGCGAGATAGCCGTTTTTGCGATCCTGAGTCTCCACCAGCATCTTGACGGTCTGCCCGATGAGGCCTTGGTTGTAGACGAGGCTGTGCTTCATCAACTCCTCGGTGAGGCGGTGGTAACGCTTTCGCTTCACTTCCTTCGGCACATCGTCGTCCCATTCCGAAGCCACGGCACCGGGTCGCACGCTGTACTGTGCGATGAACGCCATGTTGTATTTAAACTCCTCCATGGCCTTGCGCGTGTTCTCAAATTCCTCTTCCGTCTCATGGGTAAAGCCCACGATGATGTCGGTGAAGATGGTCGCCGTCGGCAGTTTCTTGCGGATGGTCTCGATGATGTGACGGTAGGTGGCCAGGTCGTGGTGGCGGTTCATGCGTTGCAGCATGTTCTCGTCGCCCGACTGGATGGGGATGTGGATCTGCTTGCCAAGGCAGTCATATTGTGCCATCACCTCGATGACGTCATCCTTCATGTCGCGGGGATGCGGAGCGGTGTAGTACACCCAAAACTCCTTGCCCGAAGCCTTACCGAACTCGCCCACGCGGCGCAGCAGCTCCGTGAAGTCAATCTCTTCACCTTTTTTGTCTAAGCCGTAGGAGTTGACGTTCTGTCCCAGCAGGGTGATGCTCTTATAGCCTTTCTCAACGAGTTCTTTCAGTTCGGTCAGGATCTCTTCCGAGGGACGCGACACTTCGCGGCCACGGGTGTAGGGCACGGCACAATAGGTGCAGAACTTGTTGCAGCCGTTCTGAATCGGGATAAAGGCCTCAAAAGAGGAGGTCTGCGTAGGCGTGATGGCCCAGAACTTGTCCATGTTGGCCGAGGGGTTGATCTTGTCGTCCTTGTGGAATAGCGGGGCCAATGGCTTGACAACGGGTTGGTATTCAATCTCTTCTCCGTATTTGAGTGAGGCTGGCGTGACGATGCCGTATTGGCGGATCATCTCAGGCAGGTTGGGCAGCTCGTTCATGGCGAAGACCAGGTCGAAGAGCTTGAGGAAACGCAGACGGTCAGCGGGCAGGATGCAGCCCGACACGAAGGTGATGACGTTCTGGCGATTCTTCATGGCGTTCCATTTCTCGATGCGGCCATACACCTTGTCGATGCCTTTCTGGCGCACCGAGCAGGCGATGATGCCGAGGATGGTGGCTTCTTCTTCGTTTTCGGTGGGCACAAATCCCATGCCTTCTAACACTGTACGTACACGTTCGCTGTCACTTAAGTTCATTTGACAGCCTAAAGGGAGAAGATAGTATTTCATAGAATGATAAAAACAGCCTGCAAAAATACGCTTTTTTATTCAGCCGTAAATCAAGTTAATGATGTCCCTCATGATTTCGTTCTCAGCATCGTGTTCAGGCGCGACCTTGGTGCTAGAGCCTTTTAGCAGTTGTTCGGCTTGTTGGATGGCTTCGGGTTCGAGGCAATCCGTCGCGATTTGCACGTCCTTGATGCGGGCATTGGCCTCGTCGACATGAAGGGCAATCTCGACACCGCCCCAAAGGAAACGGGCTTTCTTAGTGGTCTTGAACTGTCTCCAGCGGCCAAAGAGAAACTCGTCTGATGCGATATGTTCCCGGATGGCTTGCACCTCCTTATTATTAATAAAGGTGTCGAAATCGAGCATAGTGGCCTTGCCACCATAGACCTTTTCAAATGAAGTAATCAAAGGCTTCTTGATGTTCTCGGAGGTCAGTTCGGGGACGAGTTCGCTGAGGTTGATGACGCGGCTAGCCACGCTCTTCACGCCGTTTTTCATCAGTTTGGTCTTGTCGACGATAAGGTAACGTTGCATCATCGCGCCGTCGGTCTTGATGAGGATGGTGCCGTGGTGCAGGTTGTTCTTTTGCCCTTTGGCGAAGGCGTTGCCGCTGAATTTGCGTCCTTCGCAGGTGAGGTCGTTGCGGCCCGAAATCTCTGCATGCAAGCCGTATGCGAGTAGTGCATCCTGGATGACAGAGAGTTGTTTTTTCACGTCATACAGCCTTTTGTCGGCGATAAACGAGAAGTTGATGTTGCCCAAGTCGTGATAGACAGCACCACCGCCTGTGCCGCGACGCATCAGGTGACCGCCTTCGTCAAGCAATAGCTTGACATTGCATTCCGAATAGGGGTTCTGGTTGTAGCCAATGACGACGGTCCGCTCGTTTTTCCAGAGGTACATAGTAACGACACCTTCCTCTTGGCACTCGGTGAGGTGTTGCTCCACGGCGCGGTTGAGGAAGGGGTCGTACTGCGGGCTGATGATGATACGTAGCCTGCTCATTTCGTGTGTTTTGTGTCTTATTTTTTGTCAATCATCACTTTTTGGCTGACCAAGCGGCCGTCTTCCGTCAGGCCTTGGATGATGTAAACGCCTGTGTTGAGTTCGTTCATGCCGCTGACCGAGATGAGTTGGCCTTTCATGTTGTAGACGTTCAATACGGTGACGATTCTGTTGTCGGTATTCTCTTCAATTCCAGTGATTTCGACGGTGACATAGTTCTCGCCATCGGGAGTGAGGGCATAGTCTGACTCGCAGTATTCGTAAACGGCAATCAGTCTATATGTAATTGTCGCGGCAGTTGGCAATTCATGGAAATACTCGGTTTCGGTAGGATCAATCTCCGCAACGATTATGGTTTCGTCAGGCATTGTGATGTAGAGTTGGTACCATAATGGTTGTGTTTCAGGTGCATCCCAAGTCAGCAGGGCGCCGAAAGTTTGGTCTTCTCCGTTATACACGTATGTTCCTTGGAAATTTTCTGGAGCTAAACAGGGCTGGACGGGCTCAATGTAGCCCATGGCGCCGTCGATGCCGATGTTTTGGCCATACAAACCGCCATTATTATGGTTGACCCACATCATGATGTTTTGACCGTTGTGGAAACCCGTTGTGTTTTCTGCGGCTACTTTCCAGTCGTTCACGTTGTTCATCACCGTTTCCCATTGTAGGTTGCCATTGGCATCAAAGCCTTTGGCCTCGATGAAAGAGTCTGTTCCCCAGTCGCTGTTTTGTCTCAGGTAAGCCACCATGAATCCGTCGCCGTTAGGGTAGGCGTCCACTCTGATGTCGTGGCAGGGTGCATTGCCGTTGTCGAGCACTAAGATGCCATCGCCCCAAAGCACTTCGCCATCTGGGGTGATGCGGTTGATCCACACCGAACTCTCTGATTGTGTATACGCGTCGGTCTTCTCGTAAGCCAAGATGATGTCTTGAGTGGCAGGGTCAACAGTGGCGTAACCTTCACCATAATAATGGTCAGGGTCGGGAGTATGCACTGCTACCCCTTGTTGACTTTGGATGGTTGAGACGCCGTATTGATCGAAGTGGAACACGTATAGGTTGAATGCATTTCCATTGCCAGGATGCCAAATATAGACATAACCGCCACCTAAGCCGTCAGAGATGGCATAATGGATGTAGGTCGACTGGAATGTTTCAGATTCCGACATCAACACGGTTTCAGGACTTACCTGTGTGCCGTCAACATCATACCCCGCAACAACTATTTCTTTGTTGGTGTACATTCCACCGTTTGTCTTCTCGTAGGTCACAAAGACTTTGTTGTCTTTGCCAAGGGTAAGCTGTCCGAACATGCAGCTGTGGCTTGGATCAGAGATGATGATATTGGGATTCAAGGTACCGTCGGCGCTGACATATTGGGCAAAGAGTCGGCTGTAGTCGAAACCTAATGTCCAAACGCCGCCATCTTCGCCTGCGATGACTTCAGTACGAGAGAAACCGAGACCGTCGAAAAGCTGGACGCCTTCCTCACCCCAAGCGTATGTGCCGTCGGCATTGAGTTTAACGGCGTACGAATAACCGTCATAAACGGAGAAGCAGCTTACCACACCGCCATCAGTCGTTGCCACCATGGCAACGCCTTCTGCAGAGGAACTGAATTGATGATAGCCGAGGTGTATGCCGTCCATGCCCCATTGCGGCACGCCTTCAGCGTTGAGACGCTGCAATGTCGGCGACCAGCTGTTGGGCCCGAATTGCATCCATTGAACGTAGGTGTCGCCCGTCTCTTCGTTTGTTGAAAGGTACACTTCGCCAGCATCATCCGAACAGTTGGCGATTAAAGTGTTGGTGGACGGGTCGTCGACCCATTGGGCTTGCATTGTCATTGCAGCCAAGGTGAAAACAAGGATAAATAGTTTTTTCATATTGTTATAAGGTTAAGTTGATTATTAAGTAACTATTCAAAATTAAACTGCTGTTTTTTGACTTCGGGTTGACTATGACCATTGACCATGACTATGACCACTTTTACAGGGATGCTGAGATTTCAGCTTTTGGCAGAAGTGGTCATTGTCATAGTCATAGGCCATAGTCCCATAATCTCGCATCTCGCAGTCCCGTAGTCTTATCATTATGTAAATTAAATTTGCTCATCTACTTATTATTTCAAAACTTTCTTTACAATGGTTTTACCTGATTCCGAAATCCCTATGATGGCATAAATTCCAGTGGGTAACTCGTTGACATCCTTTGTGTTGACAAGTTGTCCCTTGATGTTGTAGATGCCCGTGACGGTAACGATTTCCTCGTTTTCCATTTCCGGAACTCCATCTTCATCGATAATCAAGATATAATCATCGCCATTGGGAGTAAGTGCAAATTCGGATTCACAGTGCTCATACACTGCGGTAAGCCTGAAAATGTTCTCCAGATAGGGCAAGGCCTCTGTAAAATATGAGGTACATTCAGCATCCAATTCAATGACCTCTTTATTATTGCCTTCCCAATAGAGGTTGTAATGGAGCGGGAGTGTCTCGGGTGCAGTCCATGAAAGCGTGACCCAAGTGGATAGCGTCTCTTGATGATATACGCCTTCGCCCTCGAAGTCGGTGGGTGGGTCGCACGGCAATGGTGTAGGAGGCGTGATTTTTCCCATGGTGCCGTCCCATCCGATATTTTGGCCATAGACGCCACCATCGTCGCTGTTAACCCAAGCCACAATGTTCTGTCCGTCATAAAAGCCTGTAGTGTTGTCGCTGATGGCTTTATTGTAACTGGTAGAACTCATTGTGGTGTTCCATTGGAAGTTGCCGTCGCTGTCGTAGCCCACAGCCTCAACGGTGCCTTGACCGGTGCCGTAAGTCACGACGAATCCATCTATGGCATCGATGGCATCCACATGTATGTCGCTATAGGAACCGCCCGTGTAGTCAGCCACAAGAATGCCGTCACCCCAAGGTTTTTCGCCTGTTTCTGTGATACGGTTGACATAGACTCGGTGTTGGGATTGAGATCCCGCATCCTTTTGGAGATAGGCAATAATGAGGTCGTTGCTCGAGGGATCGATAGTGGCGTATGCATTGGTGTAAAAGTGGCTGTAGTCGGGACTATGTACGGCGATGCCGTTGAGATCTGATATGGTGGGTGTGCCATTCTCATCGAAATGCGTGACGTAGGTGTTGTACACGCCACCAATACCGTTGTGGAATTGATAGACATAGCCACCTCCATGATGGTCGGGAATGGCATAATGGACATAGCTGGCACCGACGGCCTGTTGCCCGAACAGCAGTGTCTCGGGGAAGATTTGTTCTCCGTCTTTATTGTATCCGGCAACATGTATTTCCTTATTGTAGGTGGTGTAGCCTTGGAGGGTGTGTTTGGAATACACTACAAAGACACCGTTTTCAGCAGGTACCAATAGGCCGTTGGAACATTTTTTATTAGGGTCTTTAATGGTGGCCTTGGGGCGTAGCGTGCTGTCGGCGTTAATATATTGCAGGAAGGTGCTGTCCATGTCGGTGCCCAAGGCCCACACACCGCCATCATCACCGGCGAACACCTCGGAGCGGCCTCCGCCTTCACCGTCGAAGAGCACTATGCCATGTTCACCCCATGGAAAGGTGCCGTCGGCGTTGATCTTGACGGCCCAGTGATGAGGCCCAAGGGTGCGGAACACCGTTACCACGCCTCCATTGACAGCAGTCATGGAATAGCCTGGCGACCAGGTGGCCAAGTTGGGGGTGGTGACATGAATTCCGTCGGCAGGCCATTGTGGGATGCCTTCAAAATTTAACCGCTGCACCCATGGTGACCAGCCATTTTCGCCTTGGTAATGCCATTGCACGTATGTGTCACCAGTCGAATTGTCGGTTGAAACATACACCTCTGCAGCAGCGTGGTTGCAGTTGGCGATGAAAGTGTTGCTCGCTGGGTCGTCAACCCATTGGGCTTTCAAGGTGACTATGGAGGCCAAAGCCAAGAATAGTATAGATAGTTTCTTCATGGCTGTCGTTTTTTATGTGGTTTGTTGCCGCAAAATTAAAAAAAATGTAGAGACGTGCCATGGCGTGTCTCTACATTTCATGTTGTTTTTTTCGGTTTATTTAATGTTCGGTTCTTCCAGTCCGAAGTGCTTCTTCTTGTCAACGGCTTTGAGGTAGACCGAGATGAGCAGCGCTGCGATACCGAGGCAGGCCAACATGACGAGTGCCCAAGTGTAGTCGAGCTCGTGGGCAGCGGTGCCTTCAGCGTTGGTCTTTTGCAGCACGTTGCCGATGAGGGTCGGGAAGAGGCCAAGGCCGATGTTCTGGATCCAGAAGATGAGGGCGTAGGCCGAACCGATGATCTTTTCATCCACCAGCTTCGGCACGCTGGGCCACAAAGCGGCGGGCACCAAGGAGAAGGAGGCACCAAGCACTAGGATGGTGACGTAGGCCACGATGACACCGCCTACAGAAGAACTGGCCGAAACGCCAGGCAAAACGAAGGCGAAGGTGAGGTGGCATACCACCAACAGTAAGGAGCCGAGCATAAGCATCGTTGCAGCCTTACCCTTGTGGTCGACATAGCTGCCGAGGATGGGCGTGATAGCCACGGCCAGCAGCGGGAACACGGCGAAGATGGTCTCGGCGGTGCCACGCATGTAACCCATGTAGCAGTACACCACGAGGGCAACGACGGCGAGGAGCATCAAGCCGGTCTTCATGCCTTTCTTTTTCGAGAAGTTGCTGGCGAAGGAGCAAATGGCCACAACGAGCATGATGATGTACTGGATGATGGTGACTGACTCGCCAGCCCAGAAGTTATCCTCAATCTTTGTGCTGAAGGTCTGCGTGCCATTGGAGAAGGATACTTCATCGTTTGCCTTGATGTCCTTTCCTGGGAGCACGACATTTATCGTGTCGTTTCCATTCACAATATTCAACTTGTTGTCGGCATGAAGCTTGTAGGCAACGATGTTATTCTGGGCGCTCAGGTTGGGCAGTTCAATGTTGATGCTGGAATCATTGTATGCGACAGACAAGGCAGGCTTTGCTACAGTCGTCGGCGCTGCTGCGGCCGGAGCGGAAGCCTCATCCGTCATGCTCTCGTCATACATCACCGTGTTCTGGTCGATGGGAGTGACGACTTGGCCGAAGTCATTAAACTCTAGATTGTCGCTTGCGATGACAGGCGTTTCAAGGGTCAGGTTGCACTGTAACATGTTGACGGCATACTTCTGGAAGGGGAAGATGGCGCTATAGTAGAGTACGCACAGCAGAGCCACCAGCCAGAATCCGAGGCTGGTGAAAATCTTGCCAAGGTCGCTGATCTTGAAGGGGTCGTCCTTCTCTTCGGCTTCGCCGGTCTGGCTGTCGAGCTTCTTGTCCATGAAGAAATAGACGATGAACATGATGAGGGCGATGCAGAGGAGCACTACGCCAAACTTGACAGAATTGGAGACCTCGATTTCGCCGCCCAGCTTGGCGAAGTAGGGGGAGAAAATCATGCAGGTGGCCACACCCAGACGGGCCAGGGCCATCTCGGAACCCATAGCCAAAGCCGTCTCACGGCCCTTGAACCACTTCACGATACCACGGCTCACGGTGATACCAGCCATTTCACATCCGCTACCGAAGATCATGAATCCGATGGCAGCCAATTTGGCGGAACCGGGCATTCCATCTGCGAAAGGCAAAATGTCGCCGATGAAAGGAATGTTGACATTCCAATTGAGGTGGGTGTTAAACCAAGCCTCCAATTCGGTGTTCATAAAGCTCCTGCTGCATGCATAGAACTTAATCAATCCGCCCACAAGCATCACGGCACCCGAAAGCACTGCAGTGAAGCGCACTCCCATCTTGTCGAGGATGATACCGGCAATGATAAGGAAGAATACATAGACGTTAAGGAAAACCTCTGCGCCTTGCATACGACCAAAAGAAGCACTGTCCCAGCCGCGTGTTTCTTGCATAAGGTCTTTGATGGGGGACAAGATGTCCATAAAGATGTAGCTACAGAACATGGCTAAGGCCAAGAGCAACAAGGCAATCCACCGCATGGTGGGGTTGTCTCTCAATGTGAGTTTTTCTGTCATAACTTTGTTATTTTTAAGATTTAAGATTATTCGGGAATTTGGACCACCTCCTTCTTGTAGCCTTTCAGCACAGCCTTGGCCATGTTGGCCACGTCGTCGCTGGTGATGCCATTGACAATATCCACATAGTTGGTCATCGGGTTGTAGCCATCACGCTCCTTGGTTTGGATGCAGTTCATCCAGTAGCGGTTGTTCTCCAGGTCTTCAGCGTGCTTCTTGACGAGGAATTCCTTCACCTTCTTGAGGTCTTCGGGACGCGGACCGTTGTTGGCCACGTTCTGCAACTCGGCAATGGCGATGCCCATCAGCTTTTCGTACATTTCCTTGTTGGTGTTGAAGCCGATGAGGAACATGAAGCTTTCTTTCGGTCTGTTCATCAGGTTGCCGTTGACGCCCACGCCGTAGGTGCCACCTTCGTCCTCACGGATCTTCTCGGTGTAGACGATGTCCATCACATCACTCAGGGCCTGCATGGTCATCTGGTTCTTGCGGGTGAATTCCATGTCGCCGTTATAAACCATGTAGCAGGTCACTTTCGGGTTCTCCATGGCCTTGGTGTAGTGGCAGTTGACGTCCTTGTCGGTGATGGCAGGAACGTTGGTGGCCCAAGTCTCGTCGTTCTTCTTGGTCTTCAGCGAGCCGATGTATTGCTCAATCAGGGGCTCGAAGGTCTCGGGGTCGATGTTGCCCACGAAGGTGAAGACGAAGTTGTTGGCGTCTTTGTAACGGTCAGCGTAGAGTTTCAGGGCTTTGGCGTAATCCACTTTGTCGTAGTCTTCGGCTTTCATGCGCTTACGGAGCGGGTGGTTGTCGAAGAGGGCGAAGATGAGGTTGTCGCTGAAGGCGACATCAGGATTCGACTCCAGGTTGGCCAGCATGGCCTTGGTGCGGGTGAGGTAGGACTGGAAAGCCTCCTCATCGGCGCGTGGCGAAGTGAAATACAGATAGGTGAGCTGCAGCATGGTTTCCAAGTCGCGGGCGGAGCAGCTACCGCTCATGCCTTCAGTGAAGTTGCCGATTTCGGGGTGTACGTTGGCTTTCTTGCCAGCCAAGACCTTGGGCAGGTCGATGGCGCTGAAGTTGCCAACACCACCGAGGGTGGCCAAGTCGTTGATTTCCTGCAAGGTGTAAGGATCGCTCTGGTCCATGACGGAATAACCACCAAAGCTGTATGCATTCATTAAGATTTCGTCATCTTTGAAGGTGGTGGGTTTGTAGATGACCTTCACACCGTTCTTCAAGTTAAGGATGGTGGCGTCGAAGGTGTCGTCGTGTTTCTTGCTGTCGATGGCGCCTTTCACGGGAAGGGTGGCAATCAAGGGCTCGTTGCTGACGGTCTCCTTGTATGGCTCTACTTCAACGGTGTTGGCCTTGTTGAACAGGGCGAGGATCTCTTCCTTGGTGGGCATCACTTCGCCTTCCTTCTCGGGACCTGTGATTGTGATGACGATGTTGTCCTCAGTGATGAGTTCAGGCACGTATTGGTTGATGGCTTCCACGGGCAGCGCGGGCAAAATCTGGCTGAGCAGCATGTACTCGTTTTCAATGCCCATCAGCGGCTCGTTGGTGAGGAAGTGGGCGAGGATGGGGCGGAAATAGCGGTCGGTCTCTTGCTTGTCACGCTCGTCGTATTGGTTTTCAATGCGTTTCATGAGGTCGGCTTTGGCGCGTTCAAACTCGGAGGCAGTGAAGCCGTATTGTTGCATGCGCTTGTTTTCGGCCATGATGGCGTTCAGGGCCTCGTCGATGCCGTCCTTGTCCTTGGCCACAGCGTAGCTTGTCCAAGCGTCCTTGGTGTCGCTGATGAAGAAAGTGCCGTAGTAGCCGTAACCGTAGATGAAGGGCGGGTTGGCCTTCTGGGTGAGTTCCATCATGCGGTTGTTATACATGGTGGAAATCAGGTTGTCGACATAACCTTGAATCCAGTATTGGACGTCGCCTCTTTCTTCAAACGGAACAATGTCATGTTTGTAGGATAACATGATGTTGTAGTTGGTCTCTTCCACGTCGGTGGCGACGCTCACGATGGGCTCCTTGTTGTCGGCTACAGGGAAGTAGACGCGCTCGGCAGGATCAACTGGAGCGGGGATGTCAGCAAACATCTCTTTCAGGCGGCTCTCGATTTGGTTGACGTCAATGTCGCCAATGATGATGATGCCCTGAAGGTCAGGACGATACCATTTGTGATAGTAGTCGCGGAGGAACTGATGGTCGAAATGGGCCACGACTTCTTCGGTGCCGATGATGGGCATGGGAACACCGTAAGGGCTGTTGGGGTAGATTTCGGGCAAAATCTTGTCGTAGATACGCGACTGTGCATCAAGTCCTTGACGCATTTCCTCCAAGATAACGCCACGTTCGCTCTCAATTTCATCATCCTCAAGGGAGATGAAGCTTGACCAGTCGTGTAAGACGAGGAGGCAGGTGTCCACGAGTCCCGGGTTAGTGGTAGGGACGTTGTTGAGCATATAGACGGTTTGCTCGAAGCTCGTCCATGCGTTCACGTTGGTGCCGAATTTCACGCCGTTGCGCTCCATGTAGTCAAGCATGGCTTTCTTGGGGAAGTGCTCCAGACCGTTGAAGGCCATGTGTTCCAGGAAGTGGGCGAGACCGCGTTGGTTCTCTTCTTCAAGGATGGAGCCAACCTTCTGCGCAATGTAGAAGTTGGCGCGCTGGGCGGGTTTCTCGTTGTGACGGATGTAATAGGTCAATCCGTTCTCCAATTTGCCTCTTCTGACGTTCTGGTCGAAGGGCACGGGCATGGCTTGCTGGGCAAACATGGTTGCGCTCAGGGCAAGCACTGCCAAAAGGGTTAAAGTTAGTTTTCTCATTTTGTTTAGATTAATATAAATGAATCACATATTTCTCTATAAAGTATTCTTCAGTAAACCACTTGCTGATAATGGCTTTCTTGTGTTTCCAATAGCGGCCCAAAGCCTTGAACTCTTCAGTGAGGTCGCCGCCTTTTAGGTAGATGATGCCGCCTGCTTCCTCATCGCCTCTGATTCTCAGTTTGTTGCCCGCTAGGTTGGCAATCTCGGGCAGGGTCATCACGGCGCGGCCGGTGATTACGTCGAACTTGTCTTTTACTTCCTCGGCACGCTTCTGCTCGGCCACCACGTTCTCCAAACCTATAGCCTCTTTCACCGCATTCACCACCTTGATCTTCTTGCCTGTGCCGTCGATGAGATAGAACGCGGTCTGTGGAAACATGATAGACAAGGGAATGCCCGGAAAACCACCGCCTGTTCCGAGGTCCATGACCTTCATACCGGGCAGCAGCTCATAGTATTTGGCGATGGCCAACGAGTGCAGCACATGGTGCTCATAGAAGTGCTCCATGTCCTTACGCGAGATGACGTTGATCTTGCTGTTCCAATCTAAGTACAAGTCTTTCAGTTGGTTATACTGCTCTTTCTGCTTGTCGCTCAGTTCTGGAAAGTATTTGAATAGGCTCGTTGTATCCATAGTAGTGCCGTGAAACGGGCTTCAAAAATAGGAAAAATATCATTGCGAAAGGTTAGGTTTCGGAAAAAGTCGTACTTTTACACTTTAATTCTGTTTGTCGAATGAAGAAAATACTGCTATTTGTCGCGCTTTTGCCGCTTTCGCTTTTTGCCCAAAGAATCACGCCTGAGGAATACATCAAGACCTACAAGGACATCGCTATCCGCGAGATGAAAACGCATAAAATCCCTGCTTCCATCACCTTGGCGCAAGGGCTCTTGGAGTCGGGCGCGGGCAACAGCGCCTTGGCACGCGAGGCAAAGAATCACTTCGGTATCAAGTGTCACAAAGGTTGGGAGGGCGACACCTATTACATGGACGACGACGAGAAAAACGAATGTTTCCGTAAATACAAGAACCCCGAAGAGTCGTTTAAGGACCATTCCGAGTTTTTGACCACGCGTAGTCGTTATTCTGCCCTCTTTGACCTTAAAATCACCGACTATAAAGGCTGGGCCAAGGGCTTGAAGGCGGCGGGCTATGCCACCAACCCCAAGTATGCCCAGCTGCTCATCGACCGCATCGAACTCTACGACCTCACACAATACGATAAAATCGCCCTCGGGCAGATTAAGGAGAGCGAAATCGAGCCTGTCGCTCCAGAGGCGGAAGAGTATTTCGAGCTGGCCTATTCCCCTGAGGACAAATCAGTGTTTCCTTTGGCTGACATGACCACGGAAGGGCGTTTCCTCTACGAAAACAACGGCGTGCTGTTTGTCTTCGCTAAGGAAGGGGAGACGCCGGAGAGTTTAGCCAAAGCCTTCGGCATCAAAATGAAACGTTTCTGCCAATACAACTGCCTGAAACACCCCGAAGAGGTGGTCTTCCACAGCGGCGATGTGGTGTATCTCGAAAAGCTTCGCAACCGCAATTGGAAGGCGAAGAAATACACTGTTCAGGAAGGAGAGAGCGTCCGCGACGTGGCTTTGCGCTTTGCGGTGAAGCCCAATAAGATCTTGAGCAAGAACGGTCTGAAGGAAGGTGAGAAACTGCACAAAGGACAGGAGCTTTGGCTGAGGTAAGGAGATTCCCTACAGGGAATCTCCTTGTTATCATTCTTCTTTACGCTTCTTGGCGACCAAATAGGCGCCGCCAAGGCCTAAGAGCAGGGCGATACCCGTGCCGAGCGGAGCGTCGGCATCGTTGTTATCTAAATCATTATGGTCGGGAAGTATAGGCATCGTTGAGGTTTCGCGGTTGAAGAACGTGCTACCCTCGTTGAAATAGCCCATACCATAGTATTTCTCGTCGCTGACGCCGCGCTTGAATAGGCCGCTTTCTTTGGGGCCGGCGATGCTCGTCATGCCCAGACCCAGGACGATTGCGGTTGTTATTATTATCTTGTTCATTGTAGTTTGTTTTTACATTATTATTCTGTTATCATCTTACCACAATCTTTTGGGTCTTGACGCTGTCGCCGTTGACGAGGCGCAGGACATACACGCCTGGTGTCATCCCACTTGTAGAGACGTGGCGCGCCGCGTCTCTACAGACGAGGGCACGTCCCGTCATATCAATCACCTGCAAGGTAGCACCGTCAACGTCACCTGTAATGATGATGTTCCCATCGCTGATGAAGGCGAAGGTCGCTGAGCCTGTCGAAGCGCCGTTCTCATCATCGGTGCTAAACACCAATCGGAAGCGCGAAGCATAGTCGCTCGTCTTGGCCTCAAAGGTATATTCGGCTGGTCCCTGAGCCTGTCGAAGGGCCAGCAGGTCCACATCGGCACCGGTAATATTATCAATAAGGTGTAGGTAGCTGAAATTGTCGTTCGTCGTGGCGCTGATGGTGTAGCTGCCGTTTTCGGCGGTCTTGAAGCTGACGTCTTGCTTGTTACCTTCGGCGACGATGACAGCCATTTCTTGCTGGTCGTTCATAGCGAAAACTCTTGTGCCGTTCTCGCGCAAAGTGAGTTTCTCCAGAGGCTCGCCCTCGCGCTTTACGATGAGGCGGTCAATGGTGAGGCCGTTTTGGAGGAGGTCTAATTGGAGGGTCGGCATTTCGACAGTCTCAATGACCTCAACTCCGCCTTTCGCGCTGGGATTGAAAGTGATGGAAGCGTTGGTAGCCGTGGCCTTCACGAAGAAACCCTCGCCGGGTTTCAACGGGTTGCTGCCGCTGATGTTATCCACCATCAGGTCGGTGCCAGTGCCGTTCATGCGATAGCATTCGGTGGCCACATTCGTTCTTGTGTAGGTGGTCACATTGTGCGCAAAGGGATTGCCCACAAGGTTGAAGCCCTTCAAATTTCCAGCCGCTTCGGTGTAGTCCAAAGGCAGGTTCACCGTGGCGTTGGCGGTTTTCAAAGTGCCTTTCAGTCCAATGGTTTGGGCTTGGCTGTTGGCATAGAGGTAGCCTCTTGCAGCCTCCAGTTCGGTGAAGTTATTGGCGGCGAGTTCCTGATTCATCCAGTAGTGCGTCGGCTCGTCGTAATAGTAGAGGTCGAAGTCGTTGGCCAAGAGATTGTCCATTTCATCGACCAAGCCGTTCTCCGCGAAGGAATAGCCGATGAGGTGCCAGCCGTCCTTGGTGTTGGGCGTGTAGGCGGAGATGCTCTTTTGCACCGTAGCCGTCACACCTGCGTTGTTATGATACAGTTGTCCTCCATCGGCAATGGTGAGGGTGCCGTAAACATCGAGGTCGTCAGCATTGACAATGACGCCACTCGGGATGACAGCGTTGGCCACGATGGCCACATTGCTACCATCAGCAGGTACCGTATTACCGCTCCAGTTGGCAGCCACATCCCAGTTGCCGTCGTTGGTAAAGACATCGATGTTTTCCACCGTCCAGCCTGAGGGGATGCCGTTGATATTGTCATCAGCATATGGGGCGACCGACCACTTGTTCATGCCAGCAGTTTTGACAAATGTGCCCATGGCGGCAACATCTGTAAGCCAATAATCTGTGTTCCCAGAACCAAGCTCTGTGGCAAGACATTTTACGTAGTTCAGACTGGAGCAGCCGTTGAACATGGCCCAATAGCAAGAGTTCACCAACGAGGGTGCCGGAAGTTCAGGAGCAGCCGTTAAGCTTGTGCATTCGGCAAACATTCCGCCATAGCAATAATCCTTCAATGTTGTTGCAGGAAGCTTTGGAGCCGATTCCAAATTTGTGCATCCGTAAAACATCCAATAATAACAATTGATTTCCAAAGCTGTGGAAGGCAGTTCGGGAGCTGTTGTCAAAGTTGTACAACCATAGAACATCGAAGAGTAGCAGCCTTCCGCCAATTTGGAGGCAGGTAACACGGAGGGTGTAGTCAAGCTCGTACAACCCCAAAACATTCCAGAATAACAGTTATCCTTCAACATTGTCGCGGGAAGTTCAGGGGCTGTGGACAAATTGGTGCAGTTTCTGAACATTCCACTATAGCAATTGGCTGTCAATGTCTTTGCGGGAAGAACGAGTTCCCTTGAAGGATGGTTCATTATCTTTCCATTTGAGAACATGTTGTAGAAGGCGGACTCCTGTGTTATCGTGGTGCATGAAGCAAAGTCAGTTGTTGTAACCATGCTCATCACATTGCCATAGACATAGCAGGACTTGTCTATGCCGATGTGTACTCCTTTGGTGTTGTTGCCTCGGAAATAAACCTTGTTACCCGCATCAGATATTGTTGTTTCAGTTGTGGTATTGGCGGCACATTCAATCCAGGTGACACCATCACAACTATATTCAAAGGGTACACCGTATCCTGGATTTGACAGCGACAATTGGGTATTCGTCTCAATGATTTCGATGGTCAGTGGCAAAGAGTACATGTCTTCCTTCACCGTCCAGCCTTCGGGGATGCCGTCTTCGCCTGTAGGCCATCCCGTCATGTCGGGAGCCTTGATGAAAGTACCCGTGGGAGCAACATCATACATCCAACCTGCAGTGCAGTAGTCTGCCGAGATGTCGGTGGCGAGGCATTTTACATAGTTGAGCGAGGTACAACCTCCGAACATGGTGGAATAACAACCCAAGACCAAAGTTGCGGCTGGCAGGTCGGGAGCGGTCGTCAGATTAGTGCAATTCATGAACATATCGCTATAGCAGGCCTCTGCCAATGTCGTTGCCGGCAGGGCAGGCGCGGTGGTGATTGCCGTACCCGAGAACATCTCGCTATAGCACCATTCGGCCAAAGTGGTTGCCGGAAGTTCGGGAGCTCTCGTTATGTTCGGAGCATCGGCAAACAACCCGTCATAACAATAAGGAGTCAGCGTGATGGCGGGCAACATAATGTCCTTAGTCGGATGGTTCAAAATGGTGGTGCTGGGTTCATAGTCACTGGTTTGGAAGAGGTGAAAGAATGTAAAGGGCTCAGTCAGAGTGGTGTTCGTGATAAAGTCATCTTTGTCAATCAGACTCATCATATTGCCATACACATAACACGGGTTAGAACATTCAAAATGGAAGCCCGCCCAAATCCCCAAATCATCATCGTTGATATAGCAGGTCCCATTGTCGCCACGGAAACTGATGACATCATGGGCATCAAGGTTAATCGCTTCGCCCCATGTCACATCCATCCATTCGGCATTATTCAATTTGTAATGGATGGCCTCAAGCGTTGCACCCTCATCCAAATTCACCGTGATTGTTCCCGCTTTCACCGCCTCAAAGGTCAGCGGCGTTTCCAATATCAGCGACCTAAGTTCTGCCCTTGTGTAAATCACAGTAATCGACTCGCAATCATAATAGATAGTTCTTTTAATGACTTTGACAAATTGGCCGTTTACCACTTCATATTTAACTTCGTCGCTGTTAGTGGTCGAAAGTTTGCCGAGAATACCGTTGATTTCCGCATCCTCTCCCACTTCATCAACAATAGTGGCTTCCCCGTACTCGGTAGCCACAAACGCTGCACAGGTTGCGACAAAGTCAGGGTTTGTTGCATAAAGATCCTCGGAGGATGATGAAGTGACCGTTGCATCGGGCAAACATGCCAGTCCGGCGTTTTCAGCACTCATCCAGCCAGAGTTCATCATAGACTCATAGTTTTCGTTTGAGCATGTCGCAATTCCAACGTCATCTGAGGCCCCAACAAGACTTGGCACCAATGAACTGTATTGCCCATTCTCGAAATCGGAAAAACAATCTTTCACAGCGCCGAGTACGGTTGAACTTTGTCTTATGTCCTCTGAATACAGATAGTAGAACGACTGCTGACCGTCAAGCAAAACCTCGCCGACATACAAGGTCGAGGATTGTCTAATAGTTACCTGTTGTCCCACAACGTTGACGATGGTTTGCGTTTGTGCCCCTGCCGACAGTGGCATCAAGGCCATCATGCACAACATTGCCTCGAAAGTGGCGAGCATTCTTTTTCTTGGGTGGAGCTTTTTACTCCATGTTTGTAAAACATTTTCATTTTTGGTGATTTTCGTTTATTATTTTATTAATATTAATTTACAAAACTATTTATAAAATACATTTTTCATGTGGTTTTTGGTAAAATCGGCCATGTGCCGTAATGCACTGCAAAAATAGGGAAAATATGGTTTGGTTGTTCAAGAGTGCGATGTGCCGGGAAAAATAATTGATGCGATTGCTCCTAATCTGCTTATTCGCTTGTAGCTTCGTTTACTCGTTAGAACAGAGTTCCGCTTTCAGATAATGCCCCGTGTAGCTTTCATTACATTGGGCCACTTCTTCCGGTGTGCCTTCGCATACGATGCAGCCGCCACGGTCGCCGCCCTCGGGACCCATGTCGATGATCCAGTCCGCCATCTTGATGACATCCATGTTGTGCTCGATGATGAGGACGGTGTTGCCCTTGTCGACGAGCTTGTTCAGCACACTCATTAGCACTTTGATATCCTCGAAATGTAAGCCAGTAGTAGGCTCATCGAGCACGTAGAGCGTCTTGCCTGTGTCGCGTTTGGCGAGCTCGGTGGCTAGTTTCACGCGCTGCGCCTCGCCGCCCGAGATGGTGGTGGAGGCTTGGCCGAGGGTCAGGTAACCCAATCCGACATCTTTCAATGTCTTGATTTTCTGTATGATGCTCGGGATGTTCTCGAAAAACTCCACCGCCTCGTTGATGGTCATGTTGAGCACGTCGTTAATGGACTTGCCTTTGTAACGCACCTCCAAGGTCTCGCGATTGTAGCGCTTGCCTTGGCATTCCTCGCACATGACGGAGACGTCGGGCAGGAAGTTCATCTCGATGACGCGCACGCCTGCACCCTTGCAGGCCTCACAGCGGCCGCCCTTCACGTTGAAGGAGAAACGCCCCGCCTTGTAGTTGCGGATCTTCGACTCAGGCAACTCACCGTAAAGCTTGCGGATTTCGTCGAAGACCTTGGTGTAGGTGGCCGGGTTGGACCGCGGCGTGCGTCCGATGGGTGCTTGATCGATTTGGATGATCTTGTCGATTTTTTCCAAACCCTCGATACTGTCGTACGGCAGCGGCTCCTTCACCGAGCGATAAAATTTCTGGCTGAGGATAGGGGAGAGAGTCTCATTGATTAAGGTGGACTTGCCCGAGCCGCTCACGCCTGTCACGCAGACCATCACGCCCAGAGGCAGCTTCAGGTCCACGTTCTTCAGGTTATGGCCTTTGGCACCTTTAATAATAAGGTAGTCTCCTTCCAAGGGGTTGCGTCGGGTCTTCGGTACCTCGATTTGTCGTTTGCCGTTGAGGTAGTCACAAGTAATGGAATGGCCGTTTTTGGTTTCGGCGGGTGTGCCGGCAAAGACGACCTCGCCGCCGTGACGACCTGCGCCGGGGCCGATGTCCACCAGATAATCCGCGTTGAGCATGGTCTCCTTGTCGTGCTCCACCACGATGACCGAGTTACCGATGTCACGCAGCTCCTTTAGTGATTCGATAAGTCTTTGATTGTCACGCTGGTGCAAGCCGATACTGGGCTCGTCAAGGATGTACAAAACGCCTGTCAGTTGCGAGCCGATTTGTGTGGCCAGGCGGATACGCTGTGCCTCGCCACCCGACAATGAGGCTGCCGGACGGTTCATGTTCAGGTAGCCGATGCCGATGTCGAGGAGGAAATGCACGCGTTTGTGGATCTCGCGCAGGATTTCCTTGGCGATGTCGTTTTGGCGCTCGGTGAGTTTGCTTGGCAGTTCATCAATCCATTTGCCGAGGCTGAGGGTGTCCATATTGGCGACTTCGGCGATGTTCTTCCCATCGATGCGGAACCACTGCGACTCCTTCTTAAGCCTTGTACCACCGCAGACAGGGCAGCTCACGTGGTTCATGAACGAGCCTGCCCAGCGAGCGATGGCCGCCGAGGCTTCCTCGTTGTTTTGGCTCTCGATAAAGTTGATGATGCCCTCGAAGTTGATCTTGTAAGTCGAAGTGATGCCCAGGGTCTCGCGTTTCACGTCGAAGGTCTCATTGGTGCCGTAGAGGATGACATCAAGCGCCTCATCGGAGATGTCCTTGAGTGGCGTGTCGAGGGTGTAGCCGTATTTCAGGCCTATGGCCTCCAGCTGACGGAAGATCCAGCTGCCAGCCTTGTATTCGCCCGCCGGAGCCAGACCGCCTTTGCGGAGGCTCAAATTGGGGTTGGGGATGAGTTTTTCCTTGTCGACGACGGCGATTTCGCCCAAACCGTTGCACTTGGGACAGGCACCATAGGGTGAGTTGAAAGAGAAGGTGTTGGGCTCGGGGTCTTCGTAGGAGAGGCCTGTGGTGGGGCACATCAAGAGACGGCTGAAGTAGCGTAATTGCTGGCTGTCGTTGTCGAGCACCATGAGCAAACCCTTGCCGTAGCGGAAGGCGGTCTGTACCGACTTCTTGATGCGGGTGAGGCTGTCTTCGTGGACTTCAATTCGGTCCACCACGATTTCGATGTCATGGGTCTTGTAGCGGTCCACCATCATCCCAAACTCTATCTCGCGCATCACGCCATCCACACGAACGCGGGTGAAGCCTGCCTGACGAATGTGTTCGAACAACTCGCGGTAGTGGCCTTTTCTGGCTCTGACCGTTGGTGCCAAAACGATGATGCGCCGCCCGTCAAATTCTTTGAGGATCAGGTCGGTGATTTGCTCTTCAGTGTAGCGTACCATAGGCTCTCCGGTGTTGTAGGAATAGGCCGTGGCGATGCGGGCGTAGAGCAGGCGTAGGAAGTCGTAGATCTCAGTGATGGTGCCCACTGTGGAGCGTGGGTTTTTGTTCACGCTCTTCTGCTCAATGCTGATGACAGGGCTGAGGCCTGTGATCTTGTCTACATCAGGACGTTCCATGTTGCCGATGAACTGTCGCGCGTATGCCGAGAAACTCTCCATATAACGGCGTTGTCCCTCGGCATAGATGGTGTCGAAGGCCAACGACGACTTGCCGCTTCCGCTGATGCCGGTGACGACTACGAGGGCATTGCGTGGCATCGAGAGGTCGATGTCCTTCAGGTTGTTCTCGCGCGCACCTAAAATCTCTAAGGTCTTATCTTCTGAGAATTCGTTCATTCCGCTTTTCTCATTTTCCCATACGTCTTGGCATAATCTCCCGTTGGAATCTTGATTTCATAGCTGTTTCCCGCCGAGATGGTCAGCGAAGTGCCGCGCAGCCAAGGGTTGTAGTATCTCAGCATTTTGTAGTTCGTCCCTTGTTCGTAGGCAAACTGCACCAGGTCGGGGATGCTTTCCGTGACGGTGACGGTCTTGGTCTCATAGGGTCTGTACCATCCGTTGTCGCCGATCTGGAAACCGTATTTTTCGGGGTTCTCGGTGATGAGTTTCAGCGCGAGGATGCGGAACACATAGCGTTGTGTCTCCTCGGGCAGGAGCATGTCGTAATACGAGTCCACGCGTTGTTCCTCTTTGGTCTTGCTGATGCGTCCGTTGCCGCAGTTGAAGGCAGCGGCAGCCAAGGTCCAGTTACCGAATTTGCGGTAGGAAGCCTTCAAATATTTGCAGGCAGCCACGGTCTCCTTCTCCACGTTGTAGCGCATGTCCACTTCCTTGTTGATTTCCAGACTGTATTCTTTTCCGGTACCTTCAAGGAACTGCCAGAAGCCGACGGCTTTCGAGGGCGAGATGGCATTGGTGAGCGCGCTCTCGCACATGCACAGATACTTGAAGTCATCGGGGAGGCCGTATTGCTCCATGATGGGCTCTATGATGGGAAACCAGCGGGTGCTGCGTTTCAGCAGGAACAAGGTGCCGGAATGGAGATACGAGTTGATGATGAGCTCGCGCTCCAGACTCTCGCGGACATAGAACAAGTCCAGCGGCACCTGCTCGCCGCAGAAGGTCATGGAATCGGGCAGGTCGATGTCGTGGGTGATGTGCTCGATGTGGTCGAAGGCGAGGTATTCGTGGTCGGTGCCTTCGTATTCTTCCAGTTGCTCGTCGTTGGACTGAGCCAACGAAAAAGTGATGGCTGCGGACACACCTATTAATATAATAGCCATCCCGCAGGCCAAGAGGATGTTTCTTGTTCTCATCATAGTATTCAATTTTGAGTGTTTAGTGTTGAGTGAGGAGTAGCGCAAAGCGATCTGGGGTTTGGTCGTTGTTTATTCAAAAGATTCTTTTGTTGTTTTTGTAATGGATGTGAGCATTTTGTTCAATTCGGAGCATTTTGGCATCAAATCGTCGAAAGTTTTGTCGTCCACATAATCTGTCTCATGCATGATGTCTAGCCAAAACTCAGTTTCGCAACACTCTTTTAGTGATATGTACATTTTAGCTAAGAAGTCTTTTTTTGAAATTCCAGCTTCTGCTTCCGCTATGTTAGCTCCAATGCTTGTGCCGCTTCTCAGAATCTGTTTCGAAAGAACATATTCTTTTTTGTTTTCAACTATACTTTTATAAAGATTGATAATATCAATAGCAAATTGTCTACTCTTGAATTTTACAGTGTTTTCTTTTTCCATATTTATTACTTTTAACTTTTAAACTTCTATCTAATTACTCAACATTCCTAACTTTTTACTCCACACTTCACACTACAAATTCCTAACTCAAAACGGTGTGATGAAGTCTTTAAACATCGGCGAGACTTTGTCCTTCTCCGAAAGGATCGGGTTTTCAATATCCCAGTTGATGCCCAGGTCGGGGTCGTTCCATCGGATGCTGCCTTCCGAGGCCTTGTTGTAGACGTTGGTGCATTTGTAGGTGAACACTGAATAGTCTTCAAGACAGACAAAGCCATGGGCGAAGCCTTCCGGAATCCAGTACATGAACTTGTTGCCCTCGGTCAGCACCACCGACTCCCATTGTCCATAAGTGGGCGAACCTTTCCTCAAGTCGACGGCCACGTCCATGACGGCACCTTTCACCACGCGCACCAACTTGCCTTGGGCAAAGGGCGGCTTCTGGAAATGCAACCCGCGTAGCACACCCTTCATGGATTGAGATTCGTTGTCCTGCACAAAGGTCATGTCGAGGCCATGCTGGGCGAAGCGCTCTTTGTTGTAGCTCTCGAAGAAATAGCCGCGCTCGTCCTGAAACACATCGGGTTTGATGATTAGCAGGTCTTTTATCTTGGTTTCGATGATCTCCATTTTTTTCAGTTTGGAGTTAGGAGTGAGTAGTTAGGAGTTAATTGGAGTCTTTGTACTCCTCACTCATAACTCCTCACTCCTAACTGATTACAGATGCACACACTCATTATAGGCGCTTGCCGCAGCCTCCATGATGCCCTCGGACATGGTGGGGTGGGGGAATACGGCGCGGACGATGTCCTCGCCCTTGGCACCCAGCTCGCGGCAGAGCACAGCAGCGGCCACCATCTCGGTCACGTTGTCGCCGACCATGTGGCAACCGAGCCAGTCACCGGTCTTGGCGTCGAAGACGACTTTGATGAAGCCGTCGCGGTTGCCGGCAGCGGTGGCCTTGCCCGAGGCGGTGAAGGGGAACTTGCCGATCTTGACCTCGTAGCCGGCGGCGATGGCTTTGGCCTCGCTCAGGCCGACGGAGGCAATTTCGGGTGTGGTATAGGTGCAGCCAGGGATATTGGCGTAGTTCAACGGCTTTGGATCTAAGCCACAAAGTTTCTCCACGCAGATGGTGGCTTCGTGGTCGGCCTTGTGGGCCAGCGCGGGACCGTGCACGATGTCGCCAATGGCATAGATGCCCGGCACGTTGGTACGATACCATTCGTCCACGTTGATCTTGCCGCGCTCGGTGCTGATGCCGAGTTCTTCAAGGCCAAGGTTGTCGATGTTGGTCTGCACGCCGACGGCGGACAAAACGATGTCGGCCTCCACGGTCTTCTCGCCCTTCTTGGTAGCAATGGTGCAGACGCACTTCTCGCCGGTGGTGTCCACATGGGTCACCGAGGCTTCGGTCATCACGGTCATCTTCAACTTCTTGAAGGCACGCTCCACTTGCTTGGAGACTTCTTCATCTTCATTTGGCACCACATTGGGCAGGAACTCGACGAGTGTGACTTTCACACCCATGGAGGTGAAGAAGAAGGCGAACTCCGAACCGATGGCGCCCGATCCAACCACAACCATACTCTCAGGCAGTTTGTCCAAAACCAGTGCTTGACGGTAGCCAATGATCTTCTTGCCGTCGATGGGCAAGGCGGGCAGTTCACGCACGCGCGAACCCGTAGCAAGGATGATATGGTCGGCCTCGTAAAGGGTCTTGTTGCCTTCGGCGTCGGTCACCTCCACCTGTTTGTCGGCGGTGAGCTTGCCGTAGCCGGCGATGACCTCCACGTTGTTCTTCTTGAGGAGGTATTGTACGCCCTTGCTCATGGTGTCGGCCACGCCACGGCTGCGGGCCACCACGGCCTCCATGTCGGGTTTCACTTCGCCTTCCACCTTGATGCCGTAGTTCTCGGCATGGTTGATGTAGGTGTAGACCTGTGCGCTCTTCAGCAGGGCTTTGGTGGGGATGCAACCCCAGTTGAGGCAGATGCCGCCCACTTCGGCTTTCTCGACCACGGCGGTCTTCTTTCCTAATTGTGATGCTCTGATGGCAGCCACATAGCCTCCTGGGCCGCTGCCGATAACGATGACGTCGTATTTCATATTCAAGGATTTAATTATTTAAAATTCAATATTCAAAGATTGAAAGATTCGATGTTCAAGGCTTAGCTCCCACAAGCGCTTTGCGTCATTGACTAACGTCGAATCTGACGATTTGCGAGGAACGAAGCAATCCAGAATCGGATTCTTCAATTAACCTGCGAAAATACGAAAAATTCTCTTCTCGGCTTCGTCCCTGTCCAAATTATTCCTAAATTTGCACTTTCTAAAATCTAATCGATCATGAAGCATTTAAGTAAGTCTTTAGTGATGTTGCTGGCGGCCGTGGTGCTGCTGGCCGGCTGCACGAAGAAGAGCAGCGAAAAACAAATCCTTAGTTTCAGCTTCTACAGCCCCGAGGTGGAAGCCACCATCATGGAAAGCGCGAAGACCATTGTGGCCACCGTGCCCACTGGGACAGACCTCACGGCATTGGTGCCCATCATCACCGTGTCCGAGAAGGCCACAATCAATCCCGCTTCGGGCGTCAGGCAGGATTTCACCAACACCGTGATGTACACCGTGACGGCCGAGGACGGCTCGCAGGCCTCATACGCTGTGGCTGTGACCGTTGAAGGCAATGGCGGCGGTAACGGTGGTGGTGGCGGCGGCGAAGAGCAACAGTACTCTATCAGCGCTACAGCCAACCCGACCGAGGGCGGCACGGTGAGCGGCTACGGCTTGTATGCTTCCGGCGAAAGCTGCACGTTGATAGCCATG
>JAGBQJ010000052.1 GCA_017632935.1 Bacteroidales bacterium | reverse complement strand
CATACACATAGAAGGCAAACGGTCCCATCCCATTTCGCAATGCGCAAAAGTTGAAGTCCTTGCAGAAACCGGCAATCTCAGCGATTTGGTCATCATGCCCTCCAATCTGATCTTCAAGGGTGATTTTATATACGTCCCGTGCAGTTTCGTTGAAGATATACGTACCCGTGGAATGCTCGTCGGCTTCCGTGAAATCGCGGCCTTCCACGATGTCGATGCCCATGAAACGCAGGAAGTTCCACGAAACGGGATAGACATCCCAACCGGCATCCTCGCCACGCACTGTGCGTCCCCATTGCATGCGATAATCATTTACGAAAGGCCCATCACCCCATGCGATGTCCTTGATAGCCGCATCGGCCAACAACTGACTCTCAACGACTTCTCGGTTGGTGGCAAGGTCCCACGACACCTGCGACTGCAAAAGACATTCTTGGTTGAAGCCCATTTCGTGATTCATCATAAAACGACGTTGCTCGGAGACGAATATCGCGCAGATAATCAGGACGATGGAAACGGTGAACTGCAAGCCAATCAAGCCGATGCGGAAGGCCTTGCCCTTCTGCGTGGTGCCGAGGGTGCCTTTCAAGGCAAAAGCAGGATTGAACGAGGTGGCGAACAAGGCCGGATAGAGGCTGGCGGCCACTGAGATAAGCAACGCCAAACCAATGGTCAGCGCCACAACACCCCAGTTTTGGCCGAAATCGAGAGAAGTGTCAATCATCGAGGCCAAGGTGGATTGCCTGAACAAGGTGACTACAGCCACCGCCAAACCCAAGGCAATGACCACCATCAGCACCGATTCGCCCACCGACGACATCACCAACTGGAAACGACTGCTGCCCAATATCTTGCGTGTGTTGATGCTCCGCAAGCGCAACGGCACCATGGCGAAGAAGAAATTGATGTAGTTGATGAAAGCGATGAGTACTACAAAAATGGCGATGACGAGCAAAGTGATTGTTGTGGTTCTGTTGCCCGCCTTTCCAGGGGCATAATAGGAATTGCTGTCGAAGTACATATCGGTCAGCCGCACGGGGTAAAGCCCGAACTTGACATCATCATCCGTAACCTCAGTGCCACCATTCACCTCACTGAAAAACTGTTTGACCACCGGCATTGCCACTTCGGTAATCGCCTTGGGGTCAGCACCTTTACGAAGTTTCATAAAATAGTTGAACGAAAACTCCTTCCAGTCGTCGAGGCTATTATCACCCATATCGGCAAGCATTTCGAAAGAGGAAAGGTCGCTGTGCTTCGGCATGTCTTTATAGATGGCCACGATGGATATTCCCTGCCACCCCGACCCATCATAATACTTCATCACATCACCCACTTGGACTCCAAGGCGTTTTGCCGCTGATTCCGAAAGGGCGAAGCCAGTGCCTGTCAGATCATCCCAGTTGCCAGCCACCAGTTCGAAACCGAACACATCGCGAGCGCCTTTGTTCATGGCAGATATCGAGATGGACACAGGGGATTGATCATCGCTTACCCGAACCGCAATGGGATTGCCCATGATTTTACCGCAGCCGCCGGCTTCAATGTCAGGGGAAGCATTAAGCACATACTCTCCCATAGGACGGTTCATATAAGAGGTGTATTCACTTTGATTGATTTCTTTCTTTGTAAGGACATAAATCTGGTCGCTGTCCTTGAGTGCCTTGTTGTAGGTGAGGTCGTGGTGTACCTGCACGAGGATGATGTAGAGCGCGGCGAAGGCAGCCGTCAAGCCCAAGATGTTCAGGATGGAAGACACGAGGGAGGTCTTGCCTTTTTTATAGATTCGAGCCATGTGTTGTTGAATTGTTGATTGTTTAATTGTTTAATTGTTGTCTAAACGAACAAGTATTTTGTATATTTTCTCCGCTTTTTCTAGTCCGAAGAACTTTACTAACTTTTCGAAAACCACTTGATTGATTTTCAGTTTATTTCTGCTTTTCACCACAACACTTTTTCTTGTTTTTCTCGTTTTCCGAGTCAATCCGTTTGATTTTGCCGCCCATTGTGGTGCCTTTCACCTTGACGTCACCATTGTAATAGATTCTGCCCGAGCCTGTGATATTGTAGTCCATCGACTCCAGTTGGCAGCGCGTCTCAATGGAGCCTGAACCCGCCACGGTAAGGTTCGCGCTTTTGACCGTACCCGATTCGATAACCATACTTCCTGAACCAGCGACGCCCAATTTCGCATAATCGGCAATGAGATGCTTGCACTTCAACATTCCCGAGCCGGCAATGTCCACATTCAAATCTTCGATAGTGGCTGTTTCATTGAAAACCGTATTACCCGATCCTGCCGAACTGATTTTCAGCCTTTGGACATTGACGGCTTCATCGAAATACGTACAATACGAACCCGCCGTGTTGATTTGCAGCCTTGGAGCCTCAAACGGCGTAATGAAACTGAAGTCGCCGCCGCCCACCAAACTGATTTCCTCCAACGTTGGGGCAGTAAGTTCGATGAGGAACTTGGTCGGCTTCAAGTCGGATTGCTGAAGCGTCTTAACCATCTCGATTCTCAAGCAATCTCCTTTCACATAGATGTCGAGGCAGTCGAAAAGGTTCTCGTCGAGGGTCACGCGGCAGGAGCACTTGTCCGCCACCGCGTATGTTACCGAAGCCGGAAGCGCGATGCTGATTTCATCGAAAGCCACCATATCGAAGCCGCGCGTGACGATGTTGCCGTTGCCTTCAGCGAAAGTCCCTTGCGAGTACACGGTGATGATTTTGTTGCCGTTCCCGTCGATAACGGTGTCAGCCTTGTACACGTTGTTTTTCTGCGCTTCTGCGCCCAGCACCGCCAAGCAAACCAGCAGTGCAGTCAAAAATGATCTTTTTTCCATAGTATTACGGTTTTACAATTTACAATAATGCACTTGGCATAACAACCGCTGTGCCAAATTTATAAAACACTAAATACCAATTATTTACAAAAACCACCTTTGTAAAAACTGTAAAGTTTCTTTACAGTGGTGTAAAGAAACTTTACAATGGGGGTTCTTTTTTCGCAAAACAACGCATATCGTTTGCAAGAGTTTTATTGTTGTGGAATTATTTCTATTTTTGCAAACTGTAATCGCATCATTATAACGCTGTAAATATGTAGTGTGTTCAACAGAATAAAGCCATTCAAATGAAAGAGAATGTCCTTCCAATTAATGCAGAAATAAGAAACGCCGTGCTGTCAATCAAAGCAGCCATCCTAAAAAGCCAATCCCGTGCGGCACAGATGGTTAACCACGAGCAACTGTCTTTGTATTACGGCATTGGCCGATATGTTTCGGAACACTCACGCATCGGATATTGGGGTACGGGAGCCATCGACAGCATTAGCAAGCAATTGAAAGACGAACTGCCTGGCTTAAAAGGGTTTTCGTCGGAGAACATCAAACTAATGAGACGGTTCTATGAAGCCTGGAAAGAACTGGAAGTGAATTCGGTAGCCACGACTACCGAAATAACGGATGGGGACTCTCTTTCCTTGCCAAACAATTCGGTAGACGGAACTACCGAATTGCAACCTGTTGAATCACAATCTAATGTCGATCCTATACATCAATTACGGCTCACTCACGACGACGAGTTTCCCATCACTGCCTTCCTGAACATCTCCTTTTCGCATCACGTTGCCATATTCCGTTATGCCGAACAGTATGAGGAACGGAAATACTACATTCAGTTGGCCTACCAACAACGGCTGAAGGTTGACGACCTCGAACAAATGATAAAAGCAAAAACCTACGACCATCGTCAGGCTCTCCCCAACAATTTCTTCAAGGCCATTCCCGATAAGGCCCTTGCTCTCCGCACGTTACAGATGTTCAAGGACTCATACCTGTTGGATTACATCAACGTTGAAGACATTGACGTTTCTGACCCCATCGACGTGGACGAAAAAGTCATAGAAAGCAAGATCGTGATGAACATCAAAAACTTCATTATGACTTTCGGCAAATCATTCACATATAAAGGGCATCAGGTTCATTACGACAAACTTGGCCACGACCATTGGATAGACTTGTTGTTTTTCAACCGCGAACTGCAATCTTTGGTGGTTGTCGAATTGAAAAAGGGGCAATTCAAACCCTCCTATCTGGGACAACTTGCAGCCTATCTCCGCGTTCTCGACGACGAAGAAAAACTACCAGAAGAGAACCCATCAGTAGGCATCATTCTCTGCAAGAAAGCGGACAAGGCGTATGTGGAATATGTGCTCCAGGACTACCTGAAGCCTATGGGAGTGGCCACTTACCGACAAATGCAAAACAGGTTGCGCGAACTGCTGCCACCTGAAGAAGAAATGAAACGATTGATAGAGGAATAAAGCCATCCCCACCTCATCTCAAACATATCGTCAAACGTTTGGAGTTGGGATGGGGAGGCATTTACTGTTACAATCTTTCTCTTTCCTCCTCACTAACCGACCTCGAATTGAGTCTCACTTTCGATTGGCCGAACTTATACGTGACATTCAGCATGATGTTGCGTTCATCACCATCATAAAAGACCAAGGAATTACCACGAAGGATACTCTGTTGCCAATAGAGCATAGTGTTGAAGATGTTGTTGGCACTCAGCCGCACGGTCAGGTTGTTGTTGAGGAAACTCTTTTCCAAACTGGCGGAGAGACTCCACAACTCTTTCACTGTAACGCTTTGTGAAGGATATGGTGTCCCGTAATAGAAATCCAAGTTGAACTTAATGTCGTAAGGCAAAGTCAGCATGTTACTGACATTAAACATGGCGAAGTTCCTGTTGTTCTGCTTCAAGGTGCCGTCTTCCTCCTTCTCGTAATAGTTTCTGCCGAAATAAACGGAACTGTAAAGATACCACCACTTTGTGACATTCCCGTTCCAAGCGATGGAGCCGTAGAAGTTCTGCGTGTGGTCGCCATTTCTGTAGCGCACTTCTCCCATATCAAGATTATCAACACTTTGATAATGCTCCCAATAAATGGGATTGATGAGGTAATTGTAGCCGAAGCGCACCGAGAGCGAGATGGGGAAACTGAAGAACACCTGCGCCGCATGGATGTGGGTGTTAATCAAGTTGGGGTTGCCCATCGTATTGAGCAACGAATCAATATACATGCTGGGGTTCAAGGCATCCAACGAAGGACGCACGATGCGCTTCGAATAAGATGCTCCCATCGCATAGCCCTCAGCAGGCTTGTACTGCACAGTGGCGTTCGGGAAAAGTCCGGGCTTCGTGTAGTCCACTTGGGGTTCACCGTTCAAGTAGTTATGGCGGTCCACATATTCAAACCGCAGTCCGGCGGTGGCCGACCATTTGTCGGAGAAATTGTGCGCAACGCTGGCGTAGGCGGCAGCGTTAGACTCGTCGGAATGATAGTGCTGCAAGAGGGTGTTGTTTCCGCTCAAGTCAACATGGTTGTCGGTTTGAATCAAGGAATATTTCGCTCCCACCGAAAATGTAGTTTTGCCGTTTCTGAAAGGCAATGTGTAGTCGGCCTTGCCCACATAGATGCCCGTGTTGCCGTAGCCTTTGTTGAGGTTCAAGATGCCTTGGCTCTCGCTTCCGTCAACGATGTTGCGGAAAGCGTCCTCGTCATCATAGCGGTTGTAGGTGTAGTCCAAGGTCACGTTGAGGTTCTGGCCAAGGCTGTCGATGTCATAGTTGAAAAACAGTGTGTTGTTGCTACGCAGGCTCTTGTCGTTGGTGTTGGTCACGGTCTTGAAATCCGTGTGGTTGAGTCCCTCGAAATGGGTCTTTTGCTCGCGCAGGCTCGTCCCTTTGCCCAAGTTGTTGTTGCTCTGCAAACCGAGGGTGATTTTCGGAGTCAGCGCGTATTCAAGCATCAGTTTCGCGTTGTGGCCTTGGTTTTTCGAGAGGTTGTAGGCTCGGTGTTCAATCATCGAGTAGCCCATCACGTCCTCGTTGTTGAAGGTATGTGTTTTCCTTCCGTTGAATCCGTAATAGAGGTTGGCCGAAAACTTGTTTTTCGAGAAGGTGACATCGGCAAAGGCACGCTCGCTCCACCTTCGCGCCTTGGTTACGGTGCCGCCAATACGCACCGAAAAATCATCGTTGCGCCTTATGGTGACGATTTTCACGATGGCGGTGGCATCGGCCTCGTATTGCGACGACGGGTTGTGGATGATTTCGATGGACTTGATGTTTTGCGGGTTCAGGTTATAGACCTCGTCCATCGAATACACGCGCCGGTTGTTGATGTAAACGATAGGCGAGCCTTGCCCGATGACGGAGAGGTTGTTCTGCCCATCCACCAAAAGGCCGGGTGTTTTCTTCAGCATGTCGATGCCGTCGGCACTCGATGATAGCAAGGTGCTTTCCACCCCGACCACTGTCCTGTCGGGCAAGTTGGTGATTTCGGGTCGCTTGGCCGCAATGGTCACCTCTTTTAATTGCGATGATGCGACGCTCATTTTCAGTGTTCCCAAATTGCCTTTGGGCTGGCTGACAAATCTCATTTCGTAGCCCACAAAACTGATTTTCAGCAGGTCGCAGGCCGTTTCGAGGGTGAAACGGCCATCGTTGTCGGTGGTCACGCCACCGAGGAAAGTGCTGTCGGGCAGTTGCATCGCCACGACGGTGGCGTATGGAATGGGCGCGTTGGTTTCGTCCACCACGCGACCACTGATGTTTTGCGCCTTCGCGCAAAGTACCGCCATGCAAACGAATAGTGCGGTTAGTAATGATTTCTTTGTCATAATATTATGATTTTAAAGATTTTACTTGATAATTCCGAATAATTTGAAGAGTCTCTCCGCTTTTTCAAGCCCAAAAGCCATTACAAGTTTTTCAAAAAGTAACTGTTTGATTTTTAGATTTTTTCGGTTTTTCATCACAACTTTTTTTCTTGTTGTTTTCTGTTCCCCAGATTTTATGGATCTTGCCGCCTACTACGGTGCCTACCGCCTTGACATCGCCTGGGTAAGAGATACTACCCGTGCCAGCAACGCTGTAGTCCATCGATTCCATCTGACAGCGTGCCTCAATGGAGCCCGAACCCGCCACAGTAAGGTTCGCTTTTTTCACCTTACCATCCTTGATAATGACATCGCCCGAACCAGCGACACTTGAACGCAGGTGATTGGCTTGGAGGTGTTCGCAAACCATTTGCCCCGACCCGGCGATGCTTATATCCATGTAGTCAGCATGGAACTCTTTACTCAACACATTTCCCGAGCCTGCAACATCCACATCAAAATCATGGATGTTTGCTGTTTTCTCGAAAACCACATCGCCTGAACCCGTCAATTTGATTTTCAACTCTTTGGCTTCATACGGCGTAACGAAATTAAAGTCACCGCTACCCATTATACTGATTTCCTCCAAGGTCGGGGCGGTGAGCTCGATGAGGAACTTCGTCGGCTTCATGTCGGATTGCTGAAAGGTCTTGACCATCTCGACCCTCAAGCAATCACCTTTCAGATAGATGTCGACCCACTCGAAAAGGTTCTCATCGAGGGTCACGCGGCAAGAGTAGTTGTCCGCCACTTTGTAGTTTACCGTTGCGGGCAATATTATGCTGATTTCCTTGAACGCCGCCACATCGATGTCACGCGTGACGATGTTGCCGTTGCCTTCTGCAACGTTATTTTGCTTATACACGGTAATGATTTTGTTACCTTTCCCGTCGATAACGGTATCAGTCTTCCATACCTTGTTGTTTTGTGCCTCAGCGCACAGCACCGCCATAATAACGAACAGTGCGGTCAAAAATGATTTCTTTGCCATAGCTTTACAGTTTTACAATTATTCTGCCTTTTATCATGGCAATCGCCGTGCCAAAATTGTAAACAATTAAAAACCAATTAAATACAAAAACAGCATTTTACAAAAAGTGTAAAGTTTCTTTACAGTGGTGTAAAGAAACTTTACAGTGGCTAATCCACTTTTGGATCGAAATTGTTCATCTTTTTTTCTGATTGTTTGGAGGTTTATGGAAAAGTCGTACCTTTGTACTGCAAAAAAGGTCGAATAGTGCGACTATTTTTGCAGTAAAATGCATAAAAAGAAATGCTATGGTCATACAAAGAGATCAGTATATCAGTGAGTTAATAAGCAAACAATGGAATGGGAAAGTAAAGATTGTCACTGGAATACGACGTTGTGGCAAATCATTCCTGCTCTTCACCCTCTATAAGAATTATCTACTGAATGAAGGTGTGGCAAAGGACTGCTTCGTGGAGCTGGCATTAGACAAAAAGGTACACGTGAAGTACAGGAATCCCAACGAGCTCTACGAATATGTGCTTCGAAAAACGCAAAATACCGAAAAACGTTACTATGTTTTCATCGATGAAATCCAGCTGTCCTATAAGGTAAAAAGCGAAGATGTAGATGAGAATTTGGTGCCCGAGGAAGACCGCGACATGCTCTACGTCACATTCTACGACATCTTGAACGACTTGATGGCTCGAAGCAATTTGGACATATACGTCACTGGCTCGAACTCCAAGATGCTTTCGAAAGACATTGTCACCAATTTCCGAGACCGCGGATCGGAGATAAAGGTCTATCCGCTGTCGTTCAAGGAGTTCTATCCTGTTTCTGGACTTGAGAAGGTGGATGCAATGGAGGAATATCTTACATACGGCGGTATGCCATTAGCAGTGCTGGAAAAGAACGAGACGGAGAAGCGCAAATACCTGAAAGGACTCCATAAGAGGGTTTACATCAAGGATATTGTAGAGCGATACAAGCTGAAAGATGACGAGGTGCTTGAAGCCTTGATTGATGCATTGTCTTCGGCTGTTGGTTCACTAACCAATCCGCACAATCTGGCCAATGCAGCAGGCTCGCTGATGAAGCGCAACACCTCGGACCATACCATAAAGAACTATCTGGATTATTTGGAGGAAGCCTACCTGTTTTTGGGTGCACAGCGATACGATGTGAAGGGGAAACGGTATTTCGAGAACACACAGAAATACTATTTGATGGACATCGGACTGCGGAACGCCAAGTTGAATTTTCGACAGCAGGAGAAATCGCATCTGATGGAGAACGTGATCTTCGTCGAGCTCATCCGCAGAGGCTACAGCGTGGATGTGGGTGTGGTGGAAATGACCCTCGTAAAGGACGGCAAAAAGCAACAGTCACAGTATGAAATCGACTTTGTCGTCAATACAGGTCGCGAGAAGGTGTATATCCAATCCGCGCTAAATGTGGATACGGAAGTGAAAAAGAATCAAGAGACTTTCTCGTTGAAGAACTCGGGCGATTTTTTCCGCAAGATTGTCATTCTCGACGGAAACGCGAAGCCGTGGACCGATGAAGACGGCATCATGTATGTGGGTGTCATTCCGTTTTTGCTTGAGGAAGCGGGACGGATAATCTAAAAAGCCATCCCCATCCCAAACTCCAGCGCGTCGCCAAACGCATGTAATCAGGATGGGGCGGCTATTATGTTACATCCTCTGCCGTTCTTCCTCTCCCGCCAAACTTCCACGATACTTACTGGTCTTGGCCTTCAGGCGGTAACGCAAAGTCAGGTAGACTTCGCGGGAATCGTAGGTGCCGCTTTTGTAAATCCGCAAAGTCGGATAATAAGTGTCATAATAATAACCCGACTGGTTGAACAGGTCATTGACACCCAAAGTAATCGTCATGGCATTGTCCAACAAGGATTTCTGCACATACATGTTGTAAATCCACATGTTCTTGGACCTGAAATAGTTGTCCATGTAGCCCTTGCCCGCACAGCCAAATTCAAGATTGGCCTTCCAACCTTTTGAGAAAACGAAAGTGTTGTCGATGACGCCAAACGGGGAAATCTTGTCCAACGGAATCGTTTCGGTTTGGCTGCTGACGGAAAACCATTGCTTGTTGAAACCAAGGGACAACTGTGGGTGCCAGACCCCAATTTCTGGAGCCGCAGACAGCATGAAATTCATCCTCGGTATCCTCTCGAAGTTTTGAGGCTTCAATACCGAAATGCTCGGGTCGGTGTCCAAAGGCTCTGCCCATTCTATAATGACATTGCGCTCATCCCGAAATCCAATGGAGCACTGAAGGAACTTCCATGACGCAGCCAACGAGTAGTCATGCGTCAGGCTCGGTTCAAGAAAGGGATTGCCCGTCTGCAACGTGAAGCGGTTGATGTATTCCACGGCGTTGCGCAAGTCACGGTACGACGGGCGGCTGGTCTTCGCGGAATAACTCGCCATGAGTTGCACCTTGTCAATTTGCATCGAAAGCGAGGCACTGGGGAAAACATGGTCGAACTTGCGGCTTTGGCCATCGATGATCTGGTCTTGCACAAAATAGTCGTAGGCAGCGTGCTCGTAGCGGCAGCCCACACTGAACATGCCCATCAATGTCTCGCTGAAAGGCACCATGCGGCTGTATTCCACAAAGGCGGCAAGATTTCTATCTTTAATCTGTGTGAACGAAGTTTCGGCATACTCCGAATGGCTGATGTAGTCGTCGCGCCGCGAGGTGAACGAAGCCTGACCGCCATACGAAATCTCGCCACCCCAAAGTGGTGTGCTGAGGGTCAGTTTGCCGGCCAAAAGTCTGTTCTTGACTGGGTTTTCCGATTTGATGACACGGTCGTCCCACTCGATGCTATGCTCAATGCCATTATTATAAACGGTGTGGCCGTTGTTGAGGTAATCGGCGTTGAAGTCAATGGAGGTGTTTCCCAATTTACCGAGATAGAAGGCATTGACACGATGCCCCATGTCGTAGTCGTACTTCATCTGTTGGCGGCTTTCCCATTGGTCGTAATAGGCTCCGTCCATCTTGACCGCGCTGTTGATATGAATGGAATCGCTCATCACCGCCCAGAAAGTAGGGCTGTAGCGCACGCCAACGATGTGGTCGGGATTGAAGGAGTAATTGGCCTCGAACACGCTGGAGATGCGGGCATCCCGCGTGTCTTCTTGTAAGGTGTTCTGCTGAAGCCAGTCGTTTTCCACCTTGTTTTCCTGGATGATGTTGGAGTGCTGCAAGGACTTCATGTTGCGGTAATCGATGGTGGCCAACAGTTGCCAGCCGTTCTTGCGATAGTTGAGGCTTACGATGTCGCGCAGGTCGGTGTTGGCCGCCGATTGATAAACCGATGAGCGCACATCCACGCCCAAGCCCTCATTGGGGTTTTTCTTGGTGACGATACGCACCACCGCCCCGACCGTGGCATCGTACCGCGCCCCTGGGTTGGTGACCAACTCCACGCGCTGTATGTCCTTGGCGTTGAGTTGCTCCAATTCGCTGAAGTCACGCACCTGTCGCCCGTTGATGTAAACCAGCGGCTCACCCTTGCCGAACACCGTCAGTTTGT
>JAGBQJ010000051.1 GCA_017632935.1 Bacteroidales bacterium | reverse complement strand
TCAGTTATGGCGCAGTTTATTGGTTTTTTGTTAGGTTTAATTCTTGTTTTTCTTTTTGCAGCAAGTAAACTATGGATAATTGCCCCGGTTTGGATTAGATGGATTGTTTTTGTCTTCCCTGCGATACTTGGTTGGGTCTTGGGACAGAAACTCTCTGAAGCAAAAGTGAATCTTAAAATCACCAATGTTGGTTTGGAACAGAAGAGAGTTACTGGTTCTATTTTGGTTCCCAAGGAAAAAACTGTTGAATGGGGAAATATGAGGTCTTGTCAATTGCTTGGTGAATTTAGGCGGTCTGATTTTTATATTAGAACAAAAAAAGGAAGAAATTATCGGTTGATGACTACCTATTTGTTTCGTCGGTTTTCGGAATATGACAATGCATTTTTTGATTTCCGTCATGAATTCGAGCGTCTGGCTAAAGAAAAGCATGTTCCAATTTAATAAGTGTCACATATGAAAATCCCTTTCAAACCCGGAACATTGATTTATCCCTTGCCCGCCGTGATGGTCACTTGCGGTGACTGTGAGGAAAACTACAATATCATCACCGTCGGCTGGACCGGCACCATTTGCTCTGACCCGCCTATGTGCTACATCTCCGTCCGTAAGGAACGCCATTCGCACGACATCATCTTGAAAAACAAGGAGTTTGTCATTAACCTGACCACGGAAGATTTGGCTGCTGCCACGGATTGGTGCGGTGTGCGCTCGGGCCGCGACTACAACAAGTTCAAGGAGATGCATCTGCACACCGAGCCTGCACAAATCGTGAAAGCACCCTTGATTGCCGAATCACCCTTAAGCATCGAGTGCAAGGTAGTGGAGGTGAAGGAACTGGGCTCGCACGACATGTTCATCGCGGAAGTGGTGGCCATCAATGCGGAGGAAAAACTCATCGACAAGGGCACAGGTGCCTTCCAACTCAATCACGCTAAGCCATTGGCTTATTCTCACGGTAAGTATTACGGCCTAGGAGAGAAGATCGGAGGCTTTGGATTCTCGGTGAAGAAAAAGAAATAACTATGCTCGACCAGTTTCAGGCATATATTAATAGGTATCATCTCATTGCCGAGGGCGACAAACTCATTCTGGCCCTCAGCGGTGGCATCGATTCCATGGTGTTGGCGGATATGCTGCAGAAAGCCAAGGTGGAATTTGTCGCGGCGCATTGCAATTTCCATTTGCGCGGCGCGGAGTCGGACGGTGACGATTGGTTTGTGCGCAAGTTTGCGGAAAAGCGTGGGATCCAGTGCTTTGTGAAGCATTTTGAAACCGAGAAATATGCTGCTAAATATGGCATCTCCATCGAGATGGCTGCCCGGGACTTGCGTTATGCCTGGTTTGAGCAGTTGAGGCGGCAGTTAGGTTACGACAAAATTGCTGTAGCCCATCATGCCGATGATCAAGCCGAGACTTTTTTCATTAACTTGTTGCGCGGTGCGGGTATACGTGGTCTGAAAGGGATGCAACCTCAAAACGGCGTTATCATCCGTCCTTTGCTGTGGGCTTCGCGGGAACAAATCCGAAAGTATGCTGTTGAGAATCACGTCGTTTGGCGGGAAGACCATACTAATGTGGAGTCGGTATACCTGCGCAACAGAATCCGCAACCAGCTATTACCTGTTTTCGATGAACTGCAACCTGGAGCACGACAAGGCCTATATAAGTCTTTGGAGCATCTTGCCTCTGAGAATGAGCTTTATCGGGCACTGTTGAAGGAAAAGTTGTCCAATTTGGTTGAGGTACAGGGTGGCGTGTCTGTCATTGCGAGGAGGGACGACGAAGCAATCCAGAACAACACTCTGGATTGCCACGCTACGCTCGCAATGACGAAAAGCGAACAACTTCTTTTCGAGTGGCTTCGCCAATACAGATTCAATACAGACCAATGCCATTTCATTTTCGAAGCCATGGAATCAGGCATTGGAAATAAGTATTATTCTCCTACCCATCAACTGGTGATTGGAAGAAACGAACTGCAACTATCTGAAATAAAGCCTATTGTTGACGAAGAAATCGCAATCCAAATAGGGGAGGAGGAAATCCATTTACCCTTGAATCTTTGTTTTTCCAAGTTGGATAATAGCGCTGATTTTTTCATCGATAAGTCGCCCGAAGTGGCACAACTGGATTTCGACAAAATCCAGTTCCCCTTGACCTTGCGCCATTGGCAGCACGGCGACCGTTTCCATCCTTTGGGCATGAATGGATCCAAACTCTTGAGCGATTTCTTTGTGGATCAGAAGTTTACGGAATGGCAGAAACAGAATGTTTGGCTGTTAGTTTCATCTAATGGCGACATCCTATGGGTGGTTGGTTACCGCATTGACGAACGTTACAAAGTGACCTCGGAAACAAAAACCGTCTTTCGTTGCGAGATGAAACGATAGATTTCGTATTTTTGTCCCCTTAAATAGTTAGAAAACAAACAAAAACTCATATGAAAAAACTATTTCTAATCCTACTGATGGCCTTTGCCGCCATTGTCCCTTCGGAGGTTTGTGCGCAAGTCATTGAACCCGTTAAATGGTCTATAGCCATTCAAGACCTCAACGATAACGAGTTTGATATCGTCGCCACGGCCACCATCGACCCTGAGTATCACATTTACTCCACCACCATGCCTGACCTGGCACCGCTGCCGACGGTGTTCGACATTAAGACCTCGGAGTTCTTCGAGGCGGTGGGCGAGGCCCGCGACCTCACCGAGGTTCCGATGTATTACGACGACATCTTTGAGGTGGAGTACAAGCAGTTTGCCGGCACGGCACAGTTTGCCCAGACTTTCCGCAAACTGAAAGATGGCGGTTTCCCCATCACGGGTGAGATCACCTACCAAGCCTGCAAGGACGGACAATGCGTCTCGCTGACGGAGGATGTCGACCTGCAATATGGAGAACCTGCTGTAATTGAAGCCGCTGAGCCTGAAGCCAATGCGGGAACGAAATCCAATATCTGGAGCATGATTCTCGAAGCCATCCTTTGGGGCTTTGCCGCACTTCTCACCCCTTGTGTGTTCCCCATGATCCCCATGACCGTGTCGTTCTTCATGCACGGCGAGGGCGAGAGCAAGGCACAAGGTCGTTTCAAAGCCTTTATGTACTTTGTATTCATTGTCGCTCTCTATACCTTGCCTATCGCCATTATCATCTTGGTGACTTGGCTCGTGGGTGGCAACAGCGTCACGGCCGACATCTTCAACTGGCTGGCTACGCACTGGCTGCCCAACATCATCTTCTTCTTGGTGTTCATGATCTTCGCGGCCTCGTTCTTCGGCGCCTTCGAAATCACCTTGGGCAGCAATATGGTGAACAAGAGCGACAGCAAACAAAGCACCAAGAACCTCGGTGGTATCTTCTTCATGGCCTTGACGCTCGTCCTGGTGTCGTTTGCCTGCACGGGTCCCATCGTGGGCACGGTGCTCATCAAGTCGACTTCAGGCGAGTTCTGGGCGCCCATCGTGACGATGTTCGCCTTTGCCGTGGCCTTCGCTTTGCCGTTTGCCCTCTTCGCCTTCTTCCCGAATCTTTTGCAGCGTCTGCCCAAGAGCGGCGGCTGGCTTAACTCGGTGAAAGTGGTACTGGGCTTCATAGAAGTTGCCCTCGGCTTCAAGTTCCTCAGCGTGGCCGACCAGACCTATCACTGGCACCTGCTCGACCGCGAGGTCTACCTCGGCATTTGGATCGTATGCTTCACTTTGCTGGGTCTTTACCTCCTTGGCAAACTGCGCTTCAAGGGCGAGAAGGAAGTCAAGGAATTGGGCGTGTTCCGCTTGGTTTTGATTATTATTGACTTTACTTTCGTCATCTATATGATCCCCGGCATGTGGGGCGCTCCTTTGAAGGCCCTCTCGGGCTATCTGCCGCCCAAGCAGACCCTCGACTTCGACCTCAATCGTATCATTGAAGAGAATAGTGATAAGGTCATTGACTATGTGGATGCCAAGTTCGCTAATATGGCAGTGGCACCGCAAGGCGAGGCCCAAGCTGTGGCTACCTTCGATGAGGAAGTGAAATATGCTGACCTCTTCCATTTGGCCCATAACCTGAAGGGCTATTTCGATTATGACCAAGCTTTGGCCGCAGCAATAGCCACCAACAAGCCCATCTTCATCGACTTCACGGGTCACGGCTGCGTCAACTGTCGTGAGATGGAAGCTAATGTGTGGAGCGACCCGCGTGTGAAGGACATGCTGCGCAACGACTTCGTCATCTGCGCTTTGTATGTCGATGACAAGACTTCGTTGCCGGAGAATGAATGGTACACCTCTACCTACGATGGCAAGGAAAAGAAGACCATCGGCCGTAAATATGCCGATTTCCAAATCTCCAAGTTCGGCACCAACGCGCAGCCGTACTACTGCCTGATGGACCACAACGGCAATTTGCTGATGAAGCCTCGTGCCTATGATCTCGACAAGGACGCTTTCGTGAACTTCCTGAAAGACGGCCTGAAGAACTTCCAAGAAGGGACGTATTATCAGCATGTGGTGGATTAATCAAAGAAAGCATTGATTGAAGGGGAGAAATTCCGGTTTCTCCCCTTTTTTTGAAACATAATATTCACAAAATCAGAAGTATATGAAAAAATTAGTATTGTTTGTCTTGATTGTGCTGACCGCTTTTTGCGCTTTTGCCCAGACTGGCAACCTGACGACCAAGACATTCCGTCTGGACAATGGATTGAAGGTGGTGATGTGTGAAGACCATTCGCAACCAGAGATTTACGGTGCCGTTTATGTCCATGCAGGCAGTAAAAATGACCCTGTTGAAGCCACTGGTATGGCACATTACTTTGAGCATATCATGTTCAAGGGAACGGACAAGATTGGCACGACCAACTGGGAGGCTGAAAAGGTGTTTCTGGACAGCATCGACTTGATGTATGACAAGTTGCATGAGACCACCGATGTCGTTGAAAGACAAGCCATCCAACAGAAAATCAATGTCTTGTCGCAGAAATCGGCCGACTATGCTATTCCGAACGAAGTAGATGTCATCCTTACCCAAATGGGCGGAAAGAGTCTGAACGCAGGTACATCCTACGACATGACGGTGTATTACAACATCTTCCCGTCCAACCAGCTCTCAAAGTGGATGGACGTGTATGTGGAACGTTTCCGCAACCCCGTGTTCCGCCTGTTCCAGTCGGAGCTGGAAACGGTGTACGAGGAAAAGAACATGTATGGTGATAATCCAATCACCGCTTTTCAGGAGTACCTGTTCCATGAAACCTTCGGCGATCATCCTTACGGACGCCCGGTCATTGGCTATACCGAACATTTGAAGAACCCGCAGACCAGCAAGATGCGCGAGTTTTACAACACCTACTATGTGGCCAATAATATGACCCTTATCCTTGTCGGGGACTTCGACATCGCTGCTGCTGAACCCGTAGTGGCTGAGAAGTTTGGCACATGGCGTAGTGGCGAGCTGCCTAAAGAGCCTACCTACACCTTACCGAAGTTCAATGGCCCAACGGTGAAAGAGGTCAGGATGACACCTATCAAGATGGGAGCGTTGATATTCCCTGGTGTCAAGAATTCAGATCCTGACATGCTTCCTTTGTCGCTTGCCTGCTCGGTTTTCGCCAATGGCGAGACGGGTTTGATGGACAAGCTGATGAGAGACGGGGATATTATGGCTGCCATGTTGTTGCCTCTTTCTTTGGAGGATTATGGCGGCAATGTGATGATTTATGTCCCCAAGCTGTTGGGACAATCGCACGAGAGCGCTGAGAAACTCATTTTCGGTTGTCTCGACCAACTGAAGAAAGGCGAGTTCAGTGATGACCTCTTCGAAGCCATGCGCATGAGCATGCTGACGGACAGACTGAAGGAGACGGAGAACTTGGAGAGCCTGTCAAGTCTTTTCCTTGAGCTGGAAATGACTGGACAGAGTTTGGAGGAATACAAGGCTGAGACCGAGCGCTTGAAGAGCATCACGAAAGACGAGGTTGTGGCCGTCGCCAACAAGTATTTCGGGAATGATTATCTGGATGTGCGCTCCAAGATGGGCTTCCCCGACAAAGACAAGGTCGACAAGCCCGGATGGAAACCCATCGAAGCCAAGAACACCGAGGCCAAGTCGGACTTCGCGAAGGCTATCGAAGCCCAACAGGTGCCTGAAGTGAATCCTCAAGTCGTCAGGTTTGGTAAGGATGTGAAGGTTACCGAGGTTAACGACGGTTTCAAGCTGTTCTCCACCACTAACCCGCGTAACGACATCTTTGATTTGAAGGTCTCCTTCAATTATGGTTATTCCAGCGATCCCGACTTGGATAGGGCTGTGCAGTATCTGCAAATGCAAGGCACTACCACCCAGTCGCCCGAGGAGTTTGCTCTTGAGTTGCAGAAGCTGGGCGCTTCTGTCGATTTCTATGCCACTGAAAACCAGTTCACGGCACACATGACGGGCTTCGAGAAAGACCTCAATGCCATCATGGCATTGTGCAGCCGCAAGTTGCAGAATCCTTCCAACAATGAGAAGTACATTGCAACTATTGTGGAGGGAGAGAAGACTAATTTAAGCACTCAGCGCGAGGATGCCTCCACGTGGGCGCAAGCTGTGCGCGAGTATGCCTTGTATGGTGACCAGTCCACGTTCTTGAGCCGTACTCCTTTGAAGCAATGGGGCAAGAAGAGCGGTAAGATGTTGCTGGCTGAAGTCGCTGAGGCCTTGAAATACGACGGCTATGTGTTATTCAGCGGCAATACCCAGCCGGAGTCGGTTGTCGAAATGCTGAAAGAAAGCGGCTTGATGAAAGCGAATGCCATAAAGGGACAAGAGAAGATTCGTGTTGAAAAGAAGTATACTGACTCTCAGGTGTTTATCGCATCCAACAAGAAGTTCCGCCAGAGCAACATCTATTTTTATGTGCCGGGCGAGAAGCTGAATGCTCAGGATGAGGCTATGTCCAGTTTGTTCAGCAAGTATTTCGGGACGGATATGTACTCCATTGTCTTCCAGGAAATCAGGGAGTTCCGCTCTTTGGGCTACACGGCATACGCCAACTATCGGTATGACTATCTGGAGCGCAAGCCGGGTAATCTCTTCGGTTTCCTTGGCACGCAGTCCGACAAGACCTTGGACGGTATGAATGCCTTTAAGGACTTGATTGTCAATATGCCGGTGCGTATGGAGAAGTTTAATGCTTCGAAGGAAGCTTTGCTGAAGTCGCGCTCAAGTGATTATGTCAATTTCCGCAACCTGCCTGCCACGGTGCAGAATTGGATGAAGAAAGGTTACGACCACGACGCGCGCGGCGAAGTTACGGAAATCATCCGCAATGCCAACTTCGAGGACGTGCAGAGTTTCTACAACCGCATGATCAAAGACCGCCCAGTGGTCATCATGATGTCGGGCAACGAAAAGAAGATCAACAAGAAGGAGTTGGGCAAGTTTGGCGCAGTCACCAAGCTGAAGTACAAGCAAATCATTAAGGAATGATGACACGAAAAAAGGAAGAGCCGACAGACTCTTCCTTTTTTCATTTCATAGCATCTTGGCTGATTACGCAATCTCGCCGCCCTTGGCATAATGCTGATAGAAGGCGATAATCGTCTCGATACCCTTGTAGAAGTGGTCGAGGCGGTAGTTCTCGTTGGGGCTGTGGATGGCGTCTTCGCCGAGGCCGAAGCCCATCAGGATGGACTTGATGCCCAGCACTTCCTCGAATCTGGCGATAATCGGGATGGAACCGCCCGAGCGCATCGGGATGGGCAGCTTGCCGTAGGTCTCCATGTAAGCGGCTTCGGCAGCTTTGTAAGCCGGCAGGTCGACAGGGCATCCGTAGGCTTGACCGCCATGCAGTGGCGTTACCTTCACGGTGACATACTCGGGAGCGTTCTTCTCGAGGTAGTCCTTCACCAACACGGCAATCTTTTCATTGTTTTGGTCGGGCACGAGGCGGCACGAGAGCTTGGCGTAAGCCTTCGAAGGCAAGACGGTCTTGGCGCCTTCACCCGTGTAGCCACCCCACATACCGCAGAGGTCGAAGGTGGGACGGATGCCGACACGCTCGATCTTAGTATAACCTTCTTCGCCGCGCAGGGCTTTCACGCCGAGGCTGTTCTTGTAGTTTTCCTCGTTGTAGGGCGCCATGTTGAGCAGCTCGCGCTCGCGGGCGGAACATTCGATGACGTCGTCGTAGAAGTGCGGGATGGTGATGTGGTTGTTCTCGTCCATGCACTTGGCAATCATCTCGCAGAGGGTGTTGAGCGGGTTGGCCACGCTGCCGCCAAAGAGGCCTGAGTGAAGGTCGGCGTTGGGGCCGGTGACTTCAATCTCCCAATAGGCGAGGCCTCTCAAACCCGTGGTGATGCTCGGCACGTCGGGGCCAATCATCGAGGTGTCGGACACGAGGATGATGTCGGCCTTGACGAGGTCTTTGTAGTCCTCAATCCACTTCGAGAGGCTGCCCGAGCCGATTTCCTCTTCGCCTTCGAGCATGAACTTCACGTTGCAGGGAAGGGTGTTAGTCTTCACCATGGTCTCAAAGGCCTTGGCATGCATGAACGACTGTCCTTTGTCATCGTCGGCGCCGCGAGCCCAGATCTTGCCGTCCTTGATGACGGGTTCAAACGGGTCGGTGTGCCACAGGTCGATGGGGTCGACGGGCATCACGTCGTAGTGGCCGTAAACGAGCACAGTGGGCAGTTTCGGGTCGATGATCTTCTCACCGTAGACGATAGGGTTGCCTTCGGTAGGCATCACCTCGGCCTTGTCGGCGCCAGCAGCCAGGATGGCGTCGCGCCAATACTCCGCACAGCGAATCATATCCGGTTTGTGTGCCGATTCCGAACTAATGGAAGGGATTCTGATCAAGCCAAAGAGTTCTTCGAGGAAACGGTCTTTGTTGGCTTCAATGTAATTCTTTGTGATTTGCATAGGATATGTTTTTAGTTGTTGTCTTGTTTTTCAAAATAATTCAATTCCACCCTCTCTCCATCAAACACCGCATAGGTGAAATCGTAAATCCAATTTCCAACGACGGTGGTCAAAGCATGGTCGCCAGTTTTGTATTGCATGGGCTTGTGTTGGTGGCCGAAGACGAAGAAATCGATGGTTGGGTCGAGCTGGGCTTGCTCTTGGGCATATTGGTAAAGGCGCGTGTTCGGGATGTCATCGTAATAGCCACGCTCCACTTCGTTTTTGAGTTTCTTCAAGCGGTGCTTGTGAGACCATTTTAAGGCCAAACCGATACCCAAATCGGGGTGTAACCAACGGAACAGCCATTGGTTGAACTTGCACTCAAAAACCTTCTTCAAGAATTTGTAGCCTTTGTCGCCAGGACCTTTCCCGTCGCCATGGACGAGGAAAAACTTTTTGCCTTTTATCGTCTTGACGACCGGCTCACGATGTAGTTCAAGGCCAAGCTCGTCGTGCAAGTAGCCAAAACTCCACAAATCGTGGTTGCCGATGAACAGATGCACAGGAATGCCCGCGTCGGTGAACTCGGCTAATTTGCCTTGTAGCCTAATGAATCCTTTGGGAATCACGGTCTTGTACTCAAACCAGAAGTCGAAGAGGTCGCCCATCAGGTAGAGTTCCTCGCAGTCGGGATGGATTTTATCCAAGAAGTGCAACAGCTTGCGCTCGCGCTTGTGGCTGTCCTCAAGCGAAGGGATACCCAAATGGAAATCGGTGACGAAATAGACGGCCATCAGAACTTGATTTCGGCGCTGCGGCGGATGAGCTCGGTGATGAGGGTGATGAGCTTGGGCTCAACGGCGTTCACGGCCTTGATGACCTCCTCATGAGTGATGGTGCTGATATGGTCCACACCGTAAATGTTGCCCATGTCGGAGACAATGGACAGACCGAAGACGGGCAACTTGCCCTGTCGTGCCACGATGACCTCAGGCGTGGTCGACATGCCGATGGTGTCGGCACCGATGATGCGGAAGTAACGGCATTCAGCAGGCGTTTCGTAGGTTGGACCTGTGGTGGAACAATACACGCCGTGTTGCACCCAGATGCCTTTTTCCATCGCAATCTCGTCAGCCAACTTGATGAGGCGCTTGTCGTAGGGCTCGCTCATGTCGGGGAAACGCTCGCCGAAACGGTCGTCATGTGGCCCAATCAGCGGGTTGGGCATGGCATGAATCTGGTCGTTGATGATCATGATGTCGCCCACGTGGAAGCTCGGGTTGAGTCCTCCTGCTGCATTGCTGAGGATGAGGAACTGTATACCCAACTGCATCATTACGCGGATGGGGAAGACCACCTCGCTCATCGGGTAGCCCTCATAGAAATGGAAACGGCCCTGCATGGCAATAACCTTGCGCCCTGCGATGGTGCCAAACAGCAACTGTCCTTGGTGGCCTTTCACTGTGGAGACAGGGAAGCTTGGGATTTCCGTGTAGGGGATGGCATATTCCACGGTGATGCCGTTGGCCAAACCGCCCAAACCTGAGCCTAACACAACGCCGACTTCGGGCTTGAATTGCTTCGTCCTCTCGTTGAGGAACTCAACAGTAGTTCTTATTCTTTCGTACATAGTCCAATATTTCTTCGTTAAACTTTTCTTCTTCATGGAAACGCACCGCGATGGGCAAATCGTATAGCGGCACGCGTTCAAACTGACAAAGATAGGGAGAATTTGTCAATCGCACGGCATCTTTTTCGGTGGTGACGATGATTTTCTTTTCTCCGCTGAGGCTTTCAAAGCGTTTGAGAATGTCATTCACGTCGTTTTTGGTGTAGGCGTGATGGTCGGCAAAGGGCAGAAAATCAACGGTTTTGTATTGCTTTTTCAACTCCTCGACAAACGGTTTCGGATTCGCGATACCGCAAAAAGCCAATACGGAATCGATGTTTTCATCGGAAACTTGTTTTGCCGCATCATTCAAAGGCTGCAAAGGCGCATATTCCATATAGGAGAAATACACTTTCTGCTCGTTTGTTGGCTTCAATTTGCTGATAATCTGCTGCTTTTCGTTTTCATCCAGCGTTTTCGGCGACTTGCTCACGACGATGATCTGCGCTCGTTTGGCGGCCGACTTCACATCGCGCAAAGTGCCTGCGGGAACGAGGAAGTCATCGCAATAAAGATGCTGGTAATCAGTTAATAAGATATTTAATCCCGCCTTGATATGCCGATGTTGGAAAGCATCATCGAGTAGGACGACCTCAGCGTTGTTTGGGCTGTAGAGCAACTTGCGTACGCCATCCACGCGATCTTCGTCCACCGCGACTTGAATTTCAGGAAACTTCTTGAAGTATTGCAGCGGCTCGTCGCCCAAATCCTCGTAAGTGCTTGTGTTTTCAGCCACTTTGAAACCAGTCGTTTTTCTGCCATAGCCTCGGCTCAAGGTTGCAACGCGGTTAGAGTCCTTCAATAAATTGATAAGGTATTCCGTGTGCGGCGTTTTCCCCGTCCCACCTAGGTTGAGGTTGCCCACGCAAATCACGGGCTTTTCAAAACGGGTGACGCTAAAAATGTGCCAATCATAAAGCTTGTGTCTGATTGTCAGCACAATATTATACAACAGCGATATGGGCAGCAGCAAAATTCTCATTATAGGGGTCAAAATTAGACATTTTTTCCTAATTTTGAGCCTCAATTTTGAAATTATGACTGTAAAAGACATTTTGAACTGCATCACTGAGGTGGCGCCGCTGCAATGGCAAGAGAGTTACGACAATGCTGGCTTGCAGGTGGGTGACCTTAACGCAGAAGCCCGCAAAGCATTGATTTGCTTGGATATAACCGAAGAAGTCGTGGATGAAGCTGTCGCCGAAAAATGTGACCTCATCATCAGTCACCACCCGTTGATTTTCCGTGGCTTGAAGCATCTGACGCCTGAGACCTACATCGAACGCGCCATAATGAAGGCTGTCAAGCATGACATCGCCATGATTTCCATGCATACTAATCTGGATAACAGCTACTTGGGCGTAAGCCGCGTCTTGGCCGAACGTCTTGGCCTGAAAAACCTGCATCTGCTT
>JAGBQJ010000008.1 GCA_017632935.1 Bacteroidales bacterium | reverse complement strand
CTGAGATGGTAAACAACTATGACTGGATGAAGGACTTCACCTTCCTCGATTTCGCACGTGAGGTGGGTAAGCACATCACTGTCAACTATATGATGGCAAAGGAGAGCGTGCAGCAACGCCTGAACGGTACCGCCCGCGACGGACTGTCATTTACGGAGTTCACCTATCAGTTGTTGCAGGGCTACGACTTCCTCTACCTCTACCAGCACAAGAACTGCAAACTGCAGCTGGGCGGCAACGACCAGTGGGGCAACATCACCACGGGTACGGAACTGATACGTCGTACGTTAGGCTTTGAAAACGAAGCCTTTGCCCTGACTTGTCCGCTCATCACCAAGGCTGATGGCAAGAAGTTCGGCAAGACCGAAAGCGGCAACATCTGGCTTGACCCGAAGCGCACCACGCCTTATAAGTTCTACCAGTTCTGGCTCAATGTCAGCGACGAGGACGCAGAGAAATACATCAAGATTTTCACCTCGCTGGATAAAGAGACCATCGACGCTCTTGTCGAAGAGCATAAGAAAGATCCGGGCATGCGTGTGCTGCAAAAGCGTCTGGCCCAAGAAGTCACCGTGTTGGTGCACTCGCAGGAAGCCTTGGATGCCGCTATCGAAGCTTCCAACATCCTCTTTGGCAAGTCGACCAAGGAAGGCTTGGAAAAGTTGGACGAGGCGACTTTCCTCGACATCTTCGACGGCGTGCCGCAGGAGCACATTAGCCGCGCTGACCTCGAAGCCGGCATCCCGATTGTCGACTTCATGGCCGTCAACACGCAGATCTTCCCCTCCAAGGGTGAAGCCCGCAAGATGACTCAAGCCAACGGCGTGAGCGTCAACAAGGAAAAAGTCACTTTGGACAAGGTCGTCACTACCGATGACTTGGTCGATGGCAAATATATCCTCGTCCAGAAGGGCAAGAAGAACTATTACCTCGTGGTAGTCGAATAATCATGGAAGACAAGGATAAGCTATACGGCCTCAGCCCATATTTGTTTTGGGACTTCGATACGACCCAGTTCGACATCGACAAGAATGCTGCGTGGCTTATCCAGAGGGTGCTGGAGTACGGGCAGATGCGCGATTGGAACATCATCGAAAAGCATTTTGGTGTTGATACAATTGTATCTTATGCCTTGAATTTCAGAACGCTAAATCCAGTCGCCCGTTCTTTCTTAAGTTTTATTTCAGGTGTTAAAAAGGAGGACTTCAGATGCTATCGTATCGCACAATCGAGCCCCACACTTTGGAACTCCTGAAACACTTGATGGCAGAGCCTTATCTGAAGGATTGCCGTCTCGTTGGTGGGACAGTTTTGGCTTTGCAATACGGACATCGCTCATCGGTGGATTTGGACGTTTTTGGTGTGATTCCCGACAATGACGCGGCATTGCAGGACATTTTGGAAAGCTTCGGGCATATACAAGGCCAAATGACCTCCAAATACATCAAATCATTCATTGTTGACGGAATCAAGGTGGATTTTGTCAATTATTCACGTTATCCTTGGCTTGATGAAGCGGTTATTGAGGACGGTTTGAGATTGGCTTCGCCAAAGGACATTGCTGCCATGAAAACCTTTGCCATACAAAACCGAGGTTCGCGAAAGGATTTCATTGACATGTATTTCCTTTTGCAGCACTTCACTCTTGAGGAAATACTTAGTTTTTATGCTCAAAAGTTTCCCAACTATTCCATGCTCAGGACACGGATGGCTTTGACTTATTTTGAAGATGCGGAAAACAAGGAATGCCCTCCCATGTTCATTAAGGCAGATTGGAACGACATCAAAGAGTTCATCTCGCAGAAAGTCAGGGAAATTGATTGGGGAAAGTTTGAGTAGTTTTTCCGCGTGAAAAGGTGTTTGCACATAGTGAGCTTAATGGTTGGACTTGCCATGCTGGTGGCTTGCTCCAAACATGCTGAGGCCCCAATGTCGGCCCTTCGACCCTTCGATTGGCCTCAGGGACCGCAGGCTCAGGGACCTCAAACCCATAAATTATCGCAAATCGACACCCTCATGTGGCACCATCCCGACAGCGCCTTGGCGGTGATGATGGAGTTTGCGGAGAGCACGGAGGCGGATAGCCTTGGTGAGTTTGAGGGGCATTATTGCCAGGTGCTGATTGCGGAGTTGCTGTTTAAGAATGACTATGGGCAAAGCAACAGAAAGGAACTGCTGAAAGCGGTGGCATATTTCGACAGCCTAACCTTCACCCTGAACGACATTCCTCACGCTTCTAGGCGTCATTGCGGACTTGATCCGCAATCTCCCAACCAAAACGACAACATTGTTTTCCTATCCGCTCGCGCCCATTATATGAATGGTGTGGGATATTATGAACGGGATAGCGTGGTGGCGGCTTGCGGGGAGTATCTGAAGGCGCTGGAGATGGTGGAGACGCATTTCCCGGGGATTGAGACGCGCCATGGCATGTCTCTACAGCCCAACCACCTGCCTCGATTTATGGCGTTGACATACGGGCGGCTAGGTGATTTGTTTTCGAAACAATATATGCAGGAACCCGCCATTATTTGTTACAAGAAAGCCCTCATTTTCAATAGTATAGAGCCAACCTCTCCTAATGGCACGGCCAAAACGTGGAGTCTCCTTACAAAACAATACTACAAAATAAACCAATTGGATAGTGCCAAGTATTGTCTTGACGAGTCCTTGAGGCTGTTGTACGATACAAACAATATGATTTACAGGGATTTGATTTCGTTATCAGCCGTTGTTTATTTTGATGAAAACAGAGGCGGCGAAGAACCTGTAAATGATTTGAAACGTATGGCGGTTCAATCACCTACTGAAGACGAAAAGTTGACGCGATATAATACCATTGCAAACATTTATTATTTAACCAATCAATATGATTCTGCATTGGTCTACTTTACTCAAGTATTTGAAAACAAAGGTGATGCTGCAATGAAAAGATCTGCCGCCAGATTTTTACGCGACATTTACCAAAGCCGAGGTGATACACTAATGGCTACCCAATATGCTGTATATCAAGTGGAAAATGCAGTTTCCCAAGCGGAAAGCAACGCACAAGTCTCACAACTCAACGAATTGTTCCAGCAGCATTTGCAATGGGAGCAAGAGCGAGCCGAAGCCGAAAGGCAGCAGGCGGCGCGGCTGCGGAGGAACAGGATGATCGTTGTGGTGAGCGTTCTCGTTGCGGTGGCGGCGCTGTTAGCTTGGCTGCTGATCAGGCGCAAGATGAAGCAGCAGCGCGACGAGGCAGACCAACAGATGGAGGCCGAACGAGAGGCGCACCGATTGGAGAAAGCTTCGATGTCGGGGAGGCTGAAACGGAGCAACCAGGAACTGCGCGAGCTAAAGGACCAGATGCGGCAACGGGCGGGCAACGGTACGCCGAAACAGGAGACGCAAGCCGAATCGTTCAACGATGAGCCTATCTGTCGCCTCATTATGGAGCGGGTGAATGAAGGACAATTCAAGGCGCAGATGGATTGCAAATTGTACCAAGACTATGCCTTGGGCAAGGAGCAGGTGATGGCGTTGCGGGAGGCTGCTGACCGCCACTTCGGGCAGTTCACCGTCCGTTTGGCCAAGGCCTATCCCAACCTCACCAAGGGCGACCTGGACTATTGCTGCCTGTATCTGCTCGGCCTTTCGGATGCCGACATCTCCGCCTTGATGCAGCGCGCCTACGCTACCGTGAGCGAGCGCAGCCGAAAGATCAAAACTATTTTCGGCACGGAAGAGCCTCTTTCGGTTGCTCTCGTGAGCTTTGCCAACGACTCTGCATCTATCTGATTATCGGTACGATAGTTAAAAATCCATACAAATCCATACATTGTTTTTCTTGACAGGTGTGGGGGTGTTGGTGTAGTTTTGCCGAAAATTTCTAAACCTAATAGTTATGAAAACGACAAAACGATTTATGATGATTTGCTGCCTAATGGTGATGGCGGCGGTGGGTTATGCCCAACAATGGGAAATTGACTTTGGTGATGCCTCTACTTACACTTGGTTGAGTCAAGGAATCACGGATAGAGAACAGAATGCTATTTTCTTCGGCAAATCAGGATACGACAAGACCGATTGCTATCCCTACTTTATCCGTGTGGATGAGGAGGGCAACCATCAGTCTTATGTTTTGGGTGACGAACAATTCCATAATCTGAATAAGCCTTCCATGGTGCAAATGGAAGATGGCAATTTCTTTATGGTAGGTGATGTAGAGAAAAGTGCCATTTACGCCATCGTTCTTGATTCGGATTTCAATGTTCTTTCATTCAAACGCTATGATAAACCGGAAGATGCCCACTCCATGGTGGGTGGACATCTTGTGCTTGACTATGACGGAACAGTTGTGCTGGCTGGAAGTTGCAATTATGAAACTGGTAATGGTGTATGGGGCAGACACTACTTTTGCCGCTTCGACAACCAAGCCGATACCATTGCCAGCCGATTTTATACGCCTGAAACACAACCAGGAATTCTTGCTTATGAATACGAATTGGATCAATTGCTGTTGAATCCGCATGGTGGTTTCGTGTTGCTTGGCGCTGGAATAAATGGTTCAAGATCTATATTGCGGTTTGATAGCGACTTCAACTATTTGGGTGGAAATCAGTTATATGCTAATCGCAGACAGTTCTCCGATGCTTATTCCGACCACTGGCTCCCCAATGACCAACTATTGGTAATGGGAAGGGTGGCGAGTTTTGATGATCCCTACTTTGAAAGTATAGGATTGGCAAAACTTGGTCTTGACGGCACGATGGAATCAATTGAAAGGTTTTATTGCAATAGAGACACAATGTTACTAACCCAAAACAGATGTATGGCGTATTATAATGATACGACAATTTATGGTGCAATTGATTGCAAATGGAATTTGGCAGGTCCTAGTATAACTCGTATTTGCTTGGTCGATACTGAAATGGAAGTGCTTGGACTTAAAGAAATCACCACAGAGGCATGCGATTACTATGCTCCTGGCAGTATTCTTTCTACACCAGACGGGGGCTGCATAATTTCTGTTATGGAATATCACGCTTTCGGTGAAAACCATTATCATGGAAAGATTATCAAATTGTCCCGCGAGGATTTCAATCCGATTCCTTGTGGCGTAAAAGAAGTGCCGCAAGAAGCGATAAAGGCTTTGGTCTATCCCAATCCTGCCAAAGAAAAGGTGACGATAGACGGCATTGAAGTAGCCGAAGTTCAGGTTTACAATGCCCTTGGGCAGGTGGTGAAGACGGTGCGAAACTCAAATGAAATTAATGTGGCTGGTTTGGCGGAAGGGGTTTATTTGGTGAGGATTAAGGATGTTGAGGGAAGGGACTTCTTGGAGAAGGTGATGGTTAGGTAGTTGTTTTTTTCGTTCTATCGTTATACGTGCTAACGTGCTAACGATGGTGTAATTGAGCGTTGAAGAACAGATAAAAAGTAATAATAAACCTATGAAAAACCAATTAAAACAAATAGCAATGAAAAAGACAATTAGACTAATGCTGATGCTGCTGATAGCGGCAAGCATGCTGACCTTCAACTCGTGCAATAAGGAGAAGGTGTTACCTGAAAAAATTACCGTCAGTGGTTACGTGACTTACGATGACGGACAGCCCTTTGAAGATGTTCATGTTTCGTTGTATTCAAACACCTTCATGGGTCCTAGCTTTCCTCTAGGTGAAACCATATACACCGATGAGCTTGGTCATTACGAGGTTGAATTCAAGCCTGACAAAGACTATACTTACAGATTGAACTTCCAAAGTCTAAAAGACGGTCACCAGTATTACCACAACTTCTCTGTGACTAAATGGGAAGCTGTACAGGAGCACAATGTTGTTTGGGAGAAAATAGTGGAGTAACATAGCAATCCCAAGCCTTACCAAAGCCATCGATAGCCTGGGCTTCCTTATGGGCGACAAGGGGGAGCGGGATAAGGGAGTTGAGGGTTGTGGGGAGTTTAGAGTTTTTAGTTGAGAGTTGGTCAGTTTCGTTATGTGTGTTTACGACGAAGTGAGGCTTATAGGACTGATAAGACTAATAGAACAATGAGAGCGATAAGGATTTTTATTTTGGTTGCTGTGATGCTTCTGGCGGGATGTCAGAGTCCAAAAGACCAGGAAAAAGCCACCACTCTGGATTGCTTCGTTCCTCGCAATGACGGGGGGAAGGAGGACTCGCTCAAGGAGTATTATGAGCGGATGGAGCGATGGAGGGTGCTGCATGGAGGGATGAGCAAGTGGGAGAGCGATAAGTGAAATGTTGTAATCTAGAATCACAACATGTTGTAAAACAACGAAGTGGTTTTGCAAATGTTTGTAATGGCCTTTGAACTTGAAAAAACAGCGAAAATTTGCTATACTTTTGCGGCATGAAATTCAAATCAAATTATCAATAACTAAAATTAAAGTATTATGAACAACAAAAAAATCAGATTCGGAACGCTGCTGGTGTTTTTGGCGGCAATGGCTTTCGCCCTTCCTTGCTTGACTTCGTGCGAGTATTTTGTAGATGTCTATTTTAACGTCGAAAACCCCACCAATGACACCATTGATTTTATAGGGTGGCAAGGTACTGGGGTGGTCAATATGACAACACCATACACCAATCGGCCAGATCAGGAATGGGAGCAAACCATGGATCATGTAACAGTAAGTCTTGCGGGCAGTATGGGCGGTCCTTCAGTCGCCATTTCAGTGGAGCAGGCTTTCGCCAGTTTGTGCAATGACTACGACAGCGTGAAACTGACCCGCCGTTCAGATGGTGCCTCCACCATCACCTACCGCCATGATGAGAACGCGACGGATGCACAACGCTATTTCTTCACCCGCGAAGCGTGGAGCTGCACCCCCGAAGGCGAGACGGAAAAAGACAGGACTTACACCCTTATTCTGAAGGATGAGATGTTTAAATAAACTGATAACAATAAACAATGATAACAACAATGAGAAAAGTGGTATTATTTGTAGTTTCCATATGCTGCATGGTTTCGGCCTTTGCACAACAAACCAGGGATGGACAAGATTTGCTCAAACAGATGCAAAACAAAATCAAGCAGGTGGAAAGATGGAATCGTTATGCCAACACCTTCAGCGAGCAACTGGATAGCGTTTATGGTGACTTTCAAAAAAGTGTTTTCGAATATGACGAGCGCTTCAACTGCGTGAAAATCGACTATTACTGGTTTGATGGCAATTGGATGCACGACTATACCGAGAAGTATGCTTATGATGAGCAAGACCGTATCACGATGATCATGGATAGCACCGAAGGCCATGCCAGTAAATCCGAATTCTTATACGGGAATGGCGAATGGATTTCAGATGAGTATGAATACGAACTTGATGGTGATGAGTGGGTTGCCATCGGCAAATACACTTACGAATACGATGCAGACGGTCACATGGTGCTATCGATAGGTTATGCTGTTGAAGAGGATTGGGTGGCGGAAAACAAGATGACATGGGAATACGAGGATGGAAAACTTCAGAACGACATCTATTATTACCATGGCGAAAACAGTTGGAACCCTCTCACAAGAAACGATTACTACTACAACGCCGAAGGTCTCTGCCGAGAACAGTTACAGAGCAATTGGGAAGGTGACTGGACAGAGAGTTGGAAGGTTGAATACGAATATGATGAAGCAGGCAACCGACATACAGAAACCACTTCAACCATCTATGAGCTTGACGACTGGGTTTATACCTATATGACGGAATACTTTTATGATGCCAACGGGAATTGCTATTCTTCAGCGAGTTATTACAATGATGATTTAAGGGACTGGGAACAGGAAAACACGATGACCTACAATTACGACCTTTCGGTGCCAGTGGAAACCACCGCGGGTATCTGGATGGTTTGGGACGACGAGTTGCCCATCCATAACAAGTTGCTGGATTGGGAGTTGCGTGCAAATGACGATGCCTATACCACCACATTCTATTATTCGAATTGCGAGGGCTTGACCGAAAAGCCGGAAAGCTTGTTGACTGTTTATCCCAATCCTGCCTGGGAGAAGGTTACAATAGATGGTAGTGAAGTTACTGAGGTACAAGTTTATAATGCCCTTGGGCAGAAGGTGAAGACTGTGCGAAACACGAATGAAATCCCCGTTTCAGACCTGCCGCAAGGCGTTTACCTGCTGCGGATTACCAATGCTATGGGAGTCTCGCAAACGGAACGCATCACGGTAATAAAATAAGCCACAGAGAATGCCTTCGATGAGCAAAAACTATTTCTTCAGCGCCTCCTCAGCCTGCTTCACCGTGCCGCGCTCACCGTTGATGAAGGCAATGACGAAGGCATCCTTGTAACCCAAGGCGCGCACTTCGGCCTGTCGCTTGGTGGCGGCATCTTTGCTCGTGAATCGGCCTGAAATATAGCGGAAAGCGCCACCATATTCATACACTTCGACTTCTTTCACGCCGCTGAAGGTCTTGTCGGTGGAGCTCACCTTCTTATCACGGCTGGCAAACTGTACTGAGAAATACGTGTCGCCTACGTCGCTTTTTTCGGTTTTTTCGTTGGTGACGGGTTGGACGGCCGTGCTGTTCTCAGCCTCAAACTCACGCTTGTATTCCTCAAAAGCGCGATAAAGCGCCAGTGCCAACTGGGTTTGGCCTTTTTCGGAGTTTAGGAACTGCTCTTCCTTGGCGTTGTTGATGAAGCCCAACTCCACCAGAATGCTGGGCATGGAAGTCTTCCATAGCACCAGAAAACCAGCCTGTTGTACACCACGATCGTGGCGTCCCGCCTTTTTGGTGAACTGTTTTTGCACCTTGTCGGCCAAATCAAGGCTCTGGCTTTGGTAAAGGCTTTGAGAGAGAGAGAAGAGTATATAGGCTTCGGTGCTGTTGGGGTCGAAGTTGTCGTAAGCATCGGTGTTGTCTTCGAGCAAGATAGCAGCGTTTTCTTTCTTTGCCACGGCAAGGTTCTTTTCGTTTTTCGACTCACCCATGACGAAAGTCTCAGCACCGTAAGCAGAATTGGGGGTTCCGGTCGAGTTGCAATGGATGGAGATGAAGACGTCGGCATCGTTGCGATTGGCGATGGCAGCACGCTCGCTCAGTTCCACGAACTTGTCTTTTTCTCTTGTATAGACCACCTTCACGTCGGGCATGTTCTCTTTGATGTAGTTGCCGAACTTGAGCGCAACGGCCAGATTAAGGGTTTTCTCCTTGCTGACCTTACCTAAAGCCCCGGTGTCTTTGCCACCGTGACCTGGGTCGATAACGATGGTCTGTATCTTCTCACCCTTTTGTGCCAAGGCGCACAAAGGCAGCACAAAAACGAGGAAAAAGGCACCAAATCGGAAAATCTTTCGTTCTATCATACTGAGTCGTTTATTATTGCGCGAAGAAAAACTATCTTTGCAGCGGATTTCAATCGCACAAAAGTAATCGTTTTCACTTTGTCAGAACGCACGGCATATAAGAATTATTTTTACAGGGCGGCCATTTCTTTGCTTGCCGCTTTGGTCGTGTTGTTTTATGGTTGTAAGCAACTATCTCATACTGAGAAAGATAATTACGATTTTGAGCCAAACAAGGTGGACAGCGTGGCAGTGGTGCCCAAGCGCATTGTGGATACGATTACGTTGGTGTTGGATTCCATTCAACTCGATACTCTGGCGTTTCCTACCCCCGATTCTTTGGCGATTCCCATCGATAGTATTGTTCTGTCTGATACGTTAATCATTCCTGCCGAAAGCCTACAGGTAGACACTTTGCAGACCGACACCTTGAAACAAGTAAAACGTCAACGCATCACTCCTAAGCGTTCCGAGTCGGCTATTGAGACAAAGGTGATTTGTTCGGCTGTCGATTCGTCGTATCGCGACATGAACAAGAAGAAAATCTATTATTACGGCAAGGCTGAAGCCAAATACGATGACATCACGTTGACAGCAGACTGTCTGGAATTCGACCTTGAGACCAGCACTTGTCGAGCCTTTGGCACCGTCGATTCATTGGGCAAAAAACAAGGTCGTCCCGTTTTCAAGCAAGGGGAAAGCACCTTTGAGGCAGAAGAAATGCTCTACAACTTCAAGACGAAGAAAGGCATCATCACCAAAGTGTGGACCGAAGAGAATGGGGGATATCTGCATGGTGAACGCATCAAGCGCATGGACGACAACACCATCAACATCCGTACAGGCGGTTTCACCACTTGCGACCTCAAGGATCATCCTCACTACCAGTTCAAGTTCACCAAGGCCAAGGTCATTCCTGACGACAAAATCGTTACGGGTCCGATATACATGACCATTGCCGACATCCCGCTACCGCTTGCCTTGCCTTTCGCCATGATTCCCAACACGAAAGGCAAGAAATCCGGAATCATCATGCCTACTTACGGCGAGTCGGCCAACCGCGGCTTTTATTTGGAAAACGGCGGTTATTATTGGGCCATCAACGACCATTACGACTTACAAGTCTTGGGTGACATCTATACCCGTGGCTCTTGGGGCATCAAGCCGACCTTCCGTTACAACAAACGTTACCGCTTCAACGGCTCGATGGCTTTGGGTTTCGCCGTCAACAAGATAGGCACCAAGGGCGCCGCCGACTATCAGGAAAGCAACGACTTCAAGATCCAGTGGAACCACAAGCAAGACCCTAAAGCGCATCCGAAACGCAATTTCTCGGCCAATGTAAACATCGTGAGCTCCAATTTCAATAAATACAACGCCACGACGGTCAACGAGCAGTTGAGCAACACTTTCAAGTCGAGTATCGCCTATCAGACCAACTTTGCGGGCAAGGTCTACCTTACCCTCAACGGCAGCCATAGCCAGAACACGTTGACGCGGCAGGTGACGGCTTCGTTGCCCGAAGTGACGCTCTCTGTCAACACGTTCTATCCTTTGAAAAACGTGGGCAAAGCGGGCAAAAAACGCTGGTACCAAAGCATGAGCATGGGCTACACGATGAACGGTAAGGCATACATCAACGATGTGGATACGGTGCTCTTCTACGGCATTTACGACGACTTCAGCGGCTGGGCCAGGACCTTTTTCCGCGACCATGTGCAATCGGGTTTGTCGCACAAAATGCCCATCAGCACCACCATCAAGCTGTTTAAACATTTCTCATGGACCAACTCTCTGACGCTGAACGACTACATGTATTTCAAGCGCATTGAGAAACAATGGATTATCGACAGCGACACAACGGGTCATTTGCAGACCGACACCATTCACGGCTTCCGTAATCTGGTGGACTTCAGCGCAAGTTCCAACTTAACTACCAAGATTTACGGTATGCTCAATTTTGCCAATGGCCCCATTCGCGCCATCCGACATGTCTTTACGCCTACTATAGGCTTTACCTATCGACCCAACTTTGGCGACCCGAAATGGGGCATCTACGGCTCCTACATTGACGGTGACGGCAAAGAACAAGTGTATAACAAATTCGGCAACGCTTTATATGGCACGCCTTCGCAAAACCAGCAGGGACTGCTGACCTACAGCTTTGCCAATAACTTGGAAATCAAGGTGCCATCAAGTAGCGACACCATCACGGGCGTGAAGAAAATTCCTATTCTTGAATCGTTCAGCATCTCAGGCAATTACGATGTGACTAAGGATTCAGTCAATTTCTCGCCCATCTCAGTCAGCGGGCGCACCACCTTGTTCAAGAAACTGGGCATCAACTACAGCAGCTCTTGGGATCCTTATGCCGCCGACTCTATGGGTCGTCGCATCAACCGCTTCGAGATTTTGGACAACGGCCGTCTGTTCCGCAAGACAGGTTCGTCGTGGCGATTCAGCATGAGCTATTCCTTCAGTCAGGACGACCTCAAGAAGTTAAAAGGCCAGAAAGGTAGCCAAGCGTTGCGAGACGAAATCAACGAAAACGCACGAAAATCAAACAATTTCGACCCCGACGAGCTGAACGAAATTCTCGGTAATCCCAATGCCTACATCGACTGGACCACGCCATGGTCGCTCTCGGTCAGCTACAACCTAACTTACACTACATCAATTGCCTACGCAGCCTTTATGGGCATTGCCACCAATAGCTTTGTGCATACTATTGGCCTCAACGGCAATGTCAACATCACGCCCAAATGGAAAGTCAACTTTTCGACGGGTTGGGATTTTGTGTCAAACAAAATCACCTACACCAATATCAGCGTCTACCGCGACCTACACTGTTGGGAGATGCGAATCAACTGGATTCCTATAGGCAGTTACAAGAGCTGGAATTTCACCATCAATGTGAAGTCACAAGCCTTGAAGGATCTGAAGTACGAGAAGAAAAAAGACTATCGCGATAATTAGTTGGCAGTTAGCAGTTACTAGTTGGCAGTTAGGAGTTGCCTGTTTTTTTAACTGCAAACTGGCAACTGCAAACTAAAAAATTCATTATTTTTGCCTTTCAAACCTTAATTAATACAAACGTCTATGAAAAAAGTATTTGCGCTTCTTGTTGCTTTGGCTTTTGGTTTTGGCTTGAAAGCGCAATGTCCGCTAACACAAGCTGTTGATTTTACAGCGACTGACTGTCACGGTACCCAGGTTCATCTTTTCGATATCCTTGATGGTGGGCAGGCCGTGCTTATCGACTTCTTTTTCACTTCATGCAATATCTGCCAGCAAGCCGCTCCGAAGATTACTGAATCTTACACCATCATGGGCTGCAACCAGCATGACGTGTTTTATATTGAAATTTCTGACCGCGACAGCAATACAGCCTGCCAAACTTGGTGCCAGACCTATGGCATAGAATATCCTACTATCAGCGGTGCAGCTGGTGGAGCAGAAATTTGCAACACTTACAATATCGGTGGCTTCCCTACAGTCATCCTCATCATGCCTGACCGCCACATCGTCATCCAAGACCTGTGGCCAGTCAACAATACCCAGACCATCGTCACTGCTTTGGAACAGCAAGGCATCCAACCACACGCATGTAAAGAGGGTATAGATGAAACCGAAAACCAAGCCATTAGCCTTTATCCCAACCCTTCCAACGACTTCGTGACTTTGAAGGGAGAAGACCTCGGCACGGTGCACGTCTATAACGCCATTGGCCAAATGGTGGAAGAATTTGAGGCTAACGGCAACGAAATCAACATCAACACAACGGGTTACGAGAATGGCATTTATGTCGTCAAGACTGGTGAAAAAGCTTTGCGGTTTGTAATAAAACATTGATTTATGAAAATTCTTATTCTTCGTTCCTCGTTTCAGACGGATGATTTTGTCAGAAACGAATATGCTGACCTGATTCTAAGGCTGGAAAATGAATGCCAGGCCGAAATAGATATCATCGGTGACGAAATGGTAGAGACGTGCCATGGCGCGTCTCTACAAACGTTACCCGATTGTTTCATGATTGCCACTGGCGGCGTGGAAAACCTGTTCAAACGCATTTGGTCGGTAGAGACGCAAGGTTTTGCGTCTCTACAAACGGTGACATTGATTGCCGATGGTCGCAACAATTCTTTGGCCGCCGCCTTAGAGATTTTGACCTATCTGGGCAATCATGGTGCAGAAGGACGGATTGTGCATGGGACGAATGAGGAAATCATTTCGGCTGTGGTAAAGACGTTTCAGGAAACGTCTCTACAGGGTAGAATAGGATTGTTTGGTCAACCCTCGGATTGGCTCATTGCCAGCGGGGTGGACCGTGATGTCCTTCATCAACGTTACGGCATTGAGGTCATCGATATGGACCTGCAACGCCTCGTCGATGACATCAAAACCACGCCGCAAATCGAAGCTGTGAAGGTAGCGCAAGCCATGGTGAAACGAGCCAAAGGCATCGTAGAGCCTTCGGATGCCGACATGGTGGAGGCAGCCAAAGCCTATCTTGCCATTAAAAAGATTTGCCAAGAAGAGTATTTGGATGCTATGACCATCCGTTGTTTCGACATCGTGAAGGCTTGTGGCACGACGAGCTGTCTGGCTTTGGCCTTGCTCAACGATGAAGGCATCGTGGCAGGCTGTGAGGGCGACATGCAGACCCTAATGAGCATGTTTTTGGCTAAGCGGCTTTGCGGCGAAGCAGCTTTCATGGCCAACCCATCGCAGCTTACCGATGATTCTTCCATGCTGGCGCATTGTACCATCCCGCTGACGATGTGCGACGAAACTATCGTCCGCTCGCATTTCGAGTCGTCCATAGGCGTGGCTATCCAAGGTCTGCTACCGCTAACAGATTACACCTTATTCAAATGGGGCGGCCCGCAACTCGACCGTTATTTCGTTACCGAGGCAAAAGCTGTGGAAACGCCTTATAGCAACCATTTCTGTCGCACGCAGATTACGTTCAACGTCAATCTGAAGCCTTACCTGCTCCAACATTCCATAGGCAACCACCATGTCATCATCCGTGGTCGACATGCTGATCAAATCCGGCAGTTTATGTTGAAAAACGGAGCGTCAGAAATTGTATCCGAATGAGAAATAAGCACCAAAGAGGTTTTCGTCGTATACGTTTGCCCAATGTGCCGTAAGCGAGATGGGACCAACGGGGCTGTTGTAGGAATACTTTAAGCCTGCGCCTTGTAGATGACGATAAAACACATCAACGAAATCACCCGAATAGAACCACGCATCCAGATTTGCTGCATGATTGTACATCGCCGTCAGATAATGATTCTTGTAAAAGTTATAGCGTAAGTCACACCGCAGCACACAGCCTTCGTCGCCGAGATACTCTATCGAAGTCAAGCCGATAAAAGGCATTTGCGACTCAAAATGACGTTCCGGGTAATCGCTGCCACAAAACACATAAAGGTTGTAATAATCGGGATATCCGGTCGTAACGCGGCCATACACCTGAGGGATGAGCGTGAATCTTCCATTGCCCGGGGTGATATAGGATTGGAAGCTATAGGCAATGTCAAGATAATTTTGTTTGAAGTCGTATTGTTTATCCAGATGGTAGCGGCCGGTTATATTGGTTTTAATGCCGTGTTTGGCAAAATAGGCATCGTCGAGGTTGTCGTATCCCATGTCGACAAAAGGCGTAATCAATGTGTTAGGAACAAACATGATGGTATCCCAGGGGCTGTCTCCTGTAATCGAGGAAAGGTCAAATTGGGTATGGGTGTATGACAGGCCGACTTTGGCGCTCAAGTTAAGCAGATGAAACTGCGAGATGTAGCCGCTTGCTTTATGCTGAAGGTAATGCAAGTTAACCCCCTTGTTTTCGTCAGCCAACATTCTGAAATGTTGGTTCCTGTAGTCGTAGGCAACACTGAAATTGGCTAATGAAGGCGCAGCGTAGGTTAAGGCTAGGTTGACTTTCGGGCTATAGCTCATTTTGATGTTGGTGTTGAACTTGACACCGCCAAACTTTTTCTCGTTCAGGCCGAGATGGAACAACAAAGCTGCACCGTCTTCAGTGTCGTAGCGCACACCAAGACCCGCAACGTGGGGCTGGGCGGGTTTCATGTTGATGTTCAAGTTGTAGGCATCCGAAAGCTGTTGGTCCAAATGAGAGGAATCGCTTTCCCTGACTTGATAGGTGATTTCATCGAAGCAGCCTGTGCCACGATACACTTTCATGGCACGTTCTATCTCACTTTCCGTATAATGCTTGCCAACCTTCAGGCGGCCTTTCCGGACGAGCCAGCGGGTTTCGTGGTCGCTTACATTGTTGATGGTGATGGAATGGATCAGTACAGATTCTGTGTCCAAGTTCTTGGCACGGGGAGCCCGAAGTGTCTTGTTGACAGGATGTCCGGCAGAGGCGTCAATGGCGTCCTTTATGGCTTTGAATTGGTCATGATATTCTCCTGCCTTCTTGTAGCCTCTGCCCACCAACGTTTCGATGGCCTCGGGGGTGAAACTGAGCATGCCGTAGCCGCTAATGTCGGGGACGATATGGATTTGGCAAATCTCGCGGTTTTCTTTTCGTTTGGAACTGGTGCTGTTGGTGACCAATTGGGCAAACACCTGAGGCAATGACTGCAGGTCGTTGATGGTGATATCCTTGGCTGACGTGACTTCGACACCGATGATAATGTCGGCCCCCATCTCTTTAAGCACATCGGCGGGGAAATTATTCACCAAACCACCGTCAACAAGCACCTTGTTGTCAATCGTGACGGGAGAAAACACGCCAGGAATGGCCATGCTGGCGCGCATGGCGGTAGGCACACTGCCACTGCGTAGCACTACCTCGTCGCCAGTAATCATGTCGGTGGCGACGCAAGCAAAAGGAATGGGCAAATCGTTGAAATCCATCTCCTCTTGATAACCTACACATAAGTCGTTGAACAAATTGACAAGCGAACTGTTGTTGACGTAAGCGCTCGGTAATTGACTAATGAAACTAGATTCGGGGTCATTGTCAAAAAGGCTTTCGTGGCTGAATGGTACTTGGATCAGCAATGTGCTGCTGCGTTGCCTTGCCTCTTCCGACATATAGGGACGGTCGATTTTGTTACCGATGTATTCCGACCAATTGATACCTGAGATGAGTTGCGTGAGTTCGTCTGGCGAATATCCCATGGCATAGAAACCACCAATGATGGAGCCCATGCTGGTACCTGCCACATAATCGACAGGGACGCCCATCTCCTCCATGTATTTCAATACGCCAATGTGGGACGCGCCTTTCGCGCCACCACCGCCTAAGACCACACCGACTTTAAGCCGAGGTGGACGGATGGTGTCATTTTGGGCTTGCAACAGACATGAAGCCAACAGAATAGCAATGAGGAGAAAGGCTTTTTTCATGGTTGAATCGATTTGGATTGAATTGCTAAAACAAAGGTTTATGTGTTAAAGACTTCATCAACCAGATTAACGAACTCTTGATAGGCTGCGGTTCCTAGAAGTTCTGACAGAGCTTCTGCCAACGAGTGGTAATACCAGGCGAGGTCGTCTTTCCCGTTTGGGGCATGGAAACGGCTCCAAAGTTGGTCGCCAACGGCTTTGTAGTCGGAGGCCAGTGTCCTCATGTTCGACAGTTTGTCGCCCAGAGCCACCACCTTGCTGTCGTATGGTGCATGGACCAGTTGGGTCAATTGGGCTTCTTTGCGTGTGCGCCAGGGGACGTTGTCGGGAAGGGGCGCGGTTTCGTGTTGCACCAGTTCAGCCACACGATTGCCGAAAAGCTCGCGGATCTGGTCCATGGAGACATCGGTGTCCTCAACGGTATCGTGCAAAATAGCTGCTGCCAACATTTCTTGGTCGTTGGTGAGGGTGGCCACGATGACAGCGGCTTCCATGGGATGAAGGATGTAAGGGTAGCCCTTTCCACGCCGCTCCGTCCCGCTGTGAGCTTGGGTGGCGAAGGCGACGGCTTTGTCGAATAAACTGGTATCGAGCGGGTTGTTCATATCATTGTACTAGATTAATCTTTTGAGCCTGTTCGAAGACGCGTTGGGCCCGTTGGGCGTTATAGCTGCTTTCGCCATAAACCAAATTGAACAACTTCAGTAAGCCTGCCTCGCCGAAGCCTTGTTTCAGTACAGCGACGATACACAGGTTTTGAACGGCTACAGAGCAGGCCACGATGTCGAGTCCCGTGCCGGCAAGCTGGTGTAGTGCAAGCTGATAAGCGCCTTCGCTGTATTCGTTGCGCATGTTCTCGATATCACCGATGGTCTTCATGCCTAACAGATAAAATATCTTATAGTAAGGCATCAGGGAATCCTCGTAAAGTTCCGCCTGGTTGATGGCCGCGATTTTCTCTGCCAGTCGGCCGAAAGGCTTCAGTTCAAGATAGCTGCGGAAGGTGTCGCCGTTGAGGGGCACCTCGTTGAAGTTACCCGAAGCCACCAGCGACTGCACGCTTCTGCGGTAGTCGGTGATTTCGCGGCGGATTTGACTGAACTGTTCGTCGGCGAGTTCCAGCATTCCCGCCAATCGGCTCATGTTGCGTTGGTACTCAATAGGAATCTCCACATCGCTTTTGTAGCCCATGTCGTGATACATGTTGGCCCACACATGCTGCAAGGTGCTTCGCATCTGCAGCTCAAACTTGATGTGGTTGAGCTCCGGCATGGCGGGGTCGTTGTAGACCGATTCAGGGATGCGGCAGACATAGTGTAACGACATATAGCCGAAGCGGTCGGTTTCCATCATCTTGCGCTTGTCGACGGAGTTGCTCCAGTCGATTTCGAATATTCGTTCCACCAGCGCCGAGATGAGGTCCACTTCGTCGCTGTAGAAGGTGATGATGCGGGCACCAAGGATATCGGTGATATCGTCGAGTGAATGGTATTTGTAACCTTTAAGTTCCAGCTTTCCGGCTAGGCTACGCTCTGTCTTGATGCGGGCTTCGAGGCCCGAGACGATGAGGTTGTTATCGTCCAGGCAACGCTGTAGCAGCTCCATGACGATGGCCTTCAAGCGCTCGAAGACTGGAAGTTTGGTGCGATACTCCTCGAGTATCATCTCGCTGTGGATGTCAAGCCTCATAGTATCGTGATGATGTTGGAGAAACCGGTAATGTCAAACACTTCCTTCACCATGGGATTCATGTTGCGCAGCACCATCTTTCCGCCTCGTGCATTCACGCTTTTTTGCAGGAGCAGGAAGGTACGCAGTCCTTGAGAGGAAGTATAGCTCATGCCTGTGCAGTCGATGTCAATGTCAAGTTGGTTGCCCTCCATCAGGGGACTCACCTCTTGTTGGAACTGGTCTGCGTTGGTGGTGTCGATTCTGCCTTTGAGCTCCACCAAGGTCTTTTCTTCTTGTTGATTTATAATTACTTCCATATCATTTTTGTCATTGTCAGAACATTGTTTCCGTTTTCGTAGCGGTAGCTGATGCTGTCCATCAGTTGCTTGCATAGATAGATGCCCAGTCCGCCCACCTCGCGTTCTTCTGCCGCCAGTGTGGTGTCGGGGTCGGGTTGCTCCAAGGGGTTGAAAGGTACGCCCGCGTCGCGCAGCTCCACAGTGAGGACCAGCGAGTCGTTGTCAAGTTGCGTGCTCACTTCGAGCCAGCCGATGCCGCCGTCGTAGGCGTAACGCACCACGTTTTCGACGACCTCCTCGATGGAGAGCCGTAGCTTGAAGCGCAAAGCCTCGTCGTCGGGCATGTCAGGCGAGGCCATCAAATAATTGATGATCTCGCTGCTCTTGTCTTTTATCGGATTAAATCTCTTTTTCATATTTTCAAACTCATTATTGCAATATCGTCGTTCTGAGGATTGCCATTGGCAAAGCCTTTCACCGATTGGTAAAGGCTTTCCACGACTTCCTTTTCCGACGTGTCATGTTGTGTAATCTCGTTTGCCCATGCCAACAGACGGTCGTTGCCAAACATTTGGATGGATGCCCCGTTTTCTGAATCCATAATCGTTTCCGCTTCGGTGACGCCGTCGGTATAGGCGATGAGGCGTGTCCCTGGCTTCAGTTCGAGGCACTCGCCCTCATAGTGGAAGTCGCCGAGCAGACCAATGGCGAGATTCGGCTTGGCCTTAAGGAAATAAGGGCTTTCGTCGGGAGGAATCACGACGATGGCATTGTGTCCGGCGTTGCAGTATTCCATGCATCCCGTCTTCAGGTCGACGCGGGCGACAAACAAGGTGACGAACATTCCGTGGCTGTTGGCTTTGCATACACTGTTGTTGATGCGCTCCAGCATGGTGTTGATGGGTAACCCCAATCCTGACACAAAGCGCATGATGACGCTGGTGAGTGCCATCATCAGTGCGGCGGGCACGCCTTTACCAGACACGTCGCCGATGGCGAAATACATCTGGTCGTCCTTGAGCGAGAAATCATAGAAATCACCACCCACCTCCTTGGCGGGACACAGCATCGCGTATAGTTGCTCGGGAAACTGGGTGTTCAGCATGCCCATTTGGATGTTGCGGGCCACGTTGAGTTCCGACTCCATCCGCTCGTTGGCCGTGGTGGTGGTTTGCAATTCCTCCGTGACGGGTCGCGTCTTGGTGCGTATCACATGCCTGCACACGAAGAAGATAACCACCAAGCCGATAACCCCGACGATAATTAGGTTAAGGTACATTAAAGAAGCATGTCCCAAGGCCTCTTCGGAAAGCTGCGATGCCTCGTCGTGCATGATTTTGGTGAATAGGATCGCAATGATGGCTAATGCCGCCAAGTAAATGACGGAGACGATGCCGATGATGCTCCAGCTCAGCCGGTTTGCAAATGAATTCTTGCCCATACGCGAAGGGTTATTAAATGACAAAAATACAAAAACTTAGCGAAAGACAAGGTTTTTTTTCTACTTTTGCCTTTTCAACAACAAGACCATCCTTCTATGGAAGCTATCAAAATCTCACTCGACGACTACATCCTCTCAGGCGGCGGCGCCAATGGCGAGAGCTACGATCACAAGACCGACCCTTCGGTGATGCTCAAGCTCTATTTTCCGGGCAAGATCCAGCAGCCTTTTGATGAGATGATGCTTGCACGCAAGGTATATGACTTAGGTATCTCCACTCCCGAGCCTGGCGAATATGTGGTCACGGAAGATGGCCGATACGGAATTCGTTTCAAACGCGTTCTCAACAAGACTTCCTATTCGCGTGCCACGGGCGACCATCCCGAAAAGGTGCAGCAGTATGCCGAGGAATTCGCGCAGATGTGCCTGCAACTTCATGCCACACCTATCGACACCACGCAGTTCGAGAATGTGAAGGACCGATACTATCGTTTGCTGGCCGACAACCCGTTTTTCACAGCCGAGGAAAAGGAAAAACTACACCAATTCATCGCTGATGTCCCTGACAAGGACACCGCCATCCACGGCGACCTTCAGTTTTCGAACGCCATCTTTGCCGGCGACCAGCGTTATTTCATCGACCTTGGCGACTTCTGTTACGGTAACCCGCTCTTTGATGTCGGCATGGTCTATCTATGCTGCGTGCTTTCCGATGAGGCTTTCATCAAGGAGACTTTCCACATGGACAAGGCCGTGTCCATCAAGTTTTGGGACTGTTTTGCACCCGCCTATTTTGGCAAAAACCGTTCGTTGAAAGACATCGAAGCAGAAATCCGTCCTTTTGCTGGCCTCAAGACCCTGATAGTGGAGCGCGACACCCGTCGGCCAATGCCCGAGTTTAGGGATTGTTTGACAGGGATTCTCCAATAAAAACAAACATCCGCCCCGAAGTCTCGAGACGGATGTTTGCTATTAATAATAAGGTGTAGATTACATCATCAGGAACGACATCATCACACCAGCTGCGACAGCCGAGCCGATAACGCCGGAGACATTCGGGGCCATGGCATGCATGAGCAGGTGGTTCGACGGGTCGTACTTCTGACCTTCCACTTCGACGACGCGGGCGCTGTCGGGCACAGCCGACACACCAGCGGCACCAATCATCGGGTTGATCTTCTCCTTCAGGAAGAGGTTCATGAACTTGGCACCCAGCAGACCGCCGGCGGTGGCCACGCAGAACGAAGCGGCACCCAAGGCGAAAATCTTGATGGAGCTTGAAGTCAGGAACACAGAGGCCTGTGTGGAGGCACCCACGGTGAGACCCAGGATGATGGTCACGATGTCAATCAAAGGATTGGAGGCAGTGTTCTGCAGACGCTTCACCACGCCCGACTCCTTGATGATATTACCGAAGAACAGCATACCCAGCAGCGGCAGGGCCGTGGGGCTGATGAAGGTGGTCAGGATGAGGCCGACGATGGGGAACATGATCTTTTCGGTCTTGTTCACCATACGCGGGGCGGCCATCTTGATCATACGCTCCTTCTTCGAGGTCAGCAGACGGATGATAGGCGGCTGGATCACGGGCACCAAAGCCATGTAGGAATAAGCCGCGATGGCGATGGGACCGATGAGGTTGCGTGTGCCGTTGTTACCATTGGCCAGACGCGAGGACAGGAAGATGGCGGTAGGACCGTCGGCACCACCGATGATACCGATAGCACCAGCCTCACGCAGGTTGAAGCCGAGATAGAGGGCGCCGATGAAGGTGAGGAACACACCCAACTGTGCAGCGGCACCGAGGATCATCAGCTTCGGGTTGGCGATGAGCGACGAGAAGTCGGTCATGGCGCCGATGCCTAAGAAGATTAACGGTGGATATACGCCTGAGGTCACACCGAAATACAGGTAGTTCAGCACACTGCCTTTCTGGTAGAGACCCGTCTGGAGGTTGAGCTCGCCGCTTTCAAACACGCTGCTCATCATGCCTTTCACGCTTTCGATGTCGTGGTTGGTGAGGCCGAAACTTTCCATATCGAGGTGCTCGACCGCCTTGATGGCATCGCTGAGCACCAGGTGTTTATCGCCAGGATTGTCGCCAAAGATGGCTACCAGCATGGCTTTGGCTGTGTCGACATCGAAGCTTAGCGTCCCTGCATCTATCAACCCTTGTAGGTTAGCCATGGCATCAGCAAAGCTGAGACCAGTGCCTTGGAAGAAGGGGATATTGCCGCAGATGATACCCGTTCCGATGGGGATGAGCAGCATAGGCTCAAACTCGAAGCGGATGGCCAGGAAGATGAAGAGGATACCCACCAGAATCATGATGAGGTTGCCGAGCTTGCAGTTGCGGAAGCCTGTCAACAGCCAGAAGTTGTAGAGACCTTCCTTCAGACGGTCTTTGGTCGACATCTCCTTGACTTCTTCTTTGGCGGCCACGTGAGTCTTGGCGTTCTTGCTTTCCAGCGTGGTCACACGTTGGTTGAGGTTCTCGATCTGTTGCCCCAGTTCGGCTGTCTTTTCAGCAACGATGGCATCGGCCATCTCAGCCAGCTGGGCATTGCTTTCCTCGGGGGTCATCTCGCTGACTTGCTCGGTCTTATCCGTGAGGTCCGACACCTTGGTGGCGAACATGGGGTTGTTGACCACCAGAAGGTTGAGCAGCATCAGGAGCACCAATGAGCCGAGGATGACCAGAGGCCTTCTGTAAACACTTTTCTTCTTTAACATGGCCTTATCCGATTACGATTAAAGTATCACCTTGCAGCACATTGTCGCCCTGGCGGCAGTTGATGGCGGTGATGGTACCGTCAGCCTCGGCCAGCAGGTTGTTTTCCATCTTCATGGCTTCGTACATGAGCAGCTT
>JAGBQJ010000050.1 GCA_017632935.1 Bacteroidales bacterium | reverse complement strand
CGCTCGGTGATGCCTTCCTCGATGGCGTCGACCATCTTACCGACGATGAGGGCGATGCTCTTCGAAGCGTCGTCGTTGGCGGGGATGGGGAAGTCGATGAGGTTGGGGTTGGTGTTGGTGTCGACGATGGCGAAGGTCGGGATGTTGAGCTTGCGGGCTTCAGCAACGGCGATGTGTTCCTTCATGATGTCAACCACGAACAGGGCTGAAGGCAGACGGCTCAGGTCGGCGATGGAACCGAGGTTCTTCTCGAGTTTCTCGCGTTCACGCTCGATCTGCAGCTTCTCGCGCTTGGAGAGGCTCTTGTAGGCTTCGCTGTTCATCATCTTGTCGATGCCCGTCATCTTCTTGACGGCCTTGCGGATGGTGGCGAAATTGGTGAGCATGCCGCCGGGCCAACGCTCGGTCACGTAAGGCATGTTGACTTTCTGGGCGAGTTCGGCGACGACGTCCTTGGCCTGCTTCTTGGTGGCCACGAAGAGCACGCGCTTGCCCGATTTGGCCAGTTGGCAGAGGGCATTGGCAGCCTCGTCCATCTTGGCTTGTGTCTTATAAAGGTCGATAATGTGGATACCATTGCGCTCCATGAAAATATAGGGAGCCATGTTCGGATTCCATTTTCTCTTGAGATGGCCGAAATGACAACCGGCATCCAACAGTTCTTCAAATGTTACTTGTGTCATGAGTTTTTCTTTTTAATGTTTACATTCGCTAAATACAATCGCCAAGTAGTCTTCCAAAGAAGAATCTCAGCAATTTGGATACTAAACAAAATCGCTTGGCTTCTGAGGGCTTAACGTTTGCTGAATTGGAACTTCTTACGGGCACCAGGCTGACCGGGTTTCTTACGCTCGACCATACGCGGGTCGCGACGCATCAAACCTTTAGCCTTCAGGGTGGGACGATACTCGGGGTTGATCTCGCAGAGGGCGCGGCTGATGGCGAGACGCAAAGCCTCGGCCTGGCCGTTGATGCCACCACCGTCAAGGTTGACCTTGATGTCGTATTGGCCGAGGGTCTCGGTCAGCATCATAGGCTGTTCAACCACATAGTGGAGGATGCTCGTCGGGAAGTACTCCTTGTAGTCGCGCTTGTTCACCGTAATGTTACCACTGCCGGCCTTCATATAGATACGGGCAACGGCGGTCTTTCTTCTACCTAAAGCGTTGATAACTTCCATGATTACTTATTATGCTTAATTGTGTTGATTTTGAGTTCTTCGGGCTGTTGAGCCTCGTGGTTGTGGTTGGGACCTTCGTAAACGTAGAGGTTCTTGAAGATGGCTTCACCGAGTCTGTTCTTCGGGAGCATGCCGCGGACGGCGTGTTCGACGACGAAGATGGGCTTGCGCTTCATCTGTTCGGCGACGGTACGGATGCGCTGACCACCCGGATAGCCGGTGTAACGCATGTAGTACTTCTGGGTCATTTTGTTTCCGGTCAGGACCACTTTCTCTGCATTGATGATGATGACATTATCACCACAATCGCTGTGGGGAGTAAAGCATGCCTTCCTTTTGCCACGCAGAATCATGGCAACCTCGCTAGCCAGACGGCCGAGGATTTGTCCTTCAGCATCGACGACATACCACTTCTTGTTGGCATTTTCCTTGTTGACGCTTACTGTCTTGTAACTTAAGTAGTTCATTTTGTGTTTAATATGTTTATCCAATTCTATAAGACACTACCCTATTTTTGGGTGTGCAAAAATACACCTTTCTCCTTTACGCTCCAACTTTTTTTTGCATTAATTCATTTTCGCCCATAAATCAATGCGTTAGAACGTCAAGAAGACCGATGATGGACTTTACTAACGAGGCGGCAAAAGTACTACTTTTTTGGTTACTGGCAATGTATTAATTGAATTTTTTTGACGGGGGACGGAGGACTTGGAGATTCCCTTCGGGACACGCTTTGCGTCACTGCGAGGCACGAAGCAGTCCAGAAGTAGAACCACTATGTCGCTCAAAATCTAATTCGTACCAAGCTGTCACTTCTTAATGATGAAGGTTTTCTTCATGGTTTACTTGTTTTTGCGCTGTTTCTCGTAATTCGCTTTGGCTTGGAGGAGTTCGGAGTAGTCACCTAAGAAATTGGAACGCCAAACAATCTCTTTCTCTGGCGAAATGAGGTAATAAGAGGGAAAAGCATGATTGACAAGCGAAAGTACACCAGTAAGGCCCTTCCCCGCGTATAGCAAGTCGAGGGAATTGTATTTCTCGGCCACGTTCGCGATAAGTTCCATGTTGTCAGATTTGGCGTTGGCCGCAATGATTCGGATGCCTTCGCCTTCAAGCACTCCATGACCCAACGAATCCCTTTCGCATTGCAGCCGCTCAAAACTTTGGTAGCATGGCAAACAGCCGAACTGCCAAACATCAAGCAACAGCCAGCCTTCGGCTTGGCCGAGGGAGACGGTGTCTTGCCGAAGCCCGACGAAAGGAAACAGCAGAACAGCCTCGTCCATGCTTTCGTTGGGTGAGCCGATTCTACTGAAAGGCGGAAAAGACTCTGTATGTCGTGTGTATTCCGCGTATATCGGATTGTCAAAGTTGAACAACGAATTAACGAAGCTCGATTTGTTCTCGTGGTTCACGCCCGAAACGCGATAGTACTCTTTCTTGCCAAAACGGAAATCCGAAACGCAACGGACGGAAACACTGTCAAGCTGGTTTGTAGCAAGGTTCAGCCAAATTTGGCTCGCATATTGCAAAGGGATGTCGAATTCATTGGTATCGTCGTTCCACACTCGCTTTGGGGAATGTTTGGCCTCGTATTTCCGGTAGGCAATGCCCGAAAGCGTTGTATCGACAATCCGCTCAATCAGAGGAAGCACGTTCAGGTTTCTGACTTTTTTCGGAAACAATATGGTATAGAACGACAGGTATTCCAATTGCGCTGCCTTTTCATAACTGATTTGCTCGAACCAACCTGTTTCGTCATCCTTGCCCCCGACAAAGCGACACAGTTCCCTGTTCATGCCATCCACAACCAAGGCCTCATTCCCTTTAATCATCGTGTAACGCATGATTTCGATTTCTGCGACCACATAATACGGGTCTTTATCGTCGAGATGTGACAAAACCGAGAAGCAATAGGGTGTTGAAACACCACCAATAGTATCCCAATTATTAGCCACGTCGAAGTTGAGCCATTCGGCATCGCCCACAGCGGCTTTCGCATCTTTGACATATTGCATCTCTCGCTTGACAGGACCACACGAGGCCATTGTCAGGAGTAAAACGGCTATACAGAGTCTTTTCATAAGCCACTTAATATAATAAGTTTGAAAATACTTTGACGAAACATTTCATGGCAGCAAAAGTAACAAAAAATCCATCGCAAATACACCATCAGGGTTTTACAAAAAAATTGCTACCTTTGCCGCCATAATTATAGCACCATGTCCATCGAAATCCAGCATATAACGAAGCAATATGGCGAACAGCTCGCCCTCAACGACATCACGCTCACTATTAATAAAGGTATCGTCGGCCTGCTCGGCCCCAACGGCGCAGGCAAGTCGACGCTGATGAAGATCATCACCTGCTTCATCCCGCCCACCTCGGGCACCGTGAGCGTCAACGGGCATGATGTCATGGATGACCCCATGGCGGTCAAACGCATTGTGGGATATCTGCCGGAACACAACCCACTCTATTTGGACATGTATGTCCGCGAATATCTTGAGTTCGTGGCAGGCGTCCACCAGCTGAAAGGCGAAGCTGCCAAGAAACGCATCGAGGCAATGATTGATGAGACAGGTCTCGGGCTTGAAGCACACAAGAAAATCGGGGCCTTGTCGAAGGGCTACCGCCAACGCGTCGGTCTGGCCCAAGCCATGATGCACGACCCGCAGGTGCTCATCCTCGACGAGCCTACCTCTGGCCT
>JAGBQJ010000049.1 GCA_017632935.1 Bacteroidales bacterium | reverse complement strand
GCGCACCTCTTCCCATTCCGAACAGAGAAGTTAAGCCCCGCCGCGACGATGATACTGCGGGAGACCGTGGGAAAGTAGTTCGCCGCCCACCCTGAACGACAACCCTGCACCGATCACGGTGCGGGGTTTGTTGTTTTTATAGCACTTCCCTACCCTTTTCATACGCTTTCGAACATTTAAAGTCCTTCATTCCCAAATTTTTATTACTTTTACACCCAAATTTGGAAGTATGGCCAAAAGGCTGGCATTTGTTTTTATTTTACTGATTACCAATTTATTAGGATTTTCACAAAGTCCTACACAAGATTCCATTGCACCGAAAACGCCTGCCCCTACCCTTTCACATCCCATCGATTCCACCTTCGTCACTTACAACGGCTATGCTTTTGACAGCATTTTTCTCAATGCCTCCAAAGTGATCGACACTACCACATTCCATACAGCAGAATACGACTATCTGCAACATGACAACACCATCTACAGCACACTGAGTAACGCGGGAACAGCGCATAAGTCAATGAGATTCAACTACCTACACCAGGCAGGCTTCGACATGACCCTCCCTGCCTTCTCAGGCCTCATGCAGAACGAAAACAACATGCTCTCCTACCTGTCCGTCCTGCCCTACTCCGAGATACGCTACCTGATGACCATCGGCGACAAAGAACAGCATCTCCATGTCAGGTTTGGCAGACAATTCACCCCTCGCCTACTGATTTCCTTCGCCTTCGACACCGACTATAACACTCCCACCTTCGCCAACAACAACAATATCAACAATGCTTTCTGGGTGAACGTCAAATACATCACCAAAGACGAACGCTATGGCGTGGGGGCTTATTGGTACCGCAACAAATTCGAGATGAACGAAAACGGCGGCATCGTCAATGATGAAGACTACATCTCGAATACCGAATCCGACAACACCGCTATCCGTGTCAACCTCAGCGGTGCCACCAACTTTGTGGTTTCCAGTGGAATAGGATTCGAACAATACTTCAATCTGCTTTCAAAAAAGAAACCTCAAACCAAGAAAGCGTCCGCCAAAGAAAACGATTCCATCTCGCTGATTCAAAACGATAGCATCACCCCTATCCATGTCCAAAATGACAGTATTGCGATCGACACTGTGGTTATAGACAGCACAACACTCCAGGCGGACACTCTCTCAGTTGACACCATAGTCAGCGCCATGAATCAAGAAGTTGTCCAAGAAACCAAGGACAGGAAATTCACCTTGGGAAGGATTTGCCACAGCTTCAGCTACTTGAACAATAAACTGTACTACAACGAGACTTCCCCTTCGGCCGCATTCTACCAACCTTACGACACGCTGTTCAACACGAGGAAAACGACTGACACCACCCTCGTCAGAGCCATAAGGAACACACTGAAATGGAGTAGTTTAGGTTATCAGAAATACAACGATGACATTCCCTTCTACCTTTATGCCGGCCTCACGCATGGGTTTTACCAAGTGAAGCATTTCGACTACATAGAAGAAGAAACCCTGCTTGCGCGCGACTACAACCAACTGAGCGTGAACGGTGGCGTCATCATCAACCTGTTCAAGTCGACACGCATCACAGGACATGGCGAACTCGTCACTTTAGGCTACCAAATCGGTGACTTTGACCTCAAAGGGCAATGGAAGCAATTCATTGGGACCACCAACAAAAACTTTGGAATCGCCACCTTGGATGCCGAACTCAAAAGGCAGTCGGCCAACTGGTTTGAGGAAAGCTATTACTCCAACCATTTCCGTTGGGAGAACGATTTCAAAGCCGCCACCTACCTCACCTTCGACTTGAGATACAGCTACAAGTGCTATTGCATCGGCCTCAAGCAAACCACCATTGCCAACCTCATCTATTTCGGCACCGATGCACGTCCAACCCAATATGACGGTATGTTCAGCGTGCGCGAAGCCTACCTCAGTTTTTATCAAAGCTTGGGACGTTTTGAGTTGGAAGGCTTTGCCAGCCTGCAGAAGTCGAGCAACGAGGAAGTTATGCATCTCCCCTTGCTCTTAGGACAGTTGAAATTAGGCTATTCCCAACCCGTTTTCCACAAGGCGGCCATTTTGCATCCCAGCATCACCGTGCGTTATTTCACCAGATACTATGCTGATGCCTACATGCCAGCCACCCGCACCTTCTATCTGCAAAACGAGGTAGAAATCGGCAACTTCCCTTTTATCGACCTCTCTGTGGCGCTCAAAGTCCAAAGAGCCCATATCTTCTTGACATACAACAACATGTTTTTGCTTACAGGCAACTACGATGCTTTCATTGCGCCCCACTACCCCATGCGCGGCAGCAAGATTTTCATCGGGATTAACTGGAGACTCTTCAACTAAACTCACGCCATGCTTCAAACCGAGCTCATACCCACTACCAACACGCTGTCGAGAATCACCGACACCATCGCTCCGTTGTCCGACACCATCACACATCATCATGCCGTAGGGAGCGTCCTCGAGCAAGTGTCGACCAGCAGCTCGTCGAGAGAGATCGGCCTGACCATTGCCATCATTGGCCTGCTCATCTTCACCGCACATCTTTTCAGCGAAATCTTCAGCCGCAAGCGCATTCCCGACGTGTTGTTCCTGATCATCATCGGCCTACTCATCGGTCCCGTTTTCCATTGGATTTCGCCTGAGAGCCTGGGCAATGCGGGTAGCCTGTTTTCGGGCATCACTTTGGTCACCATCTTGTTTGAAAGCGGTACCCAATTGCGTTTTGCCGCCTTGAAAGACTCGTTTGGAGGTGCCTTGAAACTTACCGCGTTAAACTTCATCCTATCGGCGGTGGTGGTCTGGTTGGTCGGTTGGTTAGTTTTGGATATCAGTCCTGTGATCAGCATGATTTTGGGCTGTGTACTGGGTGGAACGGCCTCGGCCGTCGTCATTCCCATTGTGCGGCAGCTAAGAATGTCGGAGAAGCCTGCCATCATGCTCATCTTGGAGGCCGCCATCGGCAACGTGTTCAGCATCGTGCTCGCCTTGGCCTTGATGCAAGCCATCAAGAGCAAGCACTTGGAGTTTGGCGCCATCCTTGGCAACATCTTCTCTTCCTTCATCTTAGCCACTGTGATGGGCCTCCTTGGCGCCATTTTCTGGGCTTTAATTCTCGACCGCATCCGCAACATCAAATACTCCATCCTGACCACGCCTGCCTTCGTGTTCATCATTTACGGCATCAACGAATGGATGGGCTTCAGCGGTGCCATCGCTGCTTTGGCTTTCGGTATAGGCTTAGCCAATATTGACGCCATCTACAACGCCTGGCTCAAGAAATTCATCAAGAAAGTACCCGTCAACCTGAACGAAACCGAACGCTCGCTGTTCTCGGAACTTGTCCTTCTGCTCAAGACCTTCTTCTTCATCTATGTGGGTATTTCCATCCAACTAAACCAATGGCAACCTATAGTCATCGGATTGGGAATCAGTGTTTTGCTGTTTGTCATCCGCATCCCAGCCGTCCGTTTTGCCGTGTCAAAGAAAGAAGGCATCCCCGATAAGGAGCTGGCCTTCATGTCGGCCCTCAACCCTAAAGGACTGACCGCCGCTGTGTTGGCCACGCAAGCCCTCATCTACATCCCTGATTTAGAAGTCGCCATGTTCGTGAGAAACATCGTATTCTCCGTCATCCTTTTCAGTATCGTTATCAACTCTATTCTTATTCCGCTAATTGACAGAGAAAAAGGCATATATCGCTTCTATGGTAGTATGCTGAGTTTCAACCAAAAGATGAAAAACATCGTCTCCAAGACCAAGCAAGACGGCGAGGAATGGCACAAGAAACACTCAAAAGCCCATGACTTTGTCGACGAGGTGTTCCATTCCGAAGTCATCACAGACATTTTGGAACAACAGGATAAACCCGGAGCCGTCAACAACAAGGCCGAATCTGGCAACATGGACGTGGCGGATTAAAAAGCAATATCATGAAAATCCTTATCCTCAACGGTCCCAACCTCAACCTTCTCGGCAAACGTGAGCCTGAAATCTACGGCAGACTTTCCTTTGAAGACTATCTGCCGCAACTTCGCGAGCGTTTTCCTCAACACGAAATCGCCTATTTTCAAACCAACCATGAAGGCGTCTTGATTGACCAGCTGCAAGAAGCTGACGGTCAATATGATGCCGTGGTGATGAATCCGGGAGGCTATGCCCATACTTCCATCGCCCTCGCCGACTGCATCCGCGCCATCAGCATCCCCGTGATTGAGGTGCACATCTCCGACATTTCGAAACGGGAGCCTTACCGCAGGCATTCTTATACCGGTGAGGCTTGCGTGAAGCGCATTATGGGATTGGGAATGGAAGGATATGCTAAGGCTATAGAAGCCTGCTGAAATCACTTTCCTTCAATTCACTGAATTTCTTTTTCTTGCGAAGCACATTATCGAAGACGATGTTGCGCTGATAGACGCGACTCACCGTCTTGTGCTCGCTGGTCTTTCTGTATGCCTTCAGAGATTTCAACCTCTTGTAGAAATCCCAATGCGCCTTGTAGACCATCAAGAAGTCCTTCGGACAGCCTTCGAAGAGGAACTTCAGCGCCGCCACCCAGTCGAGGAAGATACGATAAACGATGGTGCGATGCACACGGCGTCTAGGCAAGTTCTTCACCAACAACGAAAGGTTGTTGCGGAAATTCAGGTAAGTCTTACGCGGCGAGTTCTTCGGCAAAGTGCCGCCACCGATATGGTAAACCCACGACTGCGGGCAGCAATACACCTTGAAACCTGCATTTTTCAGCCGCCAGCATAGGTCAATCTCCTCCATGTGAGCGAAGAAACTGTCGTCCAAGCCGCCCATCTGATGGTATAAGTCGGCGCGAACAAACATGCACGCACCCGTAGCCCAGAAGACTTCCATCGGCTCGTCGTATTGGTGCTCGTCAGTTTCCAAGTTTTGGAATACCCGGCCCCGGCAGAAGGGATAGCCGTACTTGTCGATGAAACCGCCGCAAGCGCCAGCATATTCAAACTGGTCCTTGTGGTAATACGACAGAATCTTAGGCTGGCAGGCAGCTATCTGCGAATCGGCATCCATCAGCGCGATGACAGGCTCTATCCAATGCGGCGCCACCTCGATATCCGAGTTGAGCAAGACGTAATACTGCGCCTCCACCTGCCGCAAAGCCAAGTTATAGCCCGTGGCAAAGCCACCATTACTTCCGTTTTCAATGAGGCGAATCTTCGGGAAATGTTCGCGCATGAAAGTCACCGAATCATCAGTGGAAGCATTGTCGGCCACGACAATCTCCGCCAAGGTCGGATCACAGTTGGTGATGACATTAGGCAGAAACTCTTCAAGAAACTTCCGCCCGTTGTAGTTCAATATGACGACAGCCACCTTCATGCTTGCTCCGTTTGGGGTCTTTGGTGTTTCCAGCGGCGGTGCGACCACAACCAATTGTCGGGATTGGCCTCGATGAAACGCTCCACACAGCGCACATAACGTTCCATGATTTCACCATCTGCCAACTCCTTGGGCGTATCGGTAACCAGTTCAAAACTCACTGTATAGCGTCCCCTGCCCTGCCTTCTCATGTCGACAAACACGATGGCATAGTCCAGCTTCTTGGCGATGCGTTCGATGCCTGTAAACCAGCAGGTGTCCTGATGCAGGAACTCTGTCCAATAATCCTGAGCCAGGCCATGAGAGGTCTGGTCGGCCATCATCAGCACGGCATTGGTACTTTCGCGCAATTGCGCCAAGCGTCGCAAAGCCGAGTTCGACTCCACCATCTCCAAGGTACTGCCATAGGTGCGTATGTACAGCATAAGCCGCTCGAAAACAGGATTTTCCACTCTCTTATAGATAGCCAAGCTCTTATGTTGGGTAAAGCTAGGGATCATCTTGCCAAACCACTCCCAGTTGCCCGAATGTGGAATGGCATAAAACACATTCTTGCCTTGTTCATAAAGGTGTTGCACCAATTCAGTATTGGTATAAGTGATGCGGCTCTGATAGCCGTCAGCCTTCATTCGCAGCATTTTCGGGGCTTCCACGAACAAATCACAGAGGTTTTGATAGAAGCGTCGTTCGATGCATCTGATTTCCTTTTCTTCCTTATCGGGAAAAGAGTTCAACAGATTCTGTCTGACCACTTTACGCCGATAGCCAAGCAGATGATACACCAGAAAATAATAGCAATCGGACTTCAGATAGAGCAGCCAATAAGGATGGATGGACAGGAAAGCCACCCACAGCTTCACGATATGAAATCCGATTTTGGCCATGGCTTATCTCGGGTTGTTGTAGAGGTCGACGGCATGCGAGCCCCAGCCCCTCTCGTACTCGGTTTGGTCGACGCCTTGGTCGTAGCCCTGACCGTAGACCGTGTAAATTTCCATCGGCCAGCGTGGATTATTGATCTCACCAACCATATTGGAATGGATCAGCTGGTAGTCGTTAGTCGAGCGGTCGGGAGCCATGAAGACGAACTTTTTGTCGCGCTGATTGGCCACCTGATAATAGTGCCAAATCTCGTAGGGACGGGCAGCAGGCTCGTCGGGCACTTCCATAATCTTATCGGGCTGGCCATATTTCAAGAACACATAGCCGCGGTCGCTGCGGTAGCCTGGGAACGAAGTAGTGCCAAACGACATGTTGACGCGGCGCACAGCAGCCAGATAGTCATCAAAACCTTGCTTTGGATTCATCGGCGAGCGTTTGCTCCAGAAATTGAAAAGGAACTGCTGCATGGTCTTCGAGTCATCAGTCTTCACCAGATTAGAGCAATAGTCACGTTCCAGCTCGGTGCAGATTGGGTCGAGGTAACGGATGTATTTGCGCAGTGTATCGATTTCAGCAATGCCTCCTACAAACGTATTGGCGATGTTGACACCAGCAATGTCTTCAATATCATACGCCTTGTTTGGGTTGCTGCGTTGGAAAAACCAACTCTTGGAGCATATCAACTCGTTGCTGCGGTCACGCATCTCGACAACGAGGTAATAGTTACCCGAAGGCAGTTCCGAAATGTCGATGGTGTTGAGCAGCACATTCACCTTATTCACGTCGAAGCGCTTGTTGAAGAAATAATTCTGCATCCGATTTGACGACTCGACAGTCTCGATGTAGTAATTGACGAGGAACTTGCCTTCATCATAGAGCTTGTCGCTGTTATAAACCTCGGTATAGAAATGTAGTTTGTCTTCATTGGCGCCATAGAAAGGATACACGCGAGGCAGGAAGTCGAAACCGCTCTTGGTGCAGGCCGTTTGTTTTTCGGCTTTGGCGTAAGAATCGAACAGTAGGATGTCGGAGATGGCTGGCGTGTCATCTGGATAGTTGACTTCCACATCCATGGCTTCCACGGGCAAGGCATCGCCACTGTTTGTATCCGTGATGCTGATCTCCATCTGATACATGCCATTGGGCAGCGAGAAACGCTGTTGGTCGATGAAGGCACCGTCGAGGTTGGCGGTATCGGTCACCACGGGGCTATCGAGGGCTATTTTCGAAAAAGCGCAGATTTTGTCCTCTTGGCGGAAGATGGTCTGGATCTCCACGGTAGCCTTGAATTTACCAGGCTCAAATTCCTTATATACAGCCGAACGGTTTTCGATGGCAATGGCGTTCTCCACGAATGGTGTCATTCCTGGCGCACAATAGGTCGTTGTGGAAAGGTAAGGCTTCAGTCGCTTGGCCTTTACCTGGGCGTTGCCGGTCAAGGTCAAAAAAGCAAGCATGATGATAACGAATGATCTTTTCATAGTGTACAGATTATTTCATGTTGCAAAGATAATGATTTCGGGGCAAACGGGAATTTTTTTTTCAGCAAAAAACGCAACCAAAGGAAAAATGTTGTACTTTTGCAGCGGAGATATGGCTGAGTGGTCGATAGCGGCGGTCTTGAAAACCGTTAAGCCGAAAGGCTTCGGGGGTTCGAATCCCTCTGTCTCCGCAAGGCGGCGTAAGTCGCCTTTATAATGCAAGACCCTGCCTGACAAGGCAGTAAGGAGAGATGCCGGAGTGGTCGATCGGGGCGGTCTCGAAAACCGTTGAACGCTTTGCGTTCCAAGGGTTCGAATCCCTTTCTCTCCGCAAAAAGAAAAGCCTCAGCTTCGGCTGAGGCTTTTTCGTTATTCGTAATGCCTTATTCGTACCTCGATACCATCATCTTTCAGCAATGATGGAAGGCTGCTCACATCCGTCTGTCCATAGTGGTACGGGAACAGCACTTTCGGCTTGAACATCCTTGCCGCATGGACCAGTTGTTCGACCGTCATGGTGTAGGGTTGGTTGCATGGTAGGAAGGCAATGTCGATGTCTTTAATTTCAGCCATTTCGGGGATATCCTCAGTATCGGCGGCAATATAGATTCTCAGTCCATCAAGTGTAAGAACGAAACCGTTATCCCTTCCCTTGGGATGGAACTGTTGGTGCCCTTCGGTGGTGTTGTAGGCGGGAACTGCCTCAAGAATGATGTCGTCAGCCAATTGCAGCTTGTCACCATTGGCCATCACCGTGCCATAGCCGAGCATCTCGGCACAACGTTGGTTGGTGATCAGCTGGGTGTTGTTGCCCGACAACAGTTGGATGGCAGTCGTGTCGAAATGGTCGAAATGCTCATGGGTGATGAAGAGGTAATCCGCCTTGGGCATCGCGGCATAGTCGATGGTCTTCTCCCCTAGTTTCGTCACGGGATCGATTTGTATCTCCTTGCCGTCGTATTCGATGCGCATGGAGGCATGTACCAAGGCGTGGAACTTGACCGTCTTACCGCTTTTGGTGGTGAAAGTGTCGACTTCGTAGGTGTCATCCTCAACGGGGCTCTCAGTCACAACAGGCATCCCTGCTTCTTTCCAAGCGATGATGCCGCCTTTGAGATTGACGACCTTGTAGCCTTCCTTGGTAAGCCCACCTGCGGCAAGGGCAGAGCGTTTACCGCTGCGGCAATACACGGCTATTGTTTTGTCGGCAGGCAACATCGACTTCGCTTTCTCGACAAAACCGTCTTGCGTGACATCAATGTTGACGGCATTCTGGAGATGGCCTTCGTCATATTCCTTGGCGGTTCTCACATCGAGCAATACGACATCGGGGTCTGCAATCTGCGCCACAAAGCCGTTGACATCGGCGTTTTCATAACCTTGTTGGCCACAGGCGGCCAGTCCTAATAAAGCGAGTAAACTGGTGAAAAATTTCTTCATGGTATATACGATTTGAGGCTGTAAAGATAGAAAAAAAGAAAAGCAAAAAAGTCCTCGGCATCACTGACACCGAGGACTCGTTGTTATTCTTCCTTCCAGCTTAATGCTTTGCCTTCAAGAAACTGTACTCCTTACCGTATTTCAAGTGCTGCGCCACGAAATCGGTGGGGTATTCGATTTTGTAGTCGACCACTTGGCCGTTTTTCATGACAGGCACAATCTCGGGATTGATGAAACCACCGTAGGGCTTCAGACCCAAGGCGTTGTAACGCTCCTTGACTTCCTTGTGCAGCTCGGGGTCGACCTTCACAGCGTACTTCTCCACGATGGCCTTGCCTGCGGCATAGTCGCCTTCGCTCTTGATACGCTGGATCTCGGCCAACAGTTCACCGAATAGGCCGCGCAGGGCCTCGAAATCGTTGATGACATAGTAGGTCTTGCCGTTCTCCACCTTCTTCTCGATGACGTTGGCGTCCTTGCCATGCTCGTAGCACCACTCGGAGATAAGTTTGCGGTTCTGCATGTGCGACTCGGTGACGTCCTTGCCCAGCTCCACACGGGCCAGCTGCGACATCATGCCGTTGCGGATATAAGAGCAATACTCGGCCTTATAAGCCTCAGCATCGGGCATCACGCCCAACTCCACCATCTTCGGATCAGCCAGATAATACAAGCCGAAGAGGTCGGCACGGGCTTCCTCCAGCGTCGAGCTAAACTCCTTCAAGGCACCAGGCTGGGTGCCAGGCAGCAGCTTACCTGAGCCATGGCCCAAACACTCGTGCAAGTTGGTGTGCACCACATCGGCATCGGGACCGTATTTCTTGCAGAGGTCGACTTCGTCCTGCGTGTAGGCGAACTCCGCCGTGACGCTCTTCGGACTTTCTTCGGCGGCCTTGTCGTAGGCTTCCATCAGGTTGGTGATGGTCACCGACTTAGAGCCATAGTCCTTGCGGATCCAGTCAGCATTGGGCAAATTGATGCCAATCGGGGGTGACGGGAAACAATCGCCACCCAACGTGGTGACGATGATGCTCTTCGCCGAGACGCCCTTGCACTCCTCTTTCTTGAAGCGCGGGTCAACGGGTGAGTTGTCCTCAAACCACTGGGCATTCTCACTGATGGTATTGGAACGCACTGTAGCCTCCAGATCCTTGAAGTTGACGACCGACTCCCAAGTGGCCTTCATGCCCATCGGGTCGCCGTAGTCTTCGATGAAACCGTTCACAAAGTCGATGTGCGACACGGAGTCCTGCACCCAAGCAATGTTATATTCGTCCCAGGTCTTCAGATCGCCCGTGGTGTAGTAGTCGATGAGTTTTTGCGTGTAGTTGCGCTGGCTGTCGTTCTCCGCCACCTCGTTGGCCTTCTGGAGCCAGCCGATGATAGCCGTGATAGCCTCGCCATACAAGCCATCGGCTTTATACACATCTTCATAAATCTTGCCATCCTTCTTCACCAGCTTGGAGTTCAAGCCATAACTGATAGGCGTGGCGTCGTTAGGCTTACGCATCTTATTGTAGAAAGCCTCAACCTCGGCTTTCTTGATGTCGCCTTCATAGAAGTTGACCGCCGAGTTGGCGATGATGTCTTCCTCGTTGCTGCGGCGCATCTTGTAGAGCTCCTTGTCGAAGACCACAGGAGTCAGGAAGGCGATGAAGTCGTCGACGGTCTCGCCCTCATTGAGAGGGAGCAGGCTGGCGTCGCTGCCTTTCACCAAATCGGCGAAATAGGCCTCGCTGACCTCAGGGAAGAACTTGTCCTCGGCATAGTGGTGATGGATGCCGTTGCTGAAGAACACACGCTTGGCATAGACCACGAAGTTCTGGAAGTCGGCACTCTCGCGGTCGCCTTGATACGAGTTTAGCACGGCCTCGATGGTCTTACGGACCACCAGGTTATACTTGAAGTTCTGGTCGGCAAGGATGTCGCGACCGCATTTGGCGGCCTCACCGAGATAATAGATGTAGCTCTTCTGTTGCAGCGTCAACTGATCCCATTCGGGAATCTGGTAACGCATGATCCTCAAGTCGGCGAACTCGTCCACCAGGTACTTGAATTCCTCTTTGGGCTGGGGCTGTTCAGCGGGTTTCTCCTCTTTCGGGGCACACCCCACCAAAGCGGCAGCCATTCCAATGCAAATCATCAGTTTTTTCATTTTATTGATTATTAAGTAATTATGTGCATACAAATTCATTTGACACGGGACGCGTGACTTCGGGACACGGGACAGATTCCATGTCACGTGTCTCGCGTCTCGCAGTCTCGTGTCATTTATACAAATCTCCTGGAGTGAACATGTCGTATGCCGGCATGGCAGCAGGGTTCATGTTCTCGATCAGACCATCGAATTGCCATTGTTCCTTGTCGTAAATGTAATGGCGGCAGAACCACACGAGGTCGTCGACGGTCAAGGGACCGGCGGCGGCGACACTATGGCCATAGCCCTCGAAACGACGGGCGAAAAAGGGATAGTCGAACTCCTCGAAACGCTTCACAAGGGCATCGGTACCGAAGAAACCGGTATTGAAGAACTTGAGTTGCTTGTAAGGCACCAGTTTGTCGGAAGTACCGTGATAGAACATGGTCGGGGCAGGCGCATGGTTGCGGTATTTCACCTTACCTTCCTTGGAGAAGATGGCACCAGCATACGACACCACGCCTGCCAGACGGAAGTCCTTAGGCAGGATGTCATAGTTCAAGAAACCATTGCAGAGGACATAGTCCACCTGCAACGAGGTGATGGCGCCCGCGCTGGAACCAACCATCACAATAAAGTCCTTGTTCACCTTCAGTTCCTTGGCATGTTCAAGCAAATAGGCGATGGCCGAAATGGCATCTTCCGCCGCCATATTGACGGCATCCTTCAGAGGGTCGCTATTGAAAATGCCAAGGTTTTTGGCGCCTTTCAAGCCCAAACGGTAGTCGATGGCGGCCACTTGAAATCCTTCGTCCACCAATTGCTTGAAATAGGCTTTCTCAAACTCGCCGTCGCGATGACCACCGATAAAGCCACCGCCGAAGACATAGACAACGCAAATGGTGCTATCATGCACTTGGGCAGGCGTATAGAAATCCAAATTAAGCTTCAAGGTGTCGCGCTCGGCATATTGGTAGGTCTTCATGTTTTGAGCAAAGGCCGTCATGCCCACGAGGAGAATCGATAAGAATAGTGTTAGTCTTTTCATCTTTGTTTCTTATGACTATGGCCAATGGCTTATGACTATGGCCTGCATCGTCAGTGGAGCAATCCATAGTCATAGGCCAACAGCCATCGTTATGATTGATGTGTTTTATAGTATTCCTTCAGGAACTCCGGTAACTGACGCAGTGCGGCCTGTTCGCGCCATTGCTTGCGCACCTCTTGGGCAGGCACACCGAAGACGGCCTTGCCCGGCTCGATGTTCTTGTCGACGGCCGAGGTGGCCAAGACGACAGCGCCCGTGCCGATGACCAAGTCCTTGTTGATGCACACACGGCCCCAGAGGATGACGTCGTCCTCAATGCGCGTCACGCCTGCGATGGCGGCATGGGCACCAATGAGGCAGTTGTGGCCGATATAGCTGTCGTGGCCTATCTGGCAATGGTTATCCAACTTAGTGCCGCTTTCGATGATGGTGTCGGAAGTGACGCCACGGTCGATGCTGCACAGGGCTCCGATCTCCACGTCGTCGGCAATAACCACGCGACCATACGACTCAAACTTCTTGAAGCCTTCGTTACGGCGCTGGAAATAATAGCCGTCCGCACCGATGACACTGCCCGAATGGATGATGACGTTGTCGCCAATCACACAGTGGTCATAGATGGTCACGTTGGGATGGATGAGGCAGTTCTTGCCGATGATGGTGTGATGTCCGACGAACGAGCCCGGCATGATGAGCGTGCCCTCCCCTATCTCGGCTGAGTCGCTGATGGGCTGCGTCTGCGGCTCGAGGGGACGGAAATGCCTCATGATACGCAAGAAGGCATCGAAAGGATCGTCGTGAAGCAGCAAGGCCTTGCCTTCGGGGCAAACCACTTCCTTATTGATCAGCACCACCGTGGCCGCCGAGTTGAGGGCCTTGGCATAGTACTTCGGGTGGTCGACGAAGGTGATGTCGCCCGCCTCCACCTTGTGGATTTCGTTCAGTCCAGTAATAGGAAAATTGGCGGGGCCAATGTATTTGGCGTCAATGAGTTCCGCTATAGCTTTAAGGGTAGTTTTCTTTATTTTCATTCGGCAATGCAGTTTTGATAAAAATGCAAAAATACAAAAAAAGCGCAAAGTCAATCGACTTTGCGCTTTTTTATGTTCAACCTGCTTTATTAGGCCTTCACGCGTTCGCAATATTCGCCCGTGCGGGTATCAACGCGGATCATATCGTCGGTGTTGATGAACAACGGCACGCGGACCATGGCACCGGTCTCGACGGTGGCTTCCTTCAGCGCGTTGGTTGCAGTGTTGCCCTTCTCACCAGGCTCGGTGTAGGTCACTTGGAGGACGGTCTTCACCGGCATTTCGGCGAAGAGGATGGTCTCGGTGCTGGCGTCGACGACGACGTCAACGATATCGTTTTCCTTCATGAACTTCACGCCCGTGATGTTCTCACCAGCGATCGGGATCTGCTCGTAGGTCTCGGTGTGCATGAAGATATAGTCTTCAGCTTCCTTGTAGAGGTACTGATAGGGACGGTGCTCAACGCGGACATCCTCCAGCTTCACGCCGATGTCGAAACGCTTCTCCAAAACGTTGCCGCTCAACACATCCTTCAGTTTGATACGCATGATAGTGTTGCCCTTTCCAGGCTTAACATGTTGGAAGTCAATGCAGAAATAAATCTTTCCATCCAGACGGACGGCGCTTCCAATTTTTACGTCTTGACTTAACATAGTATTTCAGATTTAATGATTTAAAATTCAAAGATTTAAAATTCAAAATTCAATCCATTGAGGCTGAAATGAAGGTGCAAAAGTAGTGGATTTCAGGGAAATGGCAAAGGAAATGTTGAAAAAAGTGATTTTAGCGCATTAAAAAGCCACCCTCACACTCTGTTTTCAATAGAGTTTTTGAGGGTGGCTTTGTGGCTATGATGTCTATAATGCTTCAATACTCTAATTGCCTAATTGTTTTTCTATTGACATCATCATATATTCATCCTTCGTGTACTTAAGTACTGGCCTAACTGCACATTTATTACTTGTACAACTAGTAGTCTTATCACCTAAATCAATTAATTTGTGATTACATAGTACTCGAACGAAATAAGCAGATGGACATGGTATCCCTTTTGCCCAAGCAGGAATGAACGTAGCTGACCAGTAAAATATATCGCCTGGTAGAAAGATACTATTGCCGTTTGGTCCTACAACATGACAGCCCTGTGCCGTCCAATTAGTGGAGCAATACCTTTTCAATTCTGCCCATTCTTCATACGTAGGGGTACGCCAATTCTTACCCCAATTGGCTGTTGCAGCATCATCTCTTTCTTCCAATGTCTGTCCGAGCCTTGTATATTCGACATCTTTACCGCTTTTTGGCTTTTTAGTCTCGCCCCAGGTAAACGAGTCGCCCAAATCTTCTGGATAACTGGCACCCACATTCCATTTAGCCCACAAAGTGCCACTCGGTAGACCAAGGTCAACAAAGGAGGATGGTTTCCTTCCTGTGACACCGCTGATTGATACATCATTTTTTTTGAATCCTGTGGCAACGAGAGCCACCGTCATTAGCATTAAGGCTGCTACTGCCATTATTACTTTTTTCATATTGATAAGATTTAAGGATTAAAGTTTCTGTTTCTTCCAGCACCAGACAAAAAAAGCGTGAACCTAACCGTTTCCCGCTCTTCGAGGTATTGGCGTAACCCACACGTACAGAAAATGATTCAGCTCACGCCATAACGTGAGCATTTGTTCAAATTCTATTACGTGTTCTCCCGTAAACGTCAATTTTCGAAGAGAAGTGATTTGTCTAAATGCTTTGATTATAACTGTTTAATATCGTTTACTCTACTATTATGTACTATTTTGATAGTTCTACTTCCGTTTGTTTATGCCACAAAAATAGCAAAAAACCATGAACGAACAAACAAATTGCAAGGATTTTTCGCCTTTGTTTCGGCGCGAACAAGATTATTCCCTAATTTTACAGCTTCAAAATCATTGCGAGAATTCAAATTTCAAAAATTCAAAAATATGAGAAAAACCAAACTATTCCTGTTAGCCATGATCACCTGTTCTATCGTGTCATGTAACACACAGTCACCCAAAGAAAACGGGACTCAAAACAATCTTAAAGCTCCCGTTGCCAATGATGCGAATGCGTCAAAAGCACAAGACAAAATCGGCCCGACGGAGCTCACCTTGCAGTCGGACATCATGACGCCCGAAGTGCTGTGGGCCATGGGCCGCATCGGCGAATACAGCATCTCGCCCGACCATCAACAGATCGTCTACGCTGTGACCTACTATAGCGTGCCCGAAAACCGCAGCGGCTCCACCTTATATATTATGAATGCCGACGGCAGCGACAACAAGGTATTGGTCGTGAGCAACGACAGCCAATACAGCCCGCAATGGCGTCCTGACGGCAAGAAGATCGGCTTCCTTGCCCCAAAAGACGACGTCATGCAACTCTGGGAAGTGAATCCCGACGGCACCGGCCTGCAATGCGTCTCCAGCGAGGCCGACGACATCAACGGCTTCCTCTACTCACCCGACTGCGCCCAGGTGCTCTTCACCAAGGAGGTGAAGCTGAAAGAGACCGTGAAAGACATCTATCCCGACCTCGACAAATCTTCGGGCCGCATCAACAACGACCTGATGTACCGCCATTGGGACCACTGGGTCGACACCTACGGCCACCTCTTCGTGGGTAACTTTAGCAGCGGCAAGATCGAGGCTTCGTTTGACGCCATGGCTGGCGAACAATGGGAAGCCCCCGTGCGCCCCTTCGGTGGCATGGAACAAGTGCAATGGCTGCCCGACGGCAAGAGCTTCGTCTACTGCTGCCGTAAGAAGGTCGGCAAGGACTACGCCCTCTCCACCAACACCGACATCTACCAATACATCATCCAAAGTGGCGAATGCAAGAACCTCACCGAAGGCATGATGGGCTACGACCTCAACCCGGTCATCTCACCCGACGGCAAATACATGGCCTGGGAGAGCATGGAACGCGACGGCTATGAGAGCGACAAGCAACGCCTCTTTGTCATGAACCTCGAGACCGGCGAGAAGACCGACTACTCGGCCCGCTTCGACCAATGCTGCACGGGCTTCAGCTGGGCAGACGACAGCAAGACCTTATACTTCATCAGCGATGCCTATGCCACCGACCAACTCTACGCCCTCAATATCGAAAACGGTGAAATCAAGAAGCTGACCGAAGGCGTGCACAACTACGTCTCGGTGCACTTCAACGGCGACAAGCTGATTGCAGGCCGTCAGTCGATGAGCCACCCGACGGAGCTCTTCAGCGTAGACCCCGCCACGGGCGAGGCCACTCAGATCACCACCGTCAACGACAACATCTTCGCCCAACTCACCATGGGTGAGGTCAAAGAACGCTGGGTGAAGACCACCGACGGCAAGGACATGCTGACCTGGGTCATCTATCCCCCGCATTTCGACAGCACCAAGCAATACCCTGCCCTGCTCTACTGCGAGGGCGGTCCGCAAAGCACCGTGAGCCAGTTCTGGAGCTACCGCTGGAACTTCCAGATGATGGCCGCCAACGACTACATCATCGTCGCCCCCAACCGTCGCGGTCTGCCCGGCTTCGGTCAGGAATGGCTTGAGGAAATCAGCGGCGACTACGGCGGACAGTGCATGAAAGACTATTTGAGCGCTATCGACGAACTGAAGAAAGAGCCTTACATCGACGAGAACCGCCTCGGTGCCGTGGGCGCCAGCTTCGGCGGCTTCAGCGTGTACTGGCTGGCGGGTCACCACGACGGCCGTTTCAAGGCCCTCATCGCCCACGATGGCATGTTCAACCTTGAGGCCCAATATCTTGAAACCGAAGAGATGTGGTTCGTCAACTGGGACCTTGGCGGCCCCTTCTGGGACTGGAACAACCCCACCGTGCGTAAGACCTACGCCAACTCGCCTCACCTCTTCGTCGACAAATGGACGGCGCCCATCCTCGTCATCCACGGCGGCCTCGACTACCGTATCTGCTTCACGCAGGGCATGCAAGCCTACAACGCCGCCATCCTGCGCGGCCTCGACGCGGAATTCCTGTATTTCCCCGACGAAAACCACTGGGTGTTGAAACCGCAGAATGGCGTTCTTTGGCAGAGAAGATTCTATAACTGGCTAGACAAATATTTGAAATAATAAGAAATCATACTGCACAATAAAGGCGAGGTTCTATGAACTTCGCCTTTATTATTACTCATTTCCCATATAAATCCGCATGGGTTCCTGTATCGGTCATCGTAAGGGTAAGTGTTTTTCCATATTTCTTCCAAATCAAAAGCCAATCGGGTTGCAAATGACATTCCCAATGCCCCTTATAATCACCCGTTAGTTTGTGCGGGAAATATGAATCCGGTAATGTACCCGTCTCGGCAAGGATACTTAAGGCGTTTCGCAACAAACTCATGTCATAGCCTCGCTTTTGGCAACGCTTCACATCCTTTTTGAATTGGCCGGTGGTCTTAATCGTATACATCAGATACCCAAGTCTTCAAACAACTCTTCTACACTGGCATAAGTAGTCACCTTGCCTTCTTTTTCTTCTTCGATGGCTTTTGCCAATGACCCTTTACATGAACGTGACGGTTTTGCGACACGTTTTTCCATCACATCAACTCCTCTAGATTCACGCAAAAGTGCCTCTAACGAAGCCGCAAACGGATTATCTGTACTGAATCTTAATGTAATTGTCTCCATCCAAATAGTATTTGTCGCTGCAAAAATAACAACAATTTCATTTTTTCGCCAATAAACCTATAAAAAATCATCCCATCCGCTGCCTCACCACCTCGAAACAAACCACTCCCGTGGCCACCGAGACATTCAACGAATCGATGTCGCCAGGCATGGGGATCATCAGGTGACCGTCGAGTCGTTTGATATAGGCGGGACTGATACCGTCCTCCTCGGAGCCCATCATCACGCAGAGGGGACCTGTGAGTTCGGCCTTCCAGAGGCTTTCGTGTGCCTTCTCGGTGAAGCCCACCACACGCAGGCCACTGGCCTTCAGGAAGTCAATGGCGTCCTTCAGGTTCTCCACACGGCACACGTTGATCAACGACAAGGCCCCTGCCGAGGTCTTCATCGCATCGCCGTTGATGGAGGCCGAACCGTGGTTGGGGATGACGATGGCATCGACACCGGCGGCGTAGGCCGTACGGGCGATGGCACCGAAGTTGCGCACATCGGTGACGCGGTCAAGCATCAGGACGAAGGGGTCGCGGCCGTCCTCGAAGACCATCTGCACCACCTTCTCCAAAGGCTGATATTCAATCGGGCAGATGAAGGCCACCACGCCCTGATGGTTCTTACGCGTCAGGCGGTTCATCTTCTCGACAGGCACAAACTGCACAGGGACGCCATTGGCACGGCAGGCATTGGCAATCTCCGAGATTTCGGGCGAACGCGTGCCGCCTTGGATGTACACCTTTTCTATCTCTTTCTGCGAACGGATCAGCTCAAGCACGGGATGGATGCCGAACACCATATTATTCTTGTAGTTGTCTTCCATAGGGTCAATTTTTGCGCAAAAATAGTGCTTTTTCCAACAAAACACCTATATTTGCATCATCAAATCCTTTTACGCCATGAAAGCAAGACTCATTTTCGCTATGCTCATCCTCTTTTCGGGAATGCGCCTGACTGCACAAATCACGGCACCCCAACCCATTGCGGGCCACGAGGTGACCGAGGACTACATCACCCGCACGCTGGTCTATCCCGAGGCCGACCTTGAGCAGGGCAACAGCGGCAAAGTCGTCGTCGGCATGCACATCGACGCGCAAGGCATGGCCAGCGATTACACCATTAAGTCAAGTTTCAGCGAGGCGGCCTCACCTACTGCGTTGCATCTGGTAAAGACCATACTTTGGAATCCCGCCACCAACATCGGCATACCGATGGATTACGACTACGAATACGAAGTCAGCTTCAGCGCGAGGAGCTATAAACGCTATTGGAAACGCCATGAGCGCCCCGTGGTGCCGCTAGGACTGGAGGCCGACACCTCTTATAGAATCTACGAATATAAACAACTTGAAGAGGTGGCCCGACCTTATTTCGCCGACGGTGGCAACATGGGCCAATACATCGTCAACAACATGCAATTCCCCGCCGAGGCCAAGGAACGCGAAATCCAAGGCACGGTGCGCCTGAGCTTCGTGGTGGAAACCGACGGCAGCGTGTCGAACATCATCGTCGTCAACTCGGTGGGCGGCGGATGCGACAATGAGGCCATTCGGCTCCTTGAATCCACCGTTTGGCTGCCAGCCGAGAAAAACGGAAAATATGTGAGAAGCTCCAATATGCAGGATATCACTTTCAGCATTGGCGCACACAATTTCCAGGACGGAAATAGTTATTAATCAACCAAATAATCACATCTATGAGAAGAGTATTACTTACCGCATTGGCAATGACATTTGCCATCGTTTCATTCGCACAAGACACCCTTCCTGACGGCTGGCACCACAAAGGCAACTTCGGCCTCAACTTCGGCCAAAGCTCCTACACCAACTGGGCGGCGGGCGGACAAAACACCATCAACGGACAAGGCATCTTTAACTATGCCATCCATTACAAGCATGGCAACTTCAAGTGGGACAACACCCTGAACACCTCACTAGGTTACAGTTACTTTGACTTCAAGCACAAGCCCGTCAAGACCGACGACAAGATTGAGTTCACCTCACTGGCCGCGCTGAAAGCCACCGAGCACCTCAACTATGGCGCTGAGCTCGCCTTCCGCTCGCAGTTTGCCTATGGTTTCGACTACTCCAAGGACTCCACGCAGTACATTTCCAAGTTCCTTGCCCCGGCTTACATCAGCTTGGGTCTCGGTGTGGAATGGGTGCCCTGCAAGCATTTCTCACTTTATTTCTCGCCCGTCACTGGCCGCGTGACCATCGTCAACGACGACTACCTGGCCTCCATCGGTGCGTTTGGCGTAAACAACTTGGACAAGAACGACACCATCGTCCACACCAATTACGACAAAGTTCGCTACGAGTTTGGTGCCCGCGCCGTGGCCAACTTCAACTACCCCATCGTCAAAAACGTCGACTTCAACTCGAAGCTCGAGCTCTTCTCCAACTACCTCAACCACCCCGAGCGTATCGACGTGGACTGGCAGAACATGCTTGTGCTGAAGGTCAACGACTGGCTCAACTGCAACCTCGCCACGCACCTTATCTATGACTATGACATACCGTTCTATGATGAGGCAAATGTGAAGATTGAAGGCTCCAAAGTGCAGTTTAAGGAAGTGCTGGCAGTCGGATTTATGGTTAACTTGAAGTGAAAAAGATAGGCATCCTTTCCGACACGCACTGCACCCTGATCCCGCAGCTCTTCGATTTCTTCAAGGACGTCGATGAGTTGTGGCACGCGGGCGATATCGGCAGCATCGAGACCGCCGAGGCTTTGGCTGCGTTCAAGCCTTTGCGCGCTGTGCACGGCAATGTCGACGACCACGTGGTGCGGATGCAATACCCCGGGGAAATGTTATTCCATGTCGAGGATGTCGACGTCTACATGACCCACATCGGCGGCTATCCCGGCCATTACATGCCTGAGGTGAAGTATATCCTTGAGGAGATGGAACCTGACCTATTCATCTGCGGTCACTCGCATATCTTAAAGGTGATGTATGACAAGAAGCTCAACCTGCTCCATATCAACCCAGGCGCGGCGGGCAACTCGGGCTTCCACAAACAAATCACCTTCATCCGTATGGTCATCGAGGGCAAGACCTTCAAAGACATGGAGATCTTCCAACTCGACCGAAACAAGCTCTATTAAAACGACAAAGCCGGCCCCAAAAGAGCCGGCTTTCGTTTTTTCTCTTGATTTATTATCAACGTATACGGTCGGTGGAACGCACCTTCTTGATGTCCTTCTTCAGACCTGACGCCGCAGCAATGCTCAGCAACAACGATGCCAAAGGGAATGCCACTCCCACCCTAAACGAAGGTGCCAAGATAGTCGGGTCAACCGACTGAGCCATCTTAGGTATAATATAATAGGAATAGCCGAGATAGGCAGCGATGCAAACCACAATAATGATAATATCGATGCGGGCAATTTTCAACAGTTTCTGAAACTGAGCCAGCTTCACGGCGCGGAACAGACCCATGGCCAAATAACCGCTCAAAATCATCGCGGTGATGGTCAAAACCAGAATAGGCAGCGAAAACGTCATGCTGAATGGTGACGCGCCATTCTCCCAATTGTCGGGAGAGGTGATGCCATGACCAAACAAATCAAAGGTATGGAAATCACCGTAAAAACTGGCAAAAGGCAGGAAAAACAGCACGGCAAGCACTAATGCTGAAAGGAAAAAGCAAATGGATTGCAATCTTTGTGACATGATAATTCGTTTTAAAAGCGGTGCAAAAATACGATTTTTTTCGAAAAAACTTGCCATTCCAAAAAAAAGCACTACCTTTGCCCCACTTTTCGAGTCAATCAATGGATTGATTACGCCAAAGTGTTCCCAGAATTTATTGTATCACCTAATATTCCTTTTACGGAATTATTTCAACTAATTCTTTATGTACAACATTTTTGAACTCAATGAGAAGTCGTTGGACGACCTCAAAATCATTGCTATCGAAATGGGTATTGATGATGAAAACCGTGACCGCACCCAGCTCATCTACGACATCATCGACCATCAGGTAGACCACCCCGACATCAAGAAAACCACAAAACAAAAAAAACAGAAACAAAAAGCCGCCAAAGCCGATAAAACCGAAACAACTGAGCCCAAGGAAGCACCCGCTGCCGAAAAGCTCGTCGAGCCTGTGAAAGAGTCCATAGAGCCCGTGAAAGAAACCGTCGAAGCAGAAACTCCGCAAGCTAAACGCGGCCGTCGTCCGCGCATCAGTAAAGAAGCCGAGGCTGCAGTCAACGAGTGGCAGAGAAACAACGGCATCCAGCTCACGATTACGCCCGAGCCGGAAAAACCCGCGGAACCTGTAGCTGAAGCACCCGTAGCAGCACCCCAACTCGCTTCCAACGGCGCTTCGACAAGCTCAGCGGCCGAGCCCAAGCCCGCTCACGAAAAGAAGGAGAACAAGCAGAAGCGCAAACGCGCCCACGAAAACATTGCAGAAAGTGCTCCTGCACCAGAGATGCAGCATGAGGCTCCTGCCATGAAGGAAGAGAAACCTATGGCCGCCGAAAACCCGCAGCAGGAAGAAACACCCGTTCAGCCCAAGCAGCAGCGGCAAGAACGTCAAGAGAGAGAACGCTTCGATCAACGTAACCGTCGTGAAGAGCTGCTGAATCAGTTCGACAGCACCGTGCGCGCCGAGGGCGTGCTCGAAATCATGCCTGAGGGCTTCGGCTACCTGCGTTCATCGGACTATAACTATCTGCCTTCGCCCGACGACATTTACGTGTCGCAGTCGCAGATCAAACTGATGGGCTTAAAGACCGGCGACACCATCCAAGGTGTCATCCGTCCGCCCAAGGCCGGCGAGAAGTACTTCCCGCTCATCAAGACCGACCTCATCAACGGCCGCAGGCCTGAAGAGGTGCGCGACCGCATCCCCTTCGACTACCTCACTCCCTTGTTCCCGAACGAGAAATTCAAGATCACGGGACACCAAGGCTGTACCATCTCGACCCGTATCATGGACCTCTTCGCCCCCATCGGCAAGGGCCAACGCGGCTTGATCGTGGCCCAACCCAAAACCGGTAAGACCGTCCTGCTGAAAGAAGTGGCCAACGCCATCGCCGCCAACCACCCCGAGGTGTACCTCATCATCCTGCTCATCGACGAGCGTCCTGAGGAAGTCACCGACATGCAGCGCAGCGTGAATGCGGAGGTCATCGCCTCCACCTTTGACGAGCCTGCCTCGAAACATGTTCAAATTGCCAACATCGTCCTCGAGAAGGCCAAGCGCCTCACTGAATGCGGTCACGATGTGGTCATCCTGCTCGACTCCATCACGCGTCTGGCTCGCGCCTACAACACCGTGTCGCCCGCCTCGGGCAAGGTGCTCACCGGTGGTGTGGAAGCCAACGCCCTGCAGAAGCCAAAACGCTTCTTCGGTGCCGCACGTAAGATCGAGAACGGCGGCTCGCTGACCATCCTGGCCACCGCCCTCATCGACACGGGCTCCAAGATGGACGAAGTCATCTTCGAGGAGTTCAAGGGCACCGGCAACATGGAGCTGCAACTCGACCGTCGTCTGTCGAACAAGCGCATCTTCCCGTCCATCGACATTGTGGCCTCGGGCACGCGCCGCGACGACCTCTTGGTCGACGAGCGCACCCTTGCCCGCGTCTGGGCCTTGCGCAACCACTTCGCAGACATGACGCCGCTCGAAGCCATGGAGTTCCTCAAGGACCGTGTGGCCAAGACCGTCAACAATGAGGAGTTTTTGATGAGTTTGGATAAGTAACTCAAAAACCGAAAAATTGGTGCAGTTTTTGCTGCACCGATTTTTCAGTTTATTTATAAACCTATGAAGAAGTTTATCATTCTTTTCACCGCCGCACTCTTTGCCCTCCAGCTTCAGGCTCAGGATGTCGCCCTGTTGAATCAAATCCAAGCCGTCAACGGAAAAATCAAGTCGTTCGAGTCCGACTTGGCCAACACCATGGTGAAGCCGAAGAAGACCACTTCGCAAAACGGCAAGCTTTATTTTGTATCACCACACGAATTCAACGCCACTTTCACCACTGGCAACTACATGATTGTCAATGAGAAGAAGATTAAAATGGACATCGGCATGTTTCACGGCACCTTCAAGTTGAAGGACGGTGGCACGATGCAGGGATTGAGCCACATCTTCCTCTATGGCTTCCAAGGCCGCATACAGGATCTGGCCAAGGAAAACGGTTACACCCTTTCGACGAAGACCGAAGGCGGCTACCATATCGTCACTGGAACAATCAACAAAAAGAAGCTGATTGGCATTGGTTATAAACAGGTAGTCTTTAAGTACCACACTGACAGTCTGCTACTTAAGGAGATTGTGCTGTACGACTACAGCGGCAACAAAGATTCTTACGTGATCTCTAACGTGAAGTATAACGTCGCTATTGACAAGAAAACGTTTCAGTTTTAAGCATACAGTGCCTTCAAGTCGTCGGTCGTGAGGCCGTTAAAGTCACCACTGCTCATGAAAGCGCCAACGATATTATGTCGTTGGCCTTTTTCTAATAGCGCCGTCAGTTCCGCCTTGTTGTGCACCACCTTCAAATCCTTGCGGCCAAAGCCTTCAACGATGCGCTCATCAGGCATAAGTTCAAGCCTTTTGAGAGCCACGGCATGTGGGTCATAAAATACGATGGCCGTGTCTGCTAAGTTCAAGGCATCACGGTAATGGTCGATGAAGACCTCGCTGAGGCTGCTGTAAGTATGCAACTCAAAGACAGCTATCAGATGCTTCTCGGGAAACTGCTCGCGCAAAGCCTTCACACTGGCATTGACCTTGGAAGGTGCATGGGCGAAGTCACGGAAAACGAAGTTGTCGCCATTGTCGAACAAGAGTTCCAAACGCCTTGCGGCACCTTTGAAGGTGGCAATGGCCTCATAAAACTGCGCATCCGTCACACCAAGTTGCTTACAAACCAGCCGTGCCGCGTTGATATTCTTCATGTTGTGGCTACCAAACACGCCTACTTCCCTCCTGCCGCCGTCGGGCAAGAGCAAGGTGGTCTTGAGTCCGTCACTTTCGAAGGGATGCACGCCATAGCCAAAGGTCTGGCATTGTGCACCTTGAGCAATCTTCTCAGCCTCAATGTCGGTCTGGTCATAGATGAGGCAGCCGCCCGCCTCAATGGTGCGAACGAAGATGCGGAACTGTTCCAGGTAGTTATCAAAAGTCGGGAACACGTTGACATGGTCCCAGCCGATACCGCTGATGACAGCAATATGCGGATGATAATGGTGGAACTTGGGCACGCGGTCGATGGGTGAAGTGAGGTATTCGTCGCCTTCCATCACCATATATTTCGCCGTCTCGCTGAGGCGCACCATCACGTCGAAGCCCTCCAGTTGTGCCCCGACCATGAAATCAGTCTCAATGCCGATATGCTTGAGGACATGCAGGATCATGGAGGTAATGGTCGTCTTGCCGTGGCTGCCGCCGATGACGATACGCGTCTTGTCCTTGCTTTGCTCGTAAAGGTATTCCGGATAGGAGTACACTTTGAGGCCCAGCTCTTGGGCGCGCAGCAACTCGGGATTATCGGCGCTGGCATGCATGCCAAGGATAACAGCATCGTACGACTTATCAAGTTTCTCGGGATACCAGCCCCATTGCGGCGGCAGAATACCTTCCTTCAGAAGGCGCGACTTGGATGGCTCGAAAATCTCGTCGTCCGATCCCGTGACTTGATAACCCTTGCGGTGCAGGGCAATGGCGAGGTTGTGCATGGCACTGCCGCCTATGGCGATGAAGTGAACTTTTTTCATGAGTGATTAAATAAAGAAGGGTAAGCTACTCATATCGCACCGCTACAACCTCCTACCCTTGCTACATTCCTGTCCTGGGGGATTTCAGAGGGAGCTGGTCGTATAAGACTTACCCGATGCAAAAGTACGGACTTTTCTTGGATTGGCAAGCAAAAACCGAAAAATTTTATTCGTGGCCGTAGCTCGAGCCATCGAAGCAATGCGTGCAGAGATCGCACTTGGGCAGGCCGATGGCAGCCACCACGCTTCCCAATGTATTGAACTTCAACGAGTCCACGCCGACATGCTTGCGGAGCATCTCGATGAGGTTAGCATATTGTTCACTCGTCGGGTCACAGTATTTGTCGATGTTCTTGTTGTCGTCGCCCTCCATCTTCTTGATGCAACGACGCGTGATGAGCTCCATCACGTTCTTCGAGGCAGAGAAGTTAAGGAAGGGACAGCCGAAGAGCAGCGGCGGACAACTGATGCGCACATGCACTTCATTCGCGCCGTAGTCATAGAGCATCTTCACATTGTCGCGCAATTGGGTGCCACGCACGATGCTGTCGTCACAGAAAGCCACCTTCTTGCCTTCCAGCATCTGACGGTTGGGGATGAGCTTCATCTTGGCCACATGCTCGCGTTGGCTCTGATTCACAGGCATGAAGCTCCGCGACCAGGTGGGCGTGTACTTCACCACACCGCGCATATACGGGATCTTACGCACATTGGAATAGCCCAAAGCCATGCCGATGCCTGAGTCGGGGATGGCGGAGACATAATCGAGGTCGATGTAGTCGCGCTTGCCCATCTCGCGGCCTTCGTTGTAGCGGGCCTCCTCCACATTGACGCCTTCGTAGTCCGAAACCGGATAGCCGTAGTAAATCCATAGGAAGGAGCAGATCTGTTTCTTCGGATTAGGAGCCAGCATCTGGTGAACGCCGTCTAGCGTCACTTTGACAATCTCGCCTGGGCCCACATCGTAGCAGGTAGCATAGTCGAGGTTGATGTAGCTATGGCTTTCGGAGGCCAGCACGTAGCCGTTCTCTCCCTTGCCGATGACAACGGGTGTGCGGCCGTAGTAGTCGCGGGCAGCGATGATGCCGTCCTCGGTGAGGATAAGCATGGAGCACGAGCCCTTCACCTTATTATATACGTTGCGGATGCCATCCACGAAGTCCTCCCCTTGCGTGATGAGGAGAGCGACCAATTCCGTGGGATTGGTGAAGCCCATGCTCAGCTCGGCGAAGTGCTGCTTGTTGGCAAGACAATGGTCGACTAACTCGTCCATATTGTTGATCTTGGCCACCGTGACGATGGCGAACTTGCCAAGGTGCGAGTTGACGATGATGGGCTGCGCATCAGTGTCGCTGATGACGCCAATGCCGTTGTTGCCGACGAACTTGTTCATGTTCATCTCGTCGGTGAACTTGGAGCGGAAATAAGTGTTCTCGATGTCGTGGATCGAGCGGTGGAATACGACGCCGTCGTGGGTCACCATACCCGCGCGCTTGGTGCCGAGATGTGAGTGATAGTCAATGCCATAGAACAAATCCTGTGCGCATGGATTCTTTAAGACCGTGCCGAAGAAGCCTCCCATAGTAGTAACAGTTTTAGGTTATTTACAGAGTTAATTTAGGTCATAAAAACAAAAAACATCTGCGGAAAGTATCCCGTAGATGGACTGCAAAAATACAGTTTTTCATCTTTGTTCGGCAACATTTTACTATTTTTGCCGAAATTTTTTGCAAGTCCATGATACTCAAACTCTACCCGACGAATCCCAACCCACGCTACGTCAAGATGATTCTGGAATGTCTGGCTGACGGGGGCACCATCATCTTCCCGACCGACACCTTGTACGGCTTGGGAGGCTGCATCAACAACCCGCGCACCTTCGAGCGCATCTGCCAGATCAAGGGCATCAAAAAGGAGAAGGCCAACTTCTCGTTTATCTTCCACGACCTCAGCATGTTGAGCGAGTTCACCAAGCCCATCAACAACGACGTCTTCAAGATGATGAAGCGCAACCTGCCTGGGGCCTTCACCTTCATTCTGGAAGCCAACAACAACATCCCGCGCATCTTCCAGAGCAAGAAGAAGACCATCGGTATCCGCATCCCCGACCAGCCCATCATCACGAACATCGTGAGGGAGTTCGGTTCTCCTATCATGACCACCTCCTTGGCTGATGAAGAGGATGAGATCAACCCCTACCTCACCGACCCTGAGGAGATTTATGAGCGCTACAAGGACTTGGTGGACATCGTCATCGATGGTGGCGCGGGCGAGAACGAAGAGAGCACCGTTGTAGATTGCACTGACAATGAGATAGTTATCATTAGACAAGGCAAAGGTTGGTTAGACGAATGAAAAAAAGTTGCAGTTAATAGACTAAGATAACGAAAAAAGTAGTACTTTTGCAGCCGCGAAAAACGCGATGACTCGGTAGCTCAGCAGGTAGAGCACAACACTTTTAATGTTGGGGTCCTGGGTTCGAGCCCCAGCCGGGTCACAGAAAAAAGTCGTAACTTAAGGTTGCGACTTTTTTCTTTTCTGGCCTAGGATTGCGTTTATCTGTTTTTCGACAACGGATCGTAGGTGGACTTGATGTCCAGTACCGTCTTCTTGTCGATTTCGTTGTATGTGGTGTCTATCTTGATGAATCCTGCATGCTCCATGGCAACGATAAGGCCGTGGTGGTCGTACAGCCGTGTCTTGTATACCAGCTTGAAGCTGCAATTCGGATAGGCGTCGTCGGTCACAATGTTGACGGAGTCGCCGTTGGGGTCGATGCCATTCTGCCAAGCTTCATAAATCCATGCCTGCCCGGCAAAATTCGAGGTGTTGCCGAAATAGTAATTGGTGTCGGTATCGGCGAAAAAGTTTTTATCCTCGCTGATACTGTCGTTGTGGACCAGCACAGGGCGAATTTCGAGGCTGAAATTATCGTTTTCTATGGTCTCGACGATGTTCGTTTGGCTCATCGTCAGCACAAGGGGAAGAACCACGATACTATTATTGATGATATGCAAGCCCATAGACCACAAAATATTGTGATTGACGACGAGATAAGAAGCCAAAAGACCGAATCCAAGTTTATGGAGCACTCCTAACAGCACTACAAACCAATTTCCGTCGTAGTTGCCCATGTGTGCCACGGCAAAGAGAACTGACGAAAACAGCATAAGCACAAAGAGCCGTTTGGTCCTGTCTTCTTTGAATATCATAAGTATCGCAACGCCAGCACTTAAAGCGAGCAGCGAAAACCACCAGCCGACATTAAAGCACCATAACGCCATGAGGATGACGGAGACAATACCCGTCCAGTTTTTGCCGTTACCCCAAAGGCGGAAGCTGAGCTCCTCAATAATCGGCCCTACCAAACCCATATAAATGATGACAGGCCAAACGCCAAACCGGCAGACCATCGAGTAAATAGCCTTCATGAGAGGGGCATTCATTTCGTTTACTGCATCGGGATTGATGGATGCGTAAACAATCAAGGCGACAAGACTAGTCACTATGACACCCAATCCCCACCAAAGCGCCCAGCGGAACAAGCGCGGCTTACGAGAAGGCACGACGACGTTTTCGTTTATGTCCATGTTTTATAATTTTATCTTGCAAAAATACACTATTTTTCCAAAACGACAAATTTTATAATCAAACGAATAGGGCAGACACGCAGGTCTGCCCCCTACATTATCGGCTGCCACGATGTGACAGCCCTACAACTCTAAACTTTTCAACTACTCTCAACTCTGAACTTTTTTCATTATCTTTGCCGTCCAAACGAGCAACCAATGATTGACTTAATGAACGACCTCAACGAGCCTCAGAGAGAGGCCGTTACTACTATAGAAGGCCCCGTGATGGTGATCGCCGGTGCCGGCTCGGGCAAGACCCGTGCCCTCACCTACCGCGTCGCTTACATGATACAGGAAGGCGTCGATCCCTTCAGCATCATGGCCCTCACCTTCACCAACAAGGCCGCCCGTGAGATGAAGGAACGCATCATGCAACTTGTCAACGCCAGCGACGCCCGCAACGTGTGGATGGGCACCTTCCACTCCATTTTTGCAAGGATTTTGCGCATCGAGGCGGAGAAAATCGGCTTCACGTCCAACTTCTCTATCTACGACACTGATGATTCTAAGGCTCTCATCACACAGATTCTCAAAGACTTGAGTCTCGACACCAAGGTCTACCCCGCCAAACAGGTGCTGTCACGCATCTCAGCGGCCAAATCGAGCCTCTACTCGCCCGAAGACTATGCCAACGACCCCGAAATCCAGGAGACCGACCGCAAGTCAAACAAGCCACTCATCGCGCAGTTGTTCAAGCTCTACAACGAGCGCCTGCACCGTGCCAATGCCATGGACTTCGATGACATCCTCTACTTCACCAACGTCTTGCTGCGCGACAACCCCGACGTGCTCTACAAATACCAGAACCACTTTAAGTTCATCCTCGTCGATGAGTACCAAGACACCAATTTCGCCCAGTACCTCATCGTGAAACGCATCGCGGCCTTGTTTGAGAACCTCTGCGTGGTCGGCGACGACGCCCAAAGCATCTACGCCTTCCGTGGTGCCAACATCCAGAACATCCTCAACTTCAAGAACGACTACCCTGATTATAAACTGATCAGGTTGGAGCAGAACTACCGCTCCACCCAGAACATCGTCAACGCGTCGAATGACGTCATTGCCCACAACAAGGACCAAATCAAGAAAAAGGTATGGAGCGACAAGGAAAAAGGTGAACTCATCGGCCTCCTCCACGCCAACAGCGACACCGAGGAAGGCACCATGGTGGCCAACAGCATCTTCCAATACAAGATGAACCGCCATCTGCCCAACAAGAGCTTCGCCATCCTCTACCGCACCAACGCCCAAAGCCGCTCGATGGAAGAGGCGCTGCGCAAGCAGAACATACCTTATAAGATATACGGCGGCCTCTCGTTCTACGACCGCAAGGAAATCAAAGACCTGCTGGCCTATTTCCGCGTCGTGATTAACCCCGAGGACGAACAGGCATTGTTGCGTATCATCAATTACCCTGCCCGAGGCATCGGCAAGACCAGCATCGAACGCATGATGGTCACCGCCAACGAGCAGCGCACGAGCATCTGGAAGTGCATGGAAAACAACGTGTTTCCGCAAGACTTCAACATGGGTACCGTCAACAAGTTCCGCGACTTCATGGTGATGATCAAGAGCTTCCAGACCTTGCAGGCCAAGATGAACGCCTTCGAACTGGCCAAGCACATCACCAACACCATCGGACTCATCAAGGTGTTGAAGGAAGACGACACACCGGAAGGCGTCTCGAGAGTCGAGAACGTGGAGGAGTTGCTCAACGCCATCATGGAGTTCAGCGACCGGCAAGTGGATGAAACCACCGGTGAGACCGCCCGCGTGGACCTCGTGCAATTCATGGAAGACGTGGCTTTGCTCACCGACGCCGAGATGAAGAAAGACGACGGCGACAACGACTACGTCAGCCTGATGACCATCCACTCGGCCAAGGGCTTGGAGTTCCCTTACGTCTACGTCGTGGGCATGGAAGAGAACCTCTTCCCTGGCATCCTCAGCCTCAGCACACGGGAAGAGCTGGAAGAGGAACGCCGCTTGTTCTACGTGGCCATCACGCGCGCTATGACCAAGCTGACTTTGAGCTATGCCGAGCAACGCTACCGTTACGGCAACCTCACCCTAAGCGAGCGTTCGCGTTTCGTCGACGAAATCGATGCCAACCTCATCGAGCAGACGCAGAAAGCCTCGTTCAGAGGCACTTCACCAACGAGTGCAAGGACTTTCGGACGCTTCAGCGAACACGGCTTCCGCAAAATCGAGAACACTCCGACAGCGAGGCCTGAGGCCAGCCAACCTATCGTGCCTCAGAACTTCGAGCCTTCCAATCCCGACCTTTTACAGGAAGGTATGCGCGTGATGCACGCCAAGTTCGGCGCAGGCACTATACTCAGCATCGAAGGCGCGGGAGCCAACAAGAAAGCCTCGGTACGTTTCGACACCGCCGGCGTGAAGATGCTCATGCTGAAGTTTGCGCGATTGGGAATCATCAAATGATTCTATTCAGGATTAGACGGATAAACTGTTAACGGCCTCAAAAGTAAGGTTTTAAAAAATGAAAAACTATCACTTATCATCATCGTCCTCATCATGACCTGCGCAACGGCGTGGGCGCAATTCGCAGGCACCTCCTCCGACCCCGTCGCCACGATGACAGGCATCGGCCACCCAAGCATCGAAAATCTCCAAGGCAAGCCCCAAAGATTCCGTATCTTCCGCGGCTTGCAAGTAAATGGAAAACAACAACCCGCCGACTGGACCAATTCTAATTATTGGTCCAGCAACAGTTGTCCCTCTGATAACGACACTGTTGTCATCGCTTCAGGCGCCATTTGCAAAGTCACTAATATGGAGGACATCCATTACAAGAAGCTTTACATCATTGATGACGACGATGAGCGCAACGAACAAGACCAACGCGCAGGCCAACTGTTGCTTCCTAAAGGTGCTAATGTTGAGGCTACCCTTATCAAGAGAATCCATGCATGGCATGACCATAGTGTCTATTTCACACAACACGACTATGGTAACATCACACAGGGCTTTGGCAACTGGTACCTGATTTCTTTCCCCACGCATGTACAGGATCTCGAAGACCCCAACTACCTTCCTGACTTTGAGGGCGCCGGCATGATTACGGGCGAAAACAACTACGACCTCTTCTTCTTCCAGCAAGCATGGTGGGATCCTATGATGAACGATTATTATAATTTGTTCGATGGTGGGCCGGCCGATCCGACAAACCCGGAGACTGCAGATAGTTACAAGGGCTGTTGGAGAAACTACAGGTACTATTTGCCTGGCACCCACTCTTTTTATGATGAAACGGAAGATGCCACATATTGGTATACGCTGAATGATTTCAAGGCTGACCATAACGCATATTTGTATGCCAACTATGATCAGACCGACTTGCATTTCACAGGTCCCTTGTACACGCAAGAATCTATGGTATACCATTTGTATGCTGCTACTAATGCTGATGATGTTGTGTTTGGTACGAACCTGCTTGGCAATCCTTATCCTTGCAACGCCAGAATCACTATTGGAGAGGAAGTCCAGGAAGTTTTCTATAGTATGAATACGGATACCCGAATTACTGACAGAAGCGATATCATACCTGCCACCATTGCTGATGACGACATCGTCATTGCCCCGATGACTGCTGTGTTTTTCCTTTCTAATAGAGCGTCCGACTGGCAAGGTGATGGCTCACTCGTCACTTTCAAACCTTACAATCCTGATGACCCAAACAATACGGCTTCTATTGATTATGTCAGAGGAGAGAATGTGAACCGGAATTTGAACCAATTGTGCATTGAAGTGCATGAAGCACGGCACCTACACGCTGACATTCGACACGGAGGCCATTGAGTGCGACTACCTGCACCTCATCGACAACGCCACGGGCATCGACATCGACCTGTACCAGACTCCGAGATACACCTTCAACTCGAGCGACTGCAACTATGCCACCCGCTTCAAAATCGTCTTCGCCGAGGAAGCCACCAACGACATCGTTGAGAGCTTCGCCTACGTCAGCAACGGCCAACTCATGATTAACGGCACGGGCACCTTGCAGGTGTTTGACGTCCTTGGCCGCCAAATTCTCACCAAGAATCTGTCAACTGTCAACTGCCAACTGTCAACTGCCAACTTCCCATCGGGAGTGTATGTGGTCCGCCTCTGCAACGGCAACGATGTGAAAACGCAAAAGATTGTGGTTGAATAAGTATTTGGTTTTTTAACAAATAAAAACACACAAAACATGAAAAAGCTAGTTTTAACAGCAATTATATTGATAGGTTTCGCAATGGGTTCCTACGCGCAGCAATATTACCCTTATTATTATGGTACACGCAAGGGCGGCCTTTTCTATCGTGGCAGTACTCAAGAACAACAAATGAGGGAATGGTTCTTTGTTTTTACCTGGCCACGCCAGCTGGGGCAACTGGAATTCAGATCCTGATGGTCCGACAGATTATGATCCAGATCCACAAGTTCCGCTCGGCGGAGGCGCCCTGTTGCTCATCGGCTTTGGTGCCGCCTACGTATTGTCAAAGAGGAAGAAAAAATAGTAAAACTGTAGAGACGGTGCGTGCACCGTCTCTACAAATTGGTATTGTCGTTTTATTTCGGCAGGGGTTTCATTGCATTTCACCGCCTGCTACAAATGATAAATCAAAGACATTCCCATGTCAGCTCAATAGTACCGCTATAAGGGGGATCTTCAAGCCGATAATATTGTTTGCCGCCTTCAAATCCCATATAAAAAGAAGCTAGACGATGGCCATCTTCGTCTAAAATATGGTCTATATAACACATGTCCATGTCTAAATCATCACACTCATCAACAATCACTACGAGATAACCAGAATCTGGATACATCCAATTAAGATTCATATCCTCTGGTACATAATACATACAACGTGCCGAACAACGGTCTGTGATTACCGTAATGTCTGTATTGTAGTACCCACTAAAATATGCCAAATAATGGGCCGATTCCGTTACGGTAAAGGTATAGCTGGCATCGGTCGAAACGCACGTGCCGTCCGATTTTTCCCATTTTACAAAAGTGAAGCCTGCGGCAGGTGCAGCAGTAATCGTACAGCTTTGGCCAGGGGCGAAGTCGCCGCCACCGCTCACTGTGCCGCCCTCTGCCCGGTAGGCTGATACCGTTATCGTGTAGTTAACGACCTCCACAAACCTCGCATAGTAGATTCCAGAGCTGGTCACGGTGAAGGTGTAAGTGGCTTCGGTCGAGACTTCCACATACGTTATGGGGTCGTTTTCGTTTTCAGGGAAAACCACCCTTTCCCATTTCTCGAAGGCATAGCCTGTGGCGGGTGTGGCCTTAATCGTGCAGCTTTGGCCGTTCTGGTATGTGCCATCGCCACTCACTGTGCCGCCAGTGTAAGGGCTGGGGACGACCGAAATCGTGCATTCGGTTTCCTCTCCGTTGTCACCGCCGCCATTATTGCCGCCACCATTATTACCACCGCCACCATTGCCGCCGTTCTCAACGGTCACGGTCACGGTGTAGACGGCTTGCGTGCCGTCTTCGGCCGTCACGATGTAGGTCTTGGAATGGGTGAAGTCCTGCGGGATGCCCGAAGCGGGATTGACCGTGGCCTTGTCGGAGACGGTGATGATGGGCACCAATGCGGTGAGGTCTGTCCCAGCGGGCAGCGTGGCCACGATGGTCTTCGCACTTTCCAAGACCTCGGCTTCCACCGCTGGGCTGTAGAAACTGAAACTGAGGATTTTCTTTTCGCTGCTCTTCTTCGAGCAGCCGGCCAGCAGCGCCACAGCTGCCAGCAACAACATCAAAGATTTGAATGGTTTCTTCATATTTTAATGATTTTATGATTGTTCGGTCGTTCAGCCAGTGCAGGTTGTCGAGCCTGCTTTCGTTTGCAAAAATAGGACTTTTTTGCAAAAATGCGAGCATATCCACTATTTTCCTTATTTTTGCACCCAGAACGAAACGAAACAACATGGACAAACCAGGATTATCTTATAATACAGAAAGAGAGCAGATTGTCATTTCGGAATACGGACGCTGCGTCCAGGAAATGATCAAGAAACTGCCTGAGATTGAAGACCGTAAAGAGCGCACCGATGCCGCCCGCTACATCATCAGCGTGATGGTGCAGATGAATCCCAGCATCAAGCAGTCGAGCGACTACGAGCACAAGCTTTGGGACCACCTCTACATGATTTCGGGCTACAACCTCGATCTCGACAGCCCATTCGCTCCACCTATTCCCGTGGAGCAGCAAAAGAGACCACAACATATTGGTTATCAAAATAATAATATCAAATACGGCCACTACGGACAATACCTTATCAAGATGATCGAGGCTGCTGCCGCAGAGCCTAACGACGACATCCGTGAGGCTCTCGCCTACTCCTTGGCCGGACAGATGAAGCGCAATTATTTGGAATGGAACAAGAGCGTCGTCAACGACCAAGTCATCATCGACGACCTGAAGACCATCAGCAACGGCCGTCTCGTCATCTCCGACGAGTCGAAGCTGAACGCCACTGGGGAGATGATGGGCAAAATGCAGCCCCAAGCCAAGCAACAACAGCAAGGCAAGAAGAAAAAGAAGAAAGTGCCGAACTTGAAGGCCAATATGAACAACCCGAATAATCCGGCGTACAAGAAGCGCATGCAAGAACTGGGAAAATTGTAAGTTTCACCCCTGGATTGCTTCGTTCCTCGCAATGACGCGAAGCGCTTCCAACTTAAAAACTGCTAACTGACAACTGACAACTGCTATGTCATCACTGAAGATCAAAGGCGGCGGCAGGCTGCAAGGCGAAATCATCCCGCAAGGCGCGAAAAACGAGGCCATGCAGATCCTCTGTGCCTGTCTGCTGACGGAAGAAAAGGTCACCATACACAACCTGCCCGACATCCTCGACATCAACAACCTGATTGCACTGCTCGAAGGCATGGGCGTAAGCATCGAACGTCCCACACGACACGACATCATCTTGCAGGCCAGGTCGCTCAACTTCGACTATTTCAAAGGCTCGGACTATCAAAGCACCGCCTCGAAGCTGCGCGGCAGCGTGATGATGACCGGTCCCATGCTGGCCCGTTTCGGCAAGGCCTATATGCCCAAACCCGGCGGTGACAAAATCGGCCGTCGCAGGCTCGACACCCATGTCATCGGCTTGCAAAAACTGGGCGCCATCTTTGACTTCGACAGCTATCAGGTCGGGGTGCAACAAGGCGGACTGAAAGGCTGCTATATGCTTCTGGACGAGGCCTCCGTCACCGGTACGGCCAACATCGTCATGGCCGCCGTGATGGCCCAAGGCACCACGACCATCTTCAACGCCGCATGCGAGCCTTACCTCGTGCAGCTCTGCACCATGCTCAACAACATGGGTGCCGACATCAAAGGTGTGGGCTCCAACCTCCTGACTATCAATGGTGTCAGCCGCTTGCACGGCACTGACCACACCTTGCTGGCCGACATGATCGAGGTGGGCAGCTTCATCGGCATGGCCGCCATGACGGGCAGCGAGATCACCATCAAGAACGCGGGCATCGCTCAGCTGGGCATCATCCCCGACGTGTTCCGCAGGCTCGGTATCCAGATGGAATACCGTGGCGACGACATCTTCATCCCTGCACAAGAGCATTACGAGGTGCAGACCTTCATGGACGGCAGCATCCTCACCGTAGCCGATGCCCCTTGGCCTGGCTTCACGCCTGACTTGATCAGTATCGTCTTGGTGGTGGCCACGCAAGCCAAAGGCACCGTGCTCGTCCACCAGAAGATGTTCGAGAGCCGTCTCTTCTTCGTCGACAAGCTCATCGATATGGGCGCGCAGATCATCCTCTGCGACCCACACCGCGCCAACGTCATCGGCCTCGACAAAGCCCATGCCTTGCGCGGCATCCGCATGGCTTCGCCCGACATCCGCGCCGGCGTCGCCCTGCTCATCGCCGCCCTCTCCGCCGACGGCACCAGCATCATCGACAACAGCGAACAGATCGAACGCGGCTATCAGTATATTGATAAACGGTTGAATGCACTCGGGGCAGAAATTACAAGGATTTGATTATTAACTTTTTTCCGACTTTTTGTCAAAAGTCAAAAAAGTTTTATATCTTTGCCCCGAATTTAATTATTATTCATCCTCAAATACTAACAATATGAAAACAAGCTTATCAAAGACAGGTCGTATACTTGCGACAGCACTGATCGTTTGCCTGACATTGGCATCTTTCTCATTCAGAGTTTCGGCTACGCCCGACTACAACAGTTCAAACTACAGCACTACCATTGACCAGAATGATGACAAACTAGTCGGTAGGTATTCAGCCTTTGGAATCGGCTCCGCTTTCGGCAATACCGTAACCCACAGCCAAACTTTCGAGGTATTTCAAGACAACAAGGGTTACTACATCAAGGACCCGAAATACAGAAACGTAAAGAACTATCTCCAAAGAAACACAAAAAGTGAATATATGGGGTATTCAGTGAAACAATATAATTATTGGACCTTGACGACATTGGGGTCTGACATTTTCTGGTATTTCAAGATCTAAACAGCAATCCCATTTAGCATCATCGCAACAAATACAAAGAATCCTTCACCGAGGATGGCCCAAGCCACCGGTGAAGGATTCTTCATTTAATCACCTCTGCCATTTTGTCAAATTCTGTGCTTTGGCAAAGGATTTGATATGCCTTAGCGCAAAATAGAAAATAATAGCAAAACACACATATCATGACCGAAAACGAAAACGTTAACAATCAGGACGATGCCTTGAAAGACACCGTCAATCCTGACATGGAAAACAAGCAAGAGCCCGTCGACGAACAGCCGAAACAAGAGGAAGCCACCGAAACCCAAGAGGCTAAAGGTGACAATGTTTCCGAAAAAAAGTCGAAACGGTTCAAAATCCGTCATGCCCAAGAGAAAGCCTTGGAAGAGGAAAAGGCCAAGTACGCCGAGTTGAACGACAAATACCTGCGCCTGTTCTCAGAGTTCGACAACTTCCGCAAGCGCACGGCAAAAGAGAAGCTTGACCTGACCGTCACAGCTTCGGAAAGCGTCATCAAGGACATTCTGCCCGTGTTGGACGACTTCGAACGCGCCCTGCAAAACATGGAGAAAAACGGTAACGAGGCCGACCTGCAAGGCGTCACCTTGATCTTCAACAAGTTGAAAGACACGCTGAAGAAGAAAGGTCTGGAGGAAATCGAGGCCATGGATGCCGAATTCAACACCGACGAACACGAGGCCTTGACCATGATTCCCGCCCCTGAGGAAGACAAGAAAGGTAAAGTTTTGGACGTTATCCAAAAGGGATATAAACTGAATGGGAAAGTGATACGATTCGCGCGGGTGGTGGTTGGTAATTGACACGCTTCGCGTCACTGCGAGGCACGAAGCAGTCCAGAAAAAGAGCTTATGTCTCTGGATTGCTTCGTCGTTCCTCCTCGCAATGACGCAAAGCGACGACATGGATTCATGAAGATGAAAGGAAACTTAAAACAATGGCAGAAAAAAGAGATTACTACGAGGTGCTGGGGGTCAACAAGAGCTCCACGCCTGATGAGATAAAGAGCGCTTACCGTAAGGCCGCCTTGAAATGGCACCCCGACAAATGGGTGAACGGCACCGACGCCGAGAAGAAGACCGCCGAGGAGAACTTCAAGGAAGCCTCGGAGGCCTATTCCGTTTTGAGCGACGAGAACAAGAAGGCACGCTACGACCGTTACGGCTTCGCCGGCATGGACGGCGGCTCGGCCAGCGGTGGCGGCGGCTTCAGCGGATTCGGCGACTTCGACCTGAACGACATCCTGAACAGCGTGTTCGGTCGCGGCTTCGACTTTGGCGGCGGCTTCAGCAGTTTCGGTGGTTTCGGAGGCGGTGGCAGCCGTGGCGGCACCGTCAAGCAGCGCGGATCCAACATCCGTGTCAAGGTGAAACTCAACCTTCAGGATATCGCTCATGGCGTGAAGAAGAAAATCAAAGTCAGCAAATACGTAGCTTGTACGCATTGTCACGGCAGCGGATCGGAGGACGGCTCCACCGAGACCTGTCCCACTTGCCACGGTCGCGGCCAGGTGGTCAAAACCGTCAACAGCTTCTTCGGGCAGATGCAGACCGCCTCGGTGTGTCCCACCTGCGGCGGACAAGGCACCGTCATCAAGAAGAAATGCACGCACTGCGGCGGCGAAGGCATCATGAAAGGCGATGAGGTCATTGACATCGACATCCCCGCTGGCGTGGGCGAAGGCATGCAGCTCACCGTGCGTGGCAAAGGCAACGCCGGTCCGCACAACGGTGTGAACGGCGACCTGCTCGTCCTCATCGAAGAAGAAGCCCATCCCGACTTCGAGCGCGACGAGAGCACCCTGATTTACAACCTGTTCATCACCATCCCCGAAGCTATCATGGGCACGCAAGCCGAAGTGCCTACCGTCGACGGCAAAGTACGCGTGAAGATTGCCCCTGGCACACAGAGCGGCAAGGTGCTGCGGCTGAGAGGCAAAGGCCTGCCCATCCTCAACGGCTACGGCAGTGGCGACATGCTCGTCAACGTCAACGTGTGGGTGCCGAAGAAAGTCAGCAAGAAAGAGGAAGAGCTGCTGCAGCAACTTGCGCAGTCGGACAACTTCAAGCCCAACCCCACAGCAGAGGAGAAGAGCTTTTTCAGTAAGATAAAGGATTACTTTAGTTGATACAAGACGCGTTAGCGTCACTGCGAGGAACGAAGCAGTCCAGACGATACGCTTTATTCCCTGGATTGCTTCGTCGTTCCTCCTCGCAATGACGCGAAGCGACGAATACAATAACAACACATGACCAAAATATCCGTCAACGAGGTCACAAAGAAATACGCCGACCACACCGCCTTAGACCGTATGTGCATTGACATTCCCGAGCAGTGCATCTACGGCCTTTTGGGTCCTAACGGTGCCGGCAAGACCACCCTCATCCGCATCCTCAACCAAATCACTGCCCCCGACAGCGGAGAGGTGCTCATCAGCGGCGAGAAACTAAGCCAGAAGCACATCGCCCGCATCGGCTACCTACCTGAAGAACGCGGTCTGTACAAGAAGATGAAAGTCGGCGAGCAAGCCATCTACCTTGCAGAGCTGAAAGGCATCAAGAAAGCCGAGGCCAAGAAAAGGCTGATGGAATGGTTCGAGAAGTTCGAAATCGCCAATTGGTGGGACAAGAAGGTGGAAGAGCTCTCAAAGGGCATGCAGCAGAAAGTGCAGTTCATCACCACCATCATCCACGACCCCGACATCCTCATCTTCGACGAGCCTTTCAGCGGCTTCGACCCCATCAATGCTAACCTGCTGAAAGAAGCTATCCTCGGGCTGCGCGACAAAGGGGCAACAGTGCTGCTCTCTACACACAACATGGCCTCAGTGGAGGAACTCTGCGACAGCATCACGCTGATTAACAACGGCAAGAGCATCCTGCAAGGCAAGGTAAGCGACATCAAGCGGCAGCACGACACGCATCAGCGCGAGATTGTGGTGCGCTGCGACGACACCCTCAAGGTGATGAACATCGCCGACACCTATAATAATATAAAGGTGGAGTCGACCGACCTCCCCGACGAGACCAAGCTGACCCTCTTCAGCGCATCGCCCAATGAGCTTATTAACCAACTGCTCCAAGTTGGGCAACTCGTCTCCTTCAAAGAGGTGCTGCCCTCCATGAACGACATCTTCATCCACGAAGTACAATCCCAAAACCAAGCCTCATGAACAAGATCGGACTCATCATCAAGCGCGAATACATGACGCGCGTGCGCAAGCGTAGTTTCCTCATCCTGACCTTCCTGGGGCCCATCCTCATGGCGGCAATTTACATCGTCCCCATCGTGCTCGCCCTTAACTCAAGCACCGACCATCTGCGCGTGGCCGTCGTCGACGAAAGCCATTGGTTTGAGGATCGCTTCACCAGCAACGAACAACACACCTTTGTCAACATGCCTGGCCAGCCCATCGACTCGGTTAAAGAGATGGTAAAAAGTGGCGCGTTCGATATGGCCGTATACGTGCCGCCAACACAACTCAACATCCCTTCGAACGCCATCGTATATAGCATCCGCCAGGTGCCAATGGAAATAGAGAATTACATCAGCGGCGTGATGAAAAAGGAAATCGAAGACCAGAAATTGATGGCAAAAGGCGTTGACCCCGATATCGTAAGCGCTGTCAAGACCAACGTCAACCTGCAAATCATGCGCATGGACGAGAAAGGCAACGAAAAGGAGACCTTCACCAAGGTGCAGTTTGCCCTCGGCATAGGGCTTTCCATGCTGGTCTACATGTTCATCATCTTCTTCGGCGGACAAGTGATGCAAGGCGTGTCGGAAGAAAAGACCAACCGCATCATCGAGGTTATTGTCAGCTCAGTGAAGCCTTTCCAGCTGATGATGGGCAAGATCATCGGCGTTTCGTTGGTGGCCCTCACCCAGTTCGTGCTGTGGATTCTGCTCACTGGCGCGCTCTCTTTGGGCTTCTCGGCTTTCATCGGCCTCAGCAGCCCCGAAATGCTCTCCCAAGGCACTTTGATGGGACAGGATATTACCACCAGCAGCATCATGAGCAACGAAAGCGTTCAAAACATTATGCAGATTGTCCATTCCATCCCATTCGGATCCATCATCCTCTGGTTCCTGGTTTTTTTCATCTTGGGTTACCTGCTGTATGCCACGCTTTATGCCGCCATCGGCTCATTGGTCGACAACAATACCGATTCGCAGCAATTCTCGCTGCCCGTCACCGTGCCGCTGATTATCGCCATCATCTCCTCGTTCTATATCGTCAACAACCCTGACAGCTCCTTGTCGGTTTGGCTTTCGATGATCCCCCTCACCTCCCCCATCTCGATGATGGTCAGAATCCCGTTCGACCCGCCCATTTGGCAAATCGTGCTATCTGCTGTGATATTGGCTGGCACCTTTGTCGTGATGACCTGGTTTGCGGCAAAAATCTATCGCACAGGCATCCTGATGTACGGGAAAAAACTTTCTTACAAGGAAATTTTCAAGTGGTTGAAATATAAATAGAAATATTTCGTATTTTTGCAGGCTCGTAATAGCCTAAAAAGGCTCAAATTGAAATTTAATAAATTAAAAGTCAAATAATTAAATCAGTTTTACAATGCAAAACAAAGGAGCAATCAGGGCGATGGCCATCATTTTTGGGCTCATTTTCTTGTACCAGCTTTCTTTCACCGTGGTGACCAACATCGTGGAGAGGAAAGCGGCAAAGTATGCCAAGGAACAAGTCTTCCCAAAGGATGCTAACGGACAAGACATCGCCGTTTCAGATTCCATCCAAGGTACCATTGACGAATACATGTCAAAATACGGGATGGATGAAAAGCTGGCCAAAGCCAGTTTGGCGGACACGCTGGAGAAAAACTATTTAGAAGCGAAGAGCAACGCCACAGTGTACAATTTAGGCATCAAGAAGTACACCTACCGTGACGCAAAAGAAAGAGAAATCAACTTGGGTCTGGACTTGAGGGGCGGTATGAACGTCACCTTGGAAGTCTCGGTGCAAGACATTGTCAGAGCCTTGTCGCACGACTCTCAAGACCCTGTTTTCCTCCAAGCCATGGAGTTGGCCGCAGAACGCCAACAAAAGAGCAAGGGTGATTTCGTCACCTTGTTTGGTGAGGCCTACAAAGAGACCGACCCCAACGCCAAACTCGTCTCCCTTTTCCTCATGGAATTCAAGGACAAACCTGGAATCAATATTAACTCAAGCAACGACGACGTGCTGAAAGTCTTGAAGGAAGAAAGCGATGCTGCTATCGACCGTTCCTATCAGATTCTTCGCACCCGTATCGACCGTTTCGGTGTGGCACAGCCCAACATCCAGAAGATGGAGAACTCGGGCCGTATCCTCGTTGAATTGCCTGGCGTCAAAGACCCCGAGCGTGTGCGTAAACTCCTCCGTGGAGCCGCTCAGCTCGAATTCTGGGAGACTTATGATGCTTCCAAGCTCGAACAGGCTCTCGTCAACCTCGATGCCAAACTGGCCTCCGATTTACAGAGCAAGAAGGATGTGGAAGAGCAGCCCGTCGTAGCCGAAGAGACCGAAGCTACCGAAGACAATGTTGAAGAAGTGGCCGTTGCCGAAGAGAACAAAGAAGGCGAAGAAGTCGAAGCCATTACCGACAGCACCGACCTCGCTGCCAAATTGGCTGAAAGCAAACAAGAGGAACAAGCTGAAGACACCCTGTTGGATGCCAACCATCCTCTGCTCACCAAGCTGAGACTCGCTGGTGGCGGCACGGCTCGCGTGGGTATCGCCTCCAAGACGGACATGAAATACATCAACGAGAAGCTGGCTGAGAACAAGGCTATGTTCCCTCGCGACCTCAAGTTCGCCTGGACGGTGAAGCCTGAGACCTTCACGATGGAAAACGGCGAATCCGTTGAGATGTACGAACTCGTCGCCTTGAAGATGTCGCGCGACAACAAGTGCGCCCTCGGTGGTGAAGTCATCACCGATGCCCGTCAAGACTATGGTCAAAACAACCAAGTGGAAGTCACCATCCAGATGAACTCGGAAGGCGCCAACAAGTGGAAGAACCTTACCCGCGACAACGTGGGCAAGCAGATTGCCATCGTGCTCGACGACCTCGTCTACAGCTATCCTGTCGTCAATGGTGAAATCCCGAACGGCCGTTCATCCATCAGCGGTGGCGGTATGACCGTTGAAGAGGCACAAGACTTGGCCAACATCCTGAAGGCCGGTAAGTTGCCAGCCCCTGCCCGCATCCTTGAAGAGCAGGTCGTCGGTCCTACCCTCGGTCAGGAATCCGTGCGTAAAGGTATGTGGTCCATGGTGTTCGCCTTCATTCTCGTGCTGGTCTACATGGTGTTCTTCTACAAGAAAGCCGGTTTCGTCGCCGATGTCGCCCTGTTGGTCAACGTGTTCTTCCTGTTCGGTGTGCTGGCTTGCCTCGGCTCGGTGCTGACCTTGCCTGGTATCGCTGGTATCGTGTTGACCTTGGGTATGGCAGTGGACTCGAACGTGATTATCTTCGAGCGTATCAAAGAAGAGGTGAAGGCTGGCAAGGGCATCAAGCTCGCCATCCAAGACGGTTACAAGAACGCCTACTCCGCCATTATCGACGGTAACGTCACCACCTTGATTACCGGTGTCATCCTGATCATCTTGGGTACGGGTCCTGTCCACAGCTTCGCTGTCACCCTCTGCATCGGTATCCTGACCTCCTTGGCCACGTCCATCTTCATTTCCCGTTTGATCTTCGAACGCATGTTGAGCAAGGACAAGGAAATCAGCTTCTCGACCAACATGACCCGCAACTTCTTGCAGGACAAGCACTACGACTTCATCGGCATGCGCAAGACCTCGTTCATCATCTGCATCGCCTTCTTGGTAATCAGCTTGGGCTCTCTGGGCGTCCGTAAACTGACCGACGGTCACTCCTTGAATCTCGGTATCGACTTCACTGGTGGTCGTAACTATGTCGTCCAATTCGACGACCCGAGCATTAAGGTTGAGGATGTGCGCAACGTCTTGTCCAACGTCAACATTGACAAGGCTGGCATCCGCCAAGCCCTTGACATGAACGCAGACCAAGATGTGGAAGACTGGTCAACGCCTGAAGTGAAGACCTACGGTACCAATGGTCAGGTGAAGATTACGACCAAGTTCTTGATTGACGACGACAGTCCGGCTGTGGATAACATCATCCAAGGCATTCTCTACGACAACTTGAAGAGTCTCTACAAAGACGAAATCACCATGTCGAAGTTCTCCTCGGAAGACGAGACCGTGGGTATCCTGAGCACCCAGAAAGTCGGTGCCACCATCGCCAGCGACGTCACCCGTAAGTCCATATGGGCCATCATCGTGGCTCTGGCTCTGATGTTCGTTTACATCGCCATCCGATTCAAGAAATGGCAGTATGGTGTGGCTTCCATCATGGCCTTGGCACAAGACACCATCATCGTGTTGGGTATGTATTCGTTGTTCTACAACATCCTGCCCTTCACCATGGAAGTCGACCAGAGCTTCATCGCCGCCGTGCTGACCGTTATCGGATACTCCATCAACGCTACGGTGGTTATCTTCGACCGTGTCCGTGAGAACGTCAACCTGCACCCGAAGGCCTCCTGGAAGGAGAACATGGTCAATGCCGTGAACAGCACCTTGACCCGTTCGTTCAACACCTCAGGTTCGACCTTGGTCGTGTTGCTCGCCATCTTCATCTTCGGCGGCGACACTATCCGCGGCTTCATCTTCGCCCTGTTGGTTGGTGTGTTGGCCGGTACCTTCTCCTCAGTGTTCCTGTCGACGCCGTTCGCCTACGTGCTGATGAAGGGTCACAAGAAGGACAAGCAAATCGAAGCAGAAAACGCTCCTAAGAAGAAATGATAACATATCATAATTAACCTTCTAAACTGCTTGCAAAAAATCCCGCTGGAAACGGCGGGATTTTTTTGTTTTTTAATCCAAATGATTATCTTTGCCTCGTAATAAACTGCCGATTATGAGGCATCACTATATCAACAATTTAAAAATCAATAAATTATAATGATATGAAAAGAGTTCTTACTATTATCTTGACAATGGCCTTCTGCTATTCGATGATGGGAGGTCCGATTGACGAAACCACAGCGAAGCAACTTGCCCAGAACTTCTGGAAAGAGAACAACATCATGGCGGTAAAGGGCGGCAAAGTCTACAAGCAGAAAATGGATGAAGCCCGTTTCGTAAACGTGGCCGCACAACACGGTTATAGCGCGTTCTACATCTTCAACAACAAGGCCGGCAAAGGCTATGTCATCATGTCGGCCGATGACTGCGTGGCCCCCATCTTGGGTTACTCGTACGAACACAACTTCGACGATGGCGAGCTTCCACCCAACCTCAAGGAATGGCTCGATGGCTATGCCCTGCAAATCGAGGAGGCGACAGCCATGAAACTCCATGCCACCCAAGACATCCGCACCGACTGGGAATGTTTGCGTCTAGGCAAGCCTTTGCCTGTTAAGTCGGAGAAGGCAGTGACGCCTTTGATCCAAACCCAATGGAACCAAGCCCCTTATTACAACGACCTATGCCCTTACGATTACGAGGTAGGCTCAAGGGCGTTAACAGGTTGCGTAGCCACTGCAATGGCTCAAGTCATGAAATACTGGTCGTATCCCGAACACGGCTACGGCAGCCATTCTTATGTACCCTACACGCACCCCGAATACGGCACACAATATGCTGATTTCAGCTCCGTCAACTATCAATGGTCGTCTATGCCCAATAGTGTGTACAGCGCCAATAATGCCGTGGCCACGTTGATGTACCATTGCGGTGTCAGTGTGGAAATGAGATATGGTCCTACTTCCAGCGGTGCCTACGTTATCGATTACAACGGCCAATATGCCAGCGCCGAGGTCGCATTAAAGACCTACTTCGACTACAATAGCAATTTGCACAGCATCCAGAAAATCAACTATTCAGACGCAGAGTGGGTGGCATTATTAAAAGAAGAGTTGGATAACGCGCGTCCCATGGTATATGCCGGCTATAGTGAATCAAGCGGACATGCCTTTGTTTGCGACGGATACAACAACAGCAACTATTTCCACTTCAACTGGGGTTGGGGCGGCAGTTACGACGACTATTTCTACATCAACAGCCTGAATCCAGGTTCGCACACGTATTCTCAAAACCAGCAAGCCCTTGTCGGCGTTGAGCCCAACCAAAATGGTGGCGGTGGTGGCGGCGGCGGCTCTACCAGCTACGAACTCGTTTATACAGACAACGTCACAATGACAGAAACCGATTATTGGTTCTACGATGACCTATACGCTCAATGCGAACTGGCCAATACTGGCGGCGCCGGATTTACGGGCTATATTGGCGCAGGTGTATTCCGGAAAGACGAAAACGGCGAGTACGTTTTCTTTTGCATGTTTGAAAACGGTTGGGATTTCTCTTCAGATCCACTACAGCCCGGAGAAACGATCAATGGCCATCTGGAAAGCGCAGGAGGTCCGCCGTATCTGCCAGGCTCATACGTAGTCGCCATGCTTTATAGTCTAGACGGCAATCTATGGAACATGATTGACAACAATGGCTATGAAAACGCCATGTTCGAAATCATTTATGAGCAAGACATCGAGACTTTCTCCGACTTCACTATCACATCGGGCGACTATCTGTATTCTGGCACAACTGCCACGGTTAACGTTGGCGTCTGGAATTCGGGCTCCACGACGTTCTATGGCAAATTATGCGTAAGCTTGTCCAATCTCGACGTCTCATGGGCACAAAATATTGCTATCATTGACTGCTCAGACGGTTTAGAAGCAGGTTGTTACTATGATGGCGGCCTTGATTTCACAGGTCTGATCACTGTGGAGCCAGGCTCTTATTACATGGAACTGGCTTATCAGGATCCCGGTGACTCGGACTGGTACTATGCAGGTGCCTACGCATACCAAAACCCCGTGCGCACTGAGGTGGTTGCAGCACCCGTCACCTTAGACCCATACGAATCCAACGACAGCGCCGGCAGCGCCTACACGATGCCCTACGCCTTCACAAACAATTCTGCCACCATAAGCACCACCGGAGCCAATTTCCATAGCGACACCGATGTCGACTACTACAAAATCGACCTCAATGCCAGCGGAAGCTATTACATCACTCCCTGCCTGTACGACGCCTATAATGGCGAAGGCGACACCTACTACACTGCCGATGCCATGTTTGCCTATTCGACAGACGGCGTCAATTGGTCGGACTTCTACGATGATGTGACCTCAGAATTCACCATTGACCCAGGCACGCTTTACTTCTGCGTCAGACCTTATTTTGAAGGGTTTACGGGCACCTACCAACTCGATGTCAACATCAGTTACGAATCCGGAGGTGGTGGCGGAGGAGGCGGAGACACCTCAGACCCCTACGAATACAACGATGACATCAGCAACGCCTATACCCTGCCTTACACCTTCTCGGGCAATTCGGCCACCATACGCACCACAGGAGCCAATATCCATGACGAAGCTGATGTCGACTATTACAAGATAGAGTTTGCCTCCGGCAGAAACTACACCATCACTCCACGTCTCTATGATGCCTACAACACTGACAACTACACGGTTGATGCCATCTTTTTCTATTCGATAGATGGTAACAACTGGGAAGGATATTTCGATGACGAAGAGGCAGCAAGCTTCACCGTTAATTCAGGTACTGTCTATTTCTGCGTCATGTCCTATTATGAAGGAGAAATCGGAACTTACCTGCTTCAAATCAACATCACAAGCGGAACTGGCATGGAAGAGTCGGATGTGACTTCCTTCAGTGTGTATCCCAATCCCGTCAAAAACGTGACCAATATCCATTGCGAAGGCATTGAAGAAATCAGCCTCTTCAACGCTGAAGGCCAAAAGATAGAAAGCATGTCCGTTGAAGGCCGCGACAATGTCCAAATTGACCTGTCAGATCTGCCCAACGGTGTGTATATCCTGCGAGCCGTCAGCCAAGACCGCATCTTGACCAGACGCATCATGAAAGCCGAATAAACATCGGTCCACATTGTTCCAACAAAAAATCCCGTTTCGGCGGGATTTTTTTGTTGCCAATACATCCCTGCAATTCGCGGAATTGTTGTACCTTTGTCCGATAATAAAAACGCCTTCCCTGCGTTTGACAAAAGAGAGTTTATGTCTATGAAAAGATACATCATAATCATCATGTCGGCGCTGTTCCTCTTCATGAGCTCCGACATCTACGCTCAAAGAAGAAACCCAGCCAAGAACGCCGACCTCGCCTTCGGGCGCAAGCAATACATCGAAGCCGCCGACCGTTACAAGAAAGCCTACCGCAGGGTGCGCCGCAACAAAGACGAACGCAACCGCATCAGCTTCCAGATGGCTGAATGTTATCGTCTTATCGGCCTCACCAAACGCGCAGAGCCATATTACAAGCGTCTGCTGAAGACCGAGTATCCCAACACCCACCCAGAGGTTTATCTCTATATGGCCGAGACTTATAAGATGAACGAGAAGTTCAAGGATGCCATCGAGATGTACGAGACCTACGCCCAGAAAGTACCCGAAGACCCGCGGGGACAACTCGGCGTGGAGACCACACAACAAATTCAGGAATGGATGGAGAATCCTTCCAAATACCAACTCACCGAGCTGAAAAAAGTGAACTCGACCAAAGACTCTGACTTTGGTGCCACTTGGCTCAACAACAACTATAACGAAATCATCTTTACCTCCACCCGCGACGCTGCCACGGGCAAGGAGAAAGACGGCATCACCGGACAGGAATTTGCCGATTTCTTCATCTCGAAGCAAGACCGTAAAGGCGACTGGAGCACGCCCACCCTTGCCGACGAAGGCGAAAACATCAACACCGAAGCCAGCGAAGGCACGCCTTTCATGAACGCGAAATACACCAAACTCTACTTCACCCGCTGTCAGAACGGCGCCCACCGTAAGAACGGCTGTCAGATCATGGTGGCAGGAAAGAGCGGCGGTGCCTTCTCTGAAGCCCGTCCCGTGGAAATCGCCGGTGTCGACACCTTGGATATCGTCGGTCACCCTACCCTTTCGAGCGATGAACTCATCATGTATTTCGCTGCCGAACGCAAAGGCGGCTTTGGCGGCAACGACATCTGGGTGGCCATGCGCGACAACGTCACCGAGCCTTTCAAGCATCCCTTCAACCTCGGCGAGCGCATCAACACACCAGGTAATGAAGTATTCCCCTTCTTGAGATACGACACGACCCTTTATTTCGCCTCCGACGGTCACGGTGGCATGGGTGGACTCGACATTTTCGTCTCTTCCATGGACACCGCTGGCAACTGGGGCGAGCCTCGCAACCTGAAATATCCCATCAACTCGACGGGCGATGACTTTGCCATCGTATTCCACCCTACCGACGAGAAAGGCTTCGTCTCCTCCAGCCGCGGCAACAGCCGTGGATTGGATAACATTTATTACTTTGAGGAGCCACCTATCTTGTTTACCTTCTCGGGTACAGTTAAGGATGCCAAGACCAAGCAGTACGCTAGCAACGCCGCAGTACGCCTCATCGGCAGCGACGGGTCCAACATCATGACCCGCACCAACGAGAAGGGCTACTTCAACTTCAGCGACAGCCAAATCAACAAGAACACCACCTACGATATCACCATCGACAAGGACAACTACTTCACCTTGACGGCACAGCAGACCACGATAGGGCTAGAATTCAGCAAGGACATCGTGCAGGACTTCGACATCGAGCCCATACCACAGGAACCCATCATGCTGCCCGACATCCTCTACGACCTAGGCAAATGGGACCTCAAGCCACAGTTTGAAGACTCGCTGCAAGGTCTGATTGAGACCCTGCAAGTCAACCCGACCATCACTATTGAGCTGGCCTCACACACCGACGCCCGCGACACAGACGAGCGCAACGACATCCTTTCGCAAAAGCGTGCCCAAAGCGTGGTGGATTACCTCATCATCCGTGGCATCGACCCGCTTAGACTTACCGCCAAGGGTTATGGTGAAAGAGTGCCACGCACCATCCAAAAGGACATGACCGTAAGAGGTTACACCTTCAAGGCAGGCACGCGCCTTACCGAGGATTTCATCAACAAGCTGCCTAACAATGATGTACGTGAAGCTGCGCACCAGATGAATCGTCGCACCGAGTTCCGCATCTTGAGCAAGGACTACGTGCCGCGCGAACAAATCAAGGAAGGCGGCACCGTCAACATCGCCATCAACCCGCAGGAAGACCAAAGCGAGACGTTCACCGTCGACAAGAAGGGGTATTTCAACTTCATCGCCAACGTGGACGGTTACAAGGAACCTTTCACCTATAGTCAAAATGCCGACTTCTGCGTCTCTGAGAGTCGTGCCTTGCAGCTGCTGAAAGACGGGCGCATCAGCGCCGATGACTTCCAAGGTGACGTGGAGAAGATCCTTACCACAGGCGGCATCGCCAACAACTCCATCGTCGTCATCAAGGAGGTGAGAATCGCTGGTCGTTCGCTCTACAACATGGAGTGCAAGGTCGTCAGCAAGATGATCGAGCAATGGGTCATCGGCCAGAAGAACCTGAAGCAGCTCGGCAACTTCGAGTTTGACACCAAAGAAAAGAAGTTAAAGTTTAAATAATGGACAATCGTTATAGCCAACGCGGCGTCTCCGCAGAAAAGGAAGACATCCACAATGCCATCAAGAACCTCGACAAGGGGCTATACCCTAACGCTTTCTGCAAAATCATCCCCGACATCCTCGGTGGTGACCCATTGTATTGCAACATCATGCATGCCGATGGCGCAGGGACGAAATCCTCATTAGCCTACCTCTATTGGAAAGAGACCGGCGACATGAGCGTGTGGGAAGGCGTGGCGCAAGATGCCGTGGTGATGAACACCGACGACCTTATTTGTGTAGGCGCAACGGACAACATGCTGCTTTCCTCCACCATTGGACGTAACAAGAGCCTGATTCCTGGCGAGGTCATTTCCGCCCTCATCAACGGCACGGAACACTTCTTGGAGAAGCTGCGTAAGTTGGGCATCGGCATCTACCTCACGGGCGGCGAGACCGCCGACGTGGGCGACCTCGTGCGCACCGTCATCGTTGACAGCACTGTGACCACGCGCATTAGAAGAGACGAGGTAATCGAGAACAACCTGCAACCCGGCGATGTCATCGTGGCCTTTGCCTCCTACGGACAAGCCACTTACGAAGACAGCTACAACGGCGGCATGGGCAGCAACGGCCTCACCTCGGCACGCCACGACATGCTGAACCATTATCTGGCCGAGAAATACGACGAGAGCTACGACCACAGCATCCCAGAAGACTTGGTCTATTCCGGTCCGCACAAACTGACCGACCCCACCGAGGTCCCTGGCATGGATGTAGGCAAGCTCATCCTCTCTCCCACCCGCACTTATGCCCCGTTGATGATCCCGATTCTGAAAGAGTTCCGCAAGCAAATTCACGGCATCATCCATTGCAGTGGCGGTGCCCAGACCAAGGTGTTGCATTTCGTTGACAAGCTGCACATCGTGAAGGACAACATGCTGGCTTTGCCCCCACTCTTCCTCATGATTCAAGCCGCTTCTGGCACCGACTGGCACGAGATGTACAGGGTCTTCAACATGGGCCACCGTTTGGAAATTTACACCAACGAAAAAGCCGCCAACGAGATGATTGCCATTGCTAAGGCGTTCAATATTGATAGTCAGATTATTGGGCATGTGGAGAGTTCGGAAGCTAAGAGATTGACTATTAAGAGCGAATTTGGTACTTTTGAGTATTAATCCATGGACATTACCGAAAAACTCGAGACCATCCGACACCGTTGGGAAGAAATCGGAGAGCAATTGGCTGATCCAGCCATAACTGCGGACATGAAGAAGTTCGTGAAACTCAACAAGGACTATAAGGACTTGGAGCCTATCGTCATGGCCTTCAAGGAATATAAGACCCTGCAAGCCAACGTGGAGGAAGCCAAGGAAATCCTGGCCATGGAGAAAGACGAAGAAATGCGGAAGATGGCCCAAGAAGAGCTGGACACCGCCCAAACGCGCATTGAGCAGCTGGAGCAAGACATCCGCGTGATGATGATTCCCAAAGACCCACAGGACAGCAAAAACGCCATCATGGAGATCCGCGCGGGCACAGGCGGCGACGAGGCCTGCCTCTTTGCCGGTGACCTATACCGCATGTACAGCAAGTTCTGTGAGAACCGTGGTTGGAAGGTCGAAGTGACCAGCGTCAGTGAAGGCGCAAGCGGCGGCTATAAGGAAATCGACTTCACCGTGACGGGCAATGGTTGCTATGGCATCCTGAAGTTCGAGTCGGGCGTGCATCGCGTGCAGCGTGTACCCAAGACCGAGGCCCAAGGCCGCATCCATACCTCTGCCGCTTCGGTGGCCGTACTGCCCGAAGCCGAAGAGTTCGATGTGGAAATCAACGAGGGTGAAATCAAATGGGACACTTTCCGATCCAGTGGCGCTGGCGGACAGAACGTGAACAAAGTGGAGTCGGGCGTGCGCCTGCGTTATATGTGGAAGAACCCCAACACGGGCGAGATGCAGGAGATCCTCATTGAGTGTACCGAGACCCGCGACCAACCCAAGAACAAGGAACGCGCCTTGGCGCGGCTGCGCACACGCATCTACGACATGGAATACCAGAAATATATCAGCGACATCTCCGCCAAGCGCAAGACCATGGTCTCGACTGGCGACCGCTCTGCTAAGATTCGCACCTATAACTACCCTCAAGGCCGTGTCACCGACCACCGCGTGGAAGGCCTGACGGTCTACAACCTCGCCGCCGTCATGGATGGCGACTTGGATGAAATCATCAACAGGTTGATGATGGCTGAAAATGCGGAAAAATTGAAAGAAAACATAGAATCATGAATACCATTGACACGAGACTTCGAGACACGAGACGCGAGACTTTTTTGTCCTGTGTCTCGCAGTCCCGTGTCCCGCGTCAATTATAAAATTATGAATAAACACCAATTATTTGAGCAAATCAAGAAGAAGCAGTCGTTCCTCTGTGTCGGGTTGGACACCGACATCAACAAAATTCCCCAGAAATTGTTGGCTATGGACGACCCCGTTTTTGAGTTCAACAAGCAGATCATCAACCATACTGCACCCTATGCCGTGACCTACAAGCCAAATACCGCCTTTTACGAGGTCTACGGTGCCAAAGGCTGGCAGAGCCTGCAACGTACCATACAATACATCAGAAACAACCATCCCGACATCTTCATCATCGCAGATGCCAAGCGCGGCGACATCGGCAACACCTCGGCCAACTACGCCAAGGCCTTCTTCAACACCTTGAAAGCCGATGCCTTGACCGTGGCGCCTTATATGGGTCAGGACTCCGTGGAGCCTTTCCTCAACTTCGAGGACAAATGGGTCATCCTCTTGGCTTTGACCTCCAACAAAGGCTCTCAAGATTTCCAATACCTCAACGTAGGTGAACGTATGCTGCACCAACAAGTGTTGCAAACAGCCACCACCTGGGCCACCTCGGAACAGATGATGTTTGTGGTAGGTGCCACGCACCCCGAGGAGTTGGGCGAGATCCGCAAGATGTTGCCCGACTATTTCTTCCTCGTGCCCGGCGTGGGTGCCCAAGGCGGCGACTTGAAAGCCGTAGCTGAAAACGGATTGAACGACGAATGCGGCTTGCTGGTCAACTCGTCCCGAGGTATCATCTATGCCTCTAATGGCAGTGACTTTGCTGTGAGGGCTGGTGAAGAGGCCAAGAAGTTGCAGGAGCAGATGGCAGAGTTGCTGAAGAAGAAGGGACTAGTCTAGATTGCTTCGCTTCGCTCGCAATGACGAAAAAAGCCGCTTTGATGAAGCGGCTTTTTTCGTTACATCCAGTAGGCTACTTAACGAGCCACTGAGAAGGTGCTATTCAGCACATTGCCATCGTTGGCATGGATACGGAGGAAGTAAATGCCGTTGTTGAGACTCTCCGTATTCAGTTGGATGTCGTTGCCATTGACGACCTGCGTCATCACGCGTTGACCGACAGCATTGTAAACCTCGATGCTGGTCATGCCTTCGCCTTGGATGTTGAGCACACCCGTGGTCGGGTTGGGATAAATCTTCAGGCTCTGCTCAAGCTCTGCGACACCATCTGGCATGGTCTGGAATGTGGTTTCAGAGCCATAATAGGTCTCACCGTTGATAACAGCAAAGGCTCTCACGACATAAATGCTGGATTGTTCGAGATCATCCGTATAGCCCAGGATATTGCGGAATTCGTTAAGAGTACCTTCAATAATCATCGGCTCTGAACTGGTCACCTTGCGGCAAGAGAAGCCCACCTCATCAGGATAACCATCATAAGTCAAATGTGCAGCAAAATCAGCGTGGTTGGAATCCACATTGGCGACTTCAGTTTCACTGATTTCCACTTGGACCTGTGCGCCTCCCACCGAAATCAGATGAGAAGCCGACTCGCCAAACTGTCCATCGTTCTCATCACCAAACAACACATTGCCTTCACTATCCTTCACAATGTAATAACCTTGGCCAAACGAACAGCAAATGCCATTGCCATTTTGGTCACGTATCGTGAATTTCACGCACTCATCGGCCGGAACAGTTACATGCTCAATGTGAAGTTGCGTTCCCGTACCGCTGGCAAGCATGGAGTAAGGACCACCGGATCCCAATACAGTACCATCTGAAGCCGTGAATTCCCATGTAATATGGTTACCGAACTTGTCTTGCATGAGTTCAAGAGTCAATTCCTCTTCCTCGTTCTCGGTTTCAAGATTGGCCCACTCGATGCAACTGATCGAGCTATTGGCTTCTTTCTCCAAAGGCTCGCCATTGGCTTCGGTAAGGGTCACATGGACCGGATAAGTACCAAACGGCACCTCCAAGGTGGTGCGAATCTTTTCCGAACCATACTGAGGCAGTTCACCTTCCCAGTTGATGGTTTGGGTATTCCCTTCAAACTCAACCTCAAGCGTCATCGAAGTTAAGGTCTCAATACCAATGTTCTGGATGCTCACCTCAATATCCTTGGTATGTGTACATGTGGAACCACCCACTTGGTTGATGCCATTGATGATGGGATAGATGGGTTCGTCGACGCCTTGCACCATATCAAGTTGACAACCGTTAAGGATTGGACGGGTTGGCGTACCTTGATACTGCTGTGTTACGAAAGCCAGAAAATGAATGTTGTCCAAGTCAACTTCGACACCGTTAGGCGACCCTATGGTTTCAGGGATTTCATACGTGTAGTTAAGTACCACAAGTGAGCCCTGTGTAGTAGGAGTGACTTCATCACCCCAAATGTTGTTGGTAACAATGTCACGCAAAACATGCATGTGTGAATATTGTCCTGGAGACACCCAACCTCCAGGGTTGTAGTCACCATAGTCAGACTGCGAGCCAATGATGCTATCCTGAACCATAGCAATAGTAAGATAGTTCGTCGGTTGGCTACTATTTCCAGTGTAATACACTTCCACAGTAATCGTGGCTACACGGGTTTCAGGATTAACAGCCACGATACCGCCCACATTACATTCGGCTGCCTGATTCAACTGATTATTTGTCAAACTGGTAAATTGACTTGTTTCGGCAGCTGTCCCAGAATGACGGTTAATCATTCCCATAGGGATACCATCAAAGTTGAATCCATTAGCAATGCTATGACCCTCATTGACGTTCAGATTAGGGGAAGACGTGGGGGACAAACTCGTGCAGTGTACATTGATAGCCCACACACGTCCAGGGTGAGCCTCCATAAGCTCATGCGTAATACGATGGCCAATTGGGCAATAACCGCAATTACGTCCTGTAAACTCTTCAATGATGACGTTCCTGTTGGCAGGATCAGTTGATACATACTGCTGAGCTTTCAACGAGAAAGTGAAGGCCAGCAAAGCCATTAAGGCAAAGGTAAATTTCTTCATAGTGTTATAGATTAGTTGATTAATACTTTTCCGCCACAAAAATACACATTAATTAAAAAAATGCGCCACATTGTGACGCATTTTTTGAAACTTTTTTCAAAAGCCTTGGAATTAGAGGCCTTCGATGACGGTCGTCCAACCGAATTCATCGGGCTCGGTGCCATATTGGATGCCACGGAGTTTGTTGTAAAGTTTGAGGCTCCACGGGCCGGGTTTGCCATCGCCAAACTGGTATGATTTACCGTTTTCGGGGTCGTCGATACGCGAAATAGGGCTAATGACGGCAGCGGTGCCGCATGCGCCAGCCTCTTCGAAGGTGGCCAATTCCTCTTCAGCGATGGGACGACGCTCGACCTTCATACCGATGCTCTCTGCCAGCTGCATGAGGCTCTTGTTGGTGATAGAAGGCAGGATGGACGTGCTCTGAGGTGTGATGTATGTATTGTCCTTGATGCCGAAGAAGTTGGCAGCGCCAGCCTCGTCGATGTACTTCTTCTCCTTGGCGTCGAGATAGAACTCGCAGGCATACTCGCCACCATGGCAGGCCTCAACGTGCGGACGCAAAGAAGCGGCATAGTTGCCACCGACCTTGTAAGTACCGGTACCCAGCGGAGCAGCGCGGTCGTACTTGCGCGTGATGACGTAGGGGTTGGCCATGAAGCCGCCCTTGAAATAAGGACCAACAGGCGTCACGAAGATCATGAACAAGTACTCGTCAGCGGGTTTCACACCCACGCGGGCGCCCGTGCCAATCAGCAGCGGACGGAGATAGAGCGAAGCACCCGTCTCATAAGGCGGGATGAAATCGGCATTGAGGCGGATGACCTTCTCGACGGCTTCCCAGAACTTCTCTTGCGGGACCTCAGCCATCATGATGCCTTGAGCCGAACGCTGCAAACGCTTGCAGTTCTCGTCCCAGCGAAACACACGCACCTTGCCGTCCTTACCGCGATATGCCTTCAAGCCTTCGAAGGCTTCCTGACCATAGTGCAGGCAAGTGGCTGCCATGTGGATGTTGATTGAAGTTTCGGAGCTGATTTCCAATTCGCCCCATTTACCGTTGCGGAAATAGCAGCGGACATTGTAATTCGTTGGATAATAACCAAATGTTAAATTTGCCCAATCGATGTTTTGCATGATTCTTATTATTTTAAATGATTAAATTCTGTCGTTTTCTAAAAGTCCACGAAATTACGAAATATTTCTGAATGTTCGGCACTTTTTCAGCGAAAATTAAGTATTTAAACCTAATACTGTTTCAAGATAGTGTGTCTCAATGCCATATTGCCGCTTCAAGTCCTTGATTTGCTGCAAAATTTTCGGGTCTTTCGCGTTTTTCGACGTCTTTCTGCCCACCAGCAACACATTCTTCGGCGTGTGTTCCATCTCAATGAACTCCATCACCTGAGTCTTGTAGCCGAAATACTCCAAAACCAAGGCACGGATGGTGTCGGTAACCATCACGGCTTGGCGTTCGAGGAAGATTCCATAACGCGTGATGGCATCCACCTTGCCCGAACGTTCCATCTCCTGACGGATTTGCTTGTGGCAGCATGGCGCGCAGACAATCAGATCCGCACCAGCACGAATGCCCGAGGCGATGGCATCGTCGGTAGCGGTATTGCATGCATGAAGTGCAATCAGCACATCTAATTTTTCGGGATGATAGGCCTCGATGCTGCTCTCCACGAACTCCAAACCCTCTAAGTTGTCCGCCTTAATGATCTCGTTGATTTTCAGCACCAAGTCGGGACGGATCTCCACGCCTTTGATGTTGACGTCCATGTTCAGCCTCTGCGTCAACAATTCATGAAGGGCAAAAGTGAGGTACCCCTTCCCTGCCCCCATGTCGGCGATGTGAACGGTGCCCTCAAACTTCATCGGCTTGATGAGGCTCTCCACAATCTCGGCGTACTTGTAAATCTGCTTGAACTTATGCTGCATGTCGGCGGTGATCTTGCCCTCACGCGTGGTCAAGCCAAGTTGGTACCACCATGGATTGGCCGGATTGATGAGGCGGGCTTTCTGCTTGTCGTGTTCCAGGTTCTGTTCGCGACATTCCTGAACTTTCTTGGTCTGAATCGTCGCCTTGCCCTTGTTTGAGACAAGCAGCGTGACATCCTCATCCACCGTGAACAGCACAGCATTCAGGAAGCGCGCGGGCAGCATATCCCCTAAAATGGCAAGCATCTGCGCAGCATCATAGTTCTTCACCTCATCACGTCGTTCGTAATGGTAAGTGAAGGCAAAAAGGCGCTTCTCCTTAATCAGCACAGGCTTGACATAGATATTGCGCAACTCGTCATGCTTTTGTGCGGGCTTGCTCAGTGTCATTTTCACCAAGGTGCTTTGTTCGGCAGCCTCGGCCACACGATTCAAGAATCGATCAAGGTTTTCCGACATGGTTAAGATTTCTGGTATTATTTCGTCACTTATTGTATCACGACTTTCGTAGTCAGGCTTCTGCTTTCGTTGGAGGCTTTCAGGAAATAAATCCCCTTAAGGCACTGGCCCAGCTCGAGTGCAGAGCGGCCTTCCATACGGTTTTCATAGACCTTGCGGCCCGTGATGTCATAGACTTCAATGTCCCATTGGCCTTCGCCGAGATTAAGGTTGAAGATGCCGTTGGAAGGATTGGGATATACCAACATGCTACCACTTTCAAACTCGTTGACATCATCAAAATCCAATTTGGCAATTTCTGCAAGACAAGCGATATTCATCTGACAATATTGCTGCGACATTTCGAAGCTTGTCACACTCGTGCCAATCAAGTCGTTGGGCGTGTGAATGTATGGGCTGTAGTTCTGGTAGTCCTCAAAGGGATAGATACCCATATAGCCATGGTTATTGAATGAAGTATGGTCGCTGTCGCCTTGGTTGAAGTTGACGTGACGGATGGGCAGCTCGGGATAATAGACGCTGCCGACATTCATGTAATAGGTGCCAATGGGCTCCACCGAATTGGGATAAATGCAGTCGATATGGATTGGGTCGCCAGGATTCAGGTATCCGTTCATGTCGTTGTTGAAATAGCCGATGATGTCCATGCCCTCTTCTTGGCAACGCGAAGCGTAGGCCTCGCTGCCGTAGAGACCCATTTCCTCGCAGCCATAGGCGCAATAGATGATGCTGTATTCAAACTCATATTGGGTCATGATTCTCGCGCTCTCCAAAACGCTGGCCACACCCGTGGCGTTATCGTCGGCGCCAGGAGCCAGGCCACCACTATAGGCCTCCCACGAGAACGAGTCGAAGTGGCTGCCACAGACCACGTAGGTGTCGGGATAGAGCGTACCACGCTGAATGCCGATGACATTGGGTGCCGCCTCACCGCTACCATACCAAGTATTGGCATAGAAAGGCTGTTGCTCCACCTCCAAACCGAGCGCCTGCATGCGCCCCGCAATCCAGTCGGAAACGGCAAAGGCGTTTTCAGAGTTCCAAAGACGGCTGCCGTAATTCTGCAAGTGCTGCACCGTGGCCTCCAGTGAGTCCATGTTCACCTGTTCCAGCATCTCGCGGATGGTCGGGTTTTCCTCCATCACCTGTGGGAAGTCACGGGTCAGGCGGGACAAGTTGGCCTTTTTGTTGAAGATAGCAACAGCACCATCGTTTTTGTATGGCATAACCGAGCCTCTCACAACGACATAGTTTTCCGTTGCATACAGCGCGTCGTAACGCTGTTGTTCACTCTTCGGACAATACACCAAAGTGTAAACATCGTTGTCCTCAAAGGCTTGATTGTCAATCATGACCATCGTACCGGCATCGAAACGTTCGACCGTGGCAAAGATTTCCGAATCGGTATAGAAATGCACCGTCAGGTTGGGATCAGAGAAGTGTTTTTCCAGTTCGGCGCGACCCGAATAAGGAAGCATCACGAAATGGCCTGCCATTGTCACCATGGACATGGCCAGTACAATCAAAGTTAATAGTAGTTTTTTCATATTGCTGTATTTTAAATATGTTTTGAATCCTTTCAATATAATTTGGTGCAAAAATAGGAAAATAATAATACAGCCCTTGACGTTTCCGCTTTTTTACTATTTTTGTAGCGTTTAACAATCACAATCATCAACACTTTAAACATTTACACTATGAAAAAGACCATGATTATTGCCCTTGCGGGTATCATGATGTTCGCCTTCACGCAATGCGGAGGCGGTGACGGAGCTAGCAAAAGCGTCAGCTCGAAAGGCACCAAGCAATACACCGAAGTCAAGAAAGCGTATGATGAAATCGAAAAGATGATCAAAGACGCCGACGATTGCGACAAGTTGCAAGAAGCATCATTTACGCTGCTGCTCGGAAGTCTTGCCGTCGGCCTTGGTGGCGATCAATACACCGCTGATGAAAAGATGACCGAAAAAGAGAACGAACAAATCGAAAAGATTGCAGAAAACCTCATGGAGGTAGCGAAACAAAAAGCCGAAAAAATGGGGTGCGATTTCGACTTGGACGACTAACGTCCTGACCCACAAAAAGCAGACGGCCAGCCATAATCATGGTTGGCCGTTGCTTCTTTAATAAGCGCTACTCTCTTATTCAATCAAATTAATCTTTTGCGCAGCCACGCCGTTTTCGGTCACAACGCGGACGACATAAATGCCTTTGGAATAGCCTTCCAAATTCAGTTCGACTTTGTTGGCATTCGTCTTCCTGTCCTCAAGCAACTCTCCCTTTATGCCCATCAACGTCACCTGCTGAATGCTGCTTTGTGCCTCGATGACGACCTTGTCCTTTGCTGGATTGGGATAGACATTAAACTTCAGATTAGCCATTTCATTCACATTCACGTCGGTAGTATCAGTCGGGACAACCTTCACATCATCAACGAACCAGTCGAAGGCCAAAAAATCGCCCATGGTGTTATATCCTCTGAATCCGATCTTGATATTACGTCCGATGTACTCGTCCAAGTTGATGGAAACCGGCTCATCGTAGGCGTTGATTTGGCCATAAGGCATGTCGGCGGCATCCCATTTGTCATCCCAGGTACCGTTGTAAGTGTCATACACACGTACCACAAAACGGTCATATCCGTCGGTGCCGTACTGCACCCAGGTCCAGAACTGCAACACGGTCGGTCTGGTGATGGTCAACACAGGTGTAATCAAGGTTTGATCCTGCGCTGATGGGCTGTCGCTGCTATCCCACTCCAAAACGGCCTGCTTGTTGCCGCGATGAGGTGACACAACGAAATCTTCTTCGTAATAGTCTGTATAATATACTGTTCCTTGGAAAGACCAATCCCACCAGGTCGGGTTGCCGTCTGTGGTCCAGTCCTCGGGTAGACCATACAGGCTGCATTCCTCAAAGGTCTCATAAAGCAAAGGCCGCTGATAGTCCCAACGAATCGGGATTTCCTCCGAAAGGGCGCTGTTGCCCAAGGCATCCACAAGCTGTACGGTCAGTGTACCGTGAGTGTGGTTGTCGTAAGCCGGGATGGTGGCGGTGTAGTCGTAGTTACCTTTACCCGCTTGGGTGAAAGTCAATTCATGATCGTGACCCCAAATGGTATAGGTGGCTGCCAAAGTGGAAGGCATTCTCGAGGCATCATGAACACGCAAGGTAAGGTTCATCTCGGTGTCGGCATAGGTTTGGTTGCCTGAAACAGAGACTATCGTAGGCGGGTTGGTGTCAATCGAAGAATTGTCGATGAAGATGTCGTCAATAAGGAGATCCCAACCATAGCCGCTCACACCCTCAAAAATGATAAAGCCATAACCTGTTGGGCTGTCGAAGGTGAAGGCATACTCATACCAGTCATCCACATAGGTGACGACAGGCTCTAAATAGGTGCAGCGGTGGACGGTGCCTAACAATTGGCCACCTTCTGAACTCGGTACCGTATTATAGTACACATTGATACGGTCGGGACGGTTGATGTTCGGGTTGCTGTTGCGGTAGATCCAGAAGCGGACGAGGTTGTCGTTTGCGTTCAGTTCTAACTTAGGCGAGACCAGTTCAGCCGAGCAATCTTCGGGATTGGTATAGGTATAGAATCGGGCCATGTATCGGCTTCCTTCATGCGGCATAGCACTCGGGGTGGAACTTGATTCGCGCCTGTCAAAGGCGTAGGTGCCGTTGGTAATGTTGTTTTGCCAGCCAAAAGGCACGAAGTCGTTCTCGAAGCCCTCCTCCAAAGGGAAATCAGCGTAAGGCGCCAAGGCCGTGATGGAGAAGTCGGCGCTTTGTGTCGGGGCAGAATGTCTGGAAACGACATCGAAAGTGGCGTGAACGACTTCGTTGTTGTTCAAGTTCATCGGCAAAGTTGCCTTGGCCACCAACTCCACCGAACTATTGTAAGGCAAACTGACCTCATTCACCTGGTTGCCGTTCTGATAGAACGTCATCGGCAGGTCACTGGTGTTGGTAAAATGATAGGTATCGGACTCCAAACCCGTATTGCTGAGACGGAAACGCAGATAGGCAGGCTCGCCAAAATAGACAGCAGTGTCGGCAGTGAGTTGCTCCACATCGAAATTGTATTGCGCGGTCTGCTCAATGATAATGTCGTCGATGGATAAGTACCAAGGTCCGTTGTCGGCCACACTGTGGAAGCCCACATAGAAGGAACCCGAACTCGTAGCCTGAAACACGCCTGAGGCCTGTTCATATTCCTCGTTGTCGACGACCATCATCGGCACCGCCGTGACCGTCATGGCAGAGGCATTGGCGCTGGCACCAGCTTTCACTTCCAAGTTGAAGTGGTCGACATGCCAGGTGGAATACCAGAACGAAACGCGGTAATAGTCACCAGAGTTCACGTTGATTTCTTTGTAAATCCACACATCAGTGTTATAGGTGGCATACATGTACCAGTCACCGGTATGCGGCTTTCTGCCGCGGGCCTCGTTGTCGTCAGGGATAGTGATACCGGCTTTCCAGCCGCCGTCGCCAATCCAGCCCACTGGGGTCTGGCCAACAGTGTTACCATTTTCAAAAGTCTCGTTGACAAGCACTTGGGCGAAGGCGCTTCCTGCAAGAAGCATCGTCGCAATAAAAGCGTACAGTTTTTTCATATCTGGTTCTGTTTAGGTGCCACAAAAATAGAAATAGTTTCCGTACACTCTTGCCATTTTGTCACTTTTTCTTGATGGCACACAATTTGACAATCGGCGCTCGTTATCTGGATTGCTTCGTTCCTCGCAATGACTCGAAGCGACCCTGAATTTTGAATCTTAAATTTTGAATTTTAAATACCTAACAATATGACAACTGGTAACATTGGAGTTAAGACAGAAAACATTTTCCCTGTCATCAAGAAGTTCTTGTATTCGGACCAGGAGATCTTCCTGCGCGAAATCATCAGTAACGCTGTCGACGCCACACAGAAGCTGAAAGCCTTGGCCGCCTCAGGCGAGTTCAAGGGCGAGCTGGGCGACCTCACCATTAAGGTGGAAGTCGACAAGAAGAAAAAGACCCTCACCGTGCGCGACCGTGGCATCGGCATGAACGCTGAAGAGGTCGACAAATACATCAACCAGATCGCCTTCTCGGGCGCTGAGGAGTTCATTGCCAAGTTCAAGACCCAAAGCGAGGCTGAGGCCGCCAACATCATCGGCCACTTCGGACTGGGCTTCTATTCCGCTTTCATGGTTTCCTCGAAGGTATCGCTGATTTCAAAGTCATGCAAGGAAGAAGGCGCTAACGGCGTCATCTGGGAATGCGACGGCAGCCCAGAATACACCATGAACGAAATCCCGAAGGGCGACCGCGGCACCGATGTCATCCTTTACATTGCCGATGATGCTTCCGAGTTCCTCGAAGAAGGCCGCATCCGCGAACTGCTCAACAAATACTGCAAGTTCCTGCCCATCCCGATCCAGTTTGGCACGCGTAAGGTGCAGGAGGAAATCGAGGGCGAGACCGACAAGGACGGCAAACCCAAGACCAAAGAGGTGGAGAAGCCTTGGATCATCAACGACGTGGCCCCGCTGTGGAAGAAAGCCCCGACCGACATCAAGGACGAGGAATACAACGACTTCTACCACACGCTCTACCCGATGAACTTCGGCGAGCCGCTGTTTCACATCCACCTCAACGTGGACTACCCCTTCAACCTCACGGGCATCCTCTATTTCCCGAAGGTGAAGAACCGCTACGAGTTCCAGCGCAACAAGATACAACTCTACTGCAACGAGGTCTTCGTCACCGATAGCGTGGAAGGCATCCTGCCCGAGTTCCTCTCGCTGCTGCACGGCGTCATCGACTCGCCCGACATCCCGCTGAATGTCAGCCGCTCGTTCCTGCAAAGCGACCAGAACGTGAAGAAAATCTCGACCTACATCACCAAGAAGGTGGCCGAGAAGCTCGAAGAACTCTTCAAGAAAGACCGCGAGGCCTACGAGAAGAACTGGGACGACATCCGCGTGTTCATCGAATACGGAATGATGAGCGACCCGAAGTTCTACGAGCGCGCCGAGAAGTTCTTCCTCTTCAAGGACACCGACGACAAATACTACACCATTGAGGAGTACAAGGCCTTGATTAAGGAAAACCAAACTGACAAGAACAAAGCCCTCGTCTATCTGTATGCCACCGACAAGGACGACCAATACACCAACATCGAGAACGCCAAGGCCAAGGGCTACAACGTCCTGATGATGGACGGCATCCTCGACCCGCATTTCATCAGCGCCTACGAGCAGAAGGAAGGCGAGAAAGGCGACGACAACCGTGCCATGTTTGCCCGTGTTGACTCCAACACCATCGACAAGCTCATCATGAAGGACGACAAGGAAGCCGCCTCGGGCCTCGACGACAAGCAGAAGGAGACCGTGAAAGCCGCCTTCGAGAAGGTCATCGACAAGGTGAAGTTCAACGTGGAGTTCAGCAACGAAGGTGCTGAAGCCGCTCCCGTGGAGGTCACCCAAAACGAGTGGATGCGCCGTATGAAGGAGATGGAGCAGATGGGTGGCGGCCCAATGTCGTTCTACGGCTCGATGCCCGACAGCTACACGCTGATGCTCAACACGAACAGCCCCGTCATCACCGGCCTCTTGGACAAGGACGAAGCTGCCCAGGAAGCCACCATCAGGCAGATTTACGACCTCGCACTGCTTTCGAAGAACTTGCTGAAGGGTAAGGATTTGAGCGAGTTTGTGAAGAGGAATATGGAGAAGCTATGACCCGTCATTGAACTAAAACAAATCCCCACAATGTCTCGAATCTATTCGGCGTTGTGGGGATTCTTTCTATTGCTTACTCAATTAGCTGAACGAACAGCTCTCACAGATTGGCCCAAATAACGGTTGGTGCTGCTCCATCCATAATAGTCTGAATAGTTAAAACCGAAAAAATAAGCGGAATACGGAAAGTCATTGTAGAGCGAACTCGACCAGTAATAGCCGCCGCTTCCGACCTTCCAGAAACACTTTCCTCCGCGATAACCGCCTGCTGGCAAAAAAAGACTATTACCATTAGCTGCAGTAAGCAGCCTACCATTTACACCATTTTGTGTTGTCCATGTAACGTTCGTGTTTTGATAAAGTTCCTCCCATTCCTTCTTTGTAGGCATTCGCCATTCATCCCCCCATTGAATAGATACAACATCATCACCTTTTTGCAACACAGTCAAGGTATCACTAAAACCATTATAACCATAATATGGATTGTTACAATATTTTGTGAGTGTACTATCAATACTATTGCCGAATTTGTAAGTGACAAATTTATACACAGCCTTTATTTCGGACTCACCCCACGCAAAATAATCACCATAGTCTTCAGGAGTATCTGCACCCACATTGCATGTAGCCCATAAAGTGCCGCTTGGAAGGCCAAGGTCAACATAAGTGTGTCCACTAATATTGCCATTACCTGAAGCATTGTCTTTCTTGCAACCAACGGCAAAAAGCACCACAATCATCAGCATTAGGGCTGCTATTGCCTTCAAAGTTCTGTTCATAGCTATTCTGTTTTAATTGTTTTGAGATTGCATAAAAACTATAGTATCTTTTTACATTGACCAAATCTATCTTCAAAATTCCTATGCCACGAATCCACATTTACAACAAACAATAAAGATTTGTCCAATAGAAATTTACTCCATCGTACGGATGCTTTACCTGCAGGAAGTTGCTTCAGTAATTCTCTTTTGTAATAACCGTTAAGTGCATCATCAAAATTTGTCAGACATATATACACCACTTTCCTATCTAATTTATTCTCACAATACCTATATAGAAACGTGTCTCTGAATTTATGCTTGAGATTCCTTGTCAAATGCGCTTTATTATGCACATTATTGCCCTTCTTTTGTTGATCACCTTCTTTCTTCATTGCCTCTATCTCGGATGGTTGAAATTCTTTGATTTCTATCCACAACTGAAAATTTGGAAATTCCGCCATGACATCGACCGCTTGCATCGATACACCATGAAAATTGGGAGAAAGTGGATCCCTTTCATCAAATTTATACAATTCCCTCGCTTCAGGAAAATCAAATTCGAACTTCTCTTCTGTAAGTGTTAGTCTCATAAGGCAGCAAGTCCCATTTGGATTTCATCATCTAGAATTCTCGAATAAGTATTATCAATTGCATTTGGAGACAATTCATCCAAAACACGAGTCGCTGTATGTGAAATCTCACCTTTTTCGTCTCGATACAAAACATGGTACAATATATCGTCATCAGCTGTAATCGCTAATTGAAACTCCTTTAAGAGGACATAATCATGTGTAGAGATAAATATCTGCACTCCCATTTTAGAGAGTTCTATAAGAATCTTAACCACTGTTTGAGACAAGTGTGGATTAAGATTTGCTTCTGGCTCATCCCAAAACAGCATACTTCCATGAGTTAAAGATTCATTTTGTATAAGACGGTACAACAATCCAAGTTTCTTGAATCCCTCTGCAAGCAATGGAAACTCCAATTCTCCATTTTTATTTTTGAGATAAAAAGTTTCATTCTTCTCTATCACACGCCCTGACATAGCTTGATTCAAAATATTAAGGAGTTTTTCTCTTTCAGGGCTTAACTTGCCACGGGCAATCGGGACAAAAGCCTTATCAATTATATCCAAATAAATCTCTTCATACGAAAGTTTCTTTTGACTAAACAAGGAGCGGAAACCAGGTGCATTTGCTAGCATATCTTTGACTGGTATAAAAATGGCTTCAACATTATCGTCTATAGCCCACCCGTTTTGCTTAACCTCTGACTTGTTCTGATTTGTTAATCTTAACGTAATAGAACGTTCCTTTGATTCGTTACTCATTCGGCGATATACTGATATTGAGCCAGAATTACGACCAACTGCACGATGAACAAGTCTTCCAATGCTATTAGGTGCAAAAACACCATTAATCTTGCGGTCAAGAGGTGTGTCTATTTTTTTATCAATCAAACAACCCGCAGCGTAAACAGCTTTCATCAGATGCGTTTTCCCTGTTCCATTTTCACCAATAAAAACATTTATCCCCGATGTGAACTCCACATCCAAATCTGTGAAAACTGTAAAATTTGAAGCTTTAAATCGAGTAATCATTGTTTAATCATTTTGCTTGCAAAAATACATTTTTAATTCATATATAAACATTAATCACACAAAAACTTGAGTTTGCTGTTTTATCTTAAAAACGGATACTATTGCCTTCAAAGTTCTGTTCATATCGATTCTGTTTTAGTTGTTTGACATTGCAAAGAAACAAAAAAAGCGTGATTTTGCAAGGTCGCCATACAGAATTATACAATTAGTGTTTTCAAACACTATTTTTATTATTGATTTAGTATTTTTAAACATTATATTTTACAATTTTTTAGTATTTTTAGACATTATTTTAAGCAAAATACTTGTGTTTTGAAATATTATTCGTAACTTTGCGGGCAAAATACGACTACCATGAACTCAATAGAATACCTACAAAAGGTCTTGGACAGAAAGCTGCAAGCCACCTCCACCGACTTCAAACGATACCTGTTTGAAAAAATCGACTGGAGAGACCGGCTCATCGGCATCAAAGGGCCGAAAGGAACGGGCAAGTCCACGCTGATGCTCCAGCACATCAAAGAGGCCTTTCCCGACACGTCGGAAGTGCTGTATGCTTCGTTGGACGACCTTTGGTTTGCGACACACGCCTTTGCGGATGTCGTGGAGGACTACTATGCCTACGGCGGACGGTATCTTTTCCTCGATGAGATTCATTATTTGGACTCGTGGCAGACCGTCTTGAAAAACCTCAACGACAACTACCCCGAATTTTACGTTGCCTACACCGGCTCGTCAATGCTCAAGATGGAAAAAGGCAAAGGCGACCTTTCAAGAAGGCTAATGGAATATACCCTGACGGGACTTTCATTCCGCGAATATCTGAAGTTTGAGGGCATCAAGGACATCCCCGTCATCGAATTGAAGGACTTGCTGAAGAAGCACAAGAGCATCGCCATGGAAATCATCAGCGATGGCTTTAAGGTGCTGCCTGCGTTCGTCCAATACTTGAAGATGGGTTATTATCCTTTCTACAAAGATGTTTACGAAGGCTATGCCAACCGTTTGCAGAACGTGGTCAACCACATTTTGGAAAACGATTATGCCGTCATTGAGAATGTGGAGCAATCCACCATCAAGAAAGCCAAAAAGATGTTCATGATCTTGGCCGAGCAAGTGCCGCAAAAGCCCAACATGTCGGAACTTTACCGCGAGTTGGATACCGACCGAAACCAAGGGCTGAAGATGTTGTATGCCTTGGAAAAGGCAGGGTTACTATCGTTACTCACCGACACGCCAAGGAAACTCTCCGACCTGTCGCGACCTGAGAAGATCTACCTCAACAACACCAACCTCATGAACGCCTTTTCTATGCAGCCCAACATAGGCACAATGCGGGAGTTGTTCTTCCTGAATCAGTTGAGCCAATCACATCAAGTGACCTATCCTCCACAAGGAGATTTCCTTGTGGATGGAAAGTACTTGTTTGAAGTCGGCGGGCGCAAAAAAAGCTTTGACCAAATCAAGGACATTCCCAACAGTTATTTGGCCATCGATGAAACCGAAGTGGGCTATGGAAACAAAATCCCGCTTTGGATGTTCGGGTTGCTTTACTGACCAACGCGCACTGCCCGCACCACCTGCCCGCGGCTACGTTCGTAAGTACCACACACATGACAATTCTCAAAATCGAAGTGGAAACTCCACGCACGCTCTGGGCTGCCTGAATAGAGAGAACTTGACCAGTAGATGCCGAGGCCTATACATATCAGTTCCCCATCCAAATGAAAACCCGTAGCGGGCAAGAAGATGCTATTGCCATTGCATCCAGTTAAAAGTCTGCCTTTCACGCCGTTTTGGGTAGTCCAGGTACAGATTGTTTTCTGGTACAGTTCCTCCCATTCCTCCCTGGTGGGCATGCGCCAGTCTTTGCCCCAGTTGGCCGTAGCTGCATCATCAATAGGTTCCAAGACGCTCAGATTGTCAACAAATCCGTCAACGCCAAACAACGAATCGGTACAGTACTTATTCAATTCAAAACGATTACGTTCATTGACCAACTTTCCATATTTGTAACTCTTCCAATCATAGATGCCCTTAGGCATGGTCTCACCCCACGCAAAGTAATCTCCTACATCCTCGGAGCTGTTCGCTCCCACATTGCAGGTAGCCCACAGGGTGCCACTCGGCAAGTCGAGGTCAACATAATCATGGCCATCTATACTATCGTTATTATCAACAATACTATCGTTTGGACTATTATTGTTTCCACCATCATTCGGCTCATTCGGCTTGCTACAACTCGTCGCAACAACCATCATCAGTGCCACAGCTGCTATTGCCTTCCAAATTCTGCACATTACAATCAAGGTTTTTCAAAACGCTTCAACTTTTGACAGGGCACACCAGCCTCATAGAATAACCATTTGACCGGCCTCTGCCATCGCTTGGATCAAGATTGAAAGCATCGAAGAGCATGCAATTGGCACGGCCAAACGAACCTCCCGTTGACGACCAATAATAACCATGACTTCCGGCTTGAAACACCTGTGCTCCATTACGACGACCTGCAGCAGGCAGAAACACTGCTCCCCGAGCTTGCAAATAGGTCTCCCAATCGGTGCCATTGATGACATTATCCGTATATCCAGCTTCGATTCGGTTGGCTTTGTTTAAGGTGTAAAAGCTCGAATTCCAACTGTCAGGCACCAATATCAACCCGTTCACCCCTACCACCTGTGCCTTTGCAAATCGCAAGTCCGACATAACACATCGCTTTTTCAGCACATAGCCCCATTGTTCAATAGACGGTGTATACCATGCTGTGTCCCTGCTGTCAGGCTTGCCTTTCACATCCCAACCAAAAAGATCACTCCATCCACTTTGGGAAGCTTCCCCGACAATATCATACTGATGTTCGGCAAACCGCCACTGGCCTGTTGATGCCTGGTTTTGCAAATTACCCTTTGAAAAAAGCACCCATTCATTAGGCCCCACTGAAAACAAACCGTCAAGGGCTCCTTCCGGACAAACATAGTTTTTGGGAAGAACAGGAATCTGTTTTTGGGGATTGCGCGTTACTTGCGAGTCAGACAATGATTTGGTCCCGCAATATTGGCATACATAATACCCGTCTTGGACTATTACATCAGTGCTACCACATGCTTTGCATTTAATCGTTTCCATTTTGTCTAAACTTAGTTGTATGTCAAACAACATCTGTTGTATTCTGTTGCAAAGAAACAAAAAAAGATCGACAAAACACTTACAAATGCAAATTTGTAGAAAATGCTTATTTTTGCACTCTAAACAGACCCATCATGTCCAACGCCATCACCATACTGAACCACGAGGAAGACCGCCGCGTCGTGGAAGCCATCAAGCAGGCCGAGCTCAACACCTCAGGCGAAATCAAAGTGCACATCGAGAACCGCTGCCGAGGCGACGTGGAAAAGCGCAGTCTCGTCGTCTTCAAACACTTGAAACTCAACGAAACTAAGTTACGCAACGGCGTGCTCATCTATCTGGCCGTCAAGGACCATAAGTTCGCCATCCTAGGTGACGAAGGCATCAACAAAGTGGTGGAAGACAGCTTCTGGAACGACGTGAAAGACCTGATGCAATCCCACTTCAAGGAAGGCTGCTTCGCCGAGGGCCTCGAACAAGGCATACAACGCTGCGGCGAGAAGCTCAAGACCTATTTCCCCTACCAATCCGACGACATCAACGAAATCCCCGACGACATCTCCTATGGAAACAATTAAAAGACATAAGATTACTCTAATCTGTTTGCTGTTCGTTTTGTTCACCTTCGGCACATCGCTGAAGGCCCAGTTGCCGAGTCCATCCTATCCGCCACGCCTCGTGAACGACTACACCGGTACTTTGAGCTCAACACAGATCAATTCGTTGGAGCACAAACTTGTGGCTTACAACGACAGTACTTCCACCCAGATTCTGGTCATGCTCGTCGACGACCTGCAAGGCTACGACATCGAGCAATATGCAACGGAAATCGGCCACAGCTGGGGCGTAGGGCAAAAAGACAAGGGAAACGGTGTGGTCATCTTGGTAAAGCCCAAGAAAGGAAGCGAGAAAGGCCAAGTGACCATCCAGACCGGTTACGGTATTGAGGAATATATCACCGACTTCACGGCCAAGCGCATTATCGAGAAAGAAATAATTCCATCTTTCAAGGACAATGATTATTACACGGGCATCGACAACGCCGTCAACGTCATCATGGGCCTCTGTTCGGGCAAGTTCACCCAAGACAAATATAACGATGAGGACATAAGTCCCGTCTGGTGGATCATTCTCATTATCATCATCATCTTGATTGTCATCTGGGGCAACAAAGGCAGCTCGTCAAGCTATTCCGGAAGAGGATCCAGGACTTCTTGGGTAGGCGGAGGCTTTGGTGGAGGCGGTTTCGGGGGCAGCAGCGGAGGTGGCTTTAGCGGCTTCGGCGGCGGCGGCTTCGGTGGCGGCGGAGCGAGTGGCAGTTGGTAGTTGTCAGTTAGGAGTTTGCAGTTACCAGTTAGCAGTTGTAGGGCTGTCACAGTGTGGCTGTCGAATAGTTTTGAATCTTAAATTTTGAATTTGAATATGTCAGCACCTATCATAGAAATCAAAAACGCCTCCATCTTCCAGCAGGAGAACCTTGTCCTTTCCAACGTCAACCTGACGCTCAACAAAGGCGAGTTTATCTATCTCATCGGCCGCACGGGAAGTGGAAAATCCTCATTGTTAAAGACTCTATACGGTGAGCTACCCGCTCGCGACGGCATCTTCCGTGTGGCTGGCTACGACCTCACTCAACTCAAAAGGAAGGACATCCCCTACCTGCGTCGCAAAATCGGTATCGTCTTCCAGGATTTTCAACTCCTCTCCGACCGCACGGTGGAGAAGAACCTCTCGTTTGTGCTGGGCGCCACGGGCTGGACCGACCCCGTAGAAATCTCCAAACGCATCGATGAAGTGCTGGCTATGGTAGGGCTGGCCGACAAGCGCAAGAGCATGCCGCACCAAATGTCAGGCGGCGAGCAACAAAGTGTCGCCATTGCCCGCGCCCTGCTCAACGCGCCTGATGTCATCCTCGCCGACGAGCCCACAGGCAACCTCGACCCCGACACCACCCTCGAAGTGATGAAACTCCTACGCAGCATCAGCGAGAGCGGCACCGCTGTGCTGATGGCTACGCACAACTACACGCTCATGCAGAAGTATCCTTCCCGAATCGCCAATTGTAAGAATGGGACGGTGGTGTGTTCTGAGATGGAGTAATCAGCAAAAAATCGTTTTCAAGATTTTTTGCGCATTGGATTCGTTGTCATAGAGTTGCCGCATCTGGGCGTCGCGCTCGTCGATGTCGTCATCGGTGAAATCTTCCTCCATCAAACGCTTGATTTCGGCAATCATCTGCTCTGGCTCGTCGACCACCACGCAGAGACTTTCCAAAGACGTGCCTTTCACCATGTCAGAGTTGACGAGACAGAAACGTCCGTTGTAAAGTGCATTCAACAGCTTCAGTTTCAATCCAGTAGGCTGGTTAGTAACTAAAATGTTCACCTGCGCCTGTCGCAAGAGGTCGATCATCTCAGCATCGTCGGGATTGGCCACCAAGGTCACATTAGCGTACTTTTCAGCCAGTTTCATCAACTTATCGGAAGGATTCAAACCCGAAACGATGCAATGCAGATCCAATTCAGAAAAGACATTCTCTATCAGCCACTTAGCAGCATCTTCATTTTCACGGACGGAGAGATTGCCGTGATACAAGACATATTCTCCCCTACCTGTCTCCGAGCACACCGAGTCGGCGGCGTTGAATCCCGGGACAAGGCTCACGTTTTGATAATGCTTCTCGAAATAATCCGCATCGTGCTGCGAAATGGCAAAGATACCTACAGCCTTTTTCAGAACGGGCTCGTAACGTCTTAGCTTCCATGCCTCGGCATGATAGAACAGCCGCTTCCAACCACACCTTTCAGTATCACCCAAGCCATTATAATAATCGTGTTCCACATTGTGAGCCCTGACATAGATCTTTCTGTTTTTCAGACGTTTATCAAGAAGGACTGCTGTGGTGTGCAATCCCTCGCATAGGATGGGATAGTCGTCCTTCAGTAAGTCCTGCACCAGTGCCTCGGAGCGGCGTGAATTCACGATAAAAGGCATGAGGCTCAGCTGCTTAGAAAACGAAGTGTCGCGTTTATAATATTTCACCTCGTGGCAGCGCTTCAAGATTTCCTGCTCGCCGCGACCGTACTCAAAGCAATGCAGATGCACCTTGACACCCACCTCGGAAAGGGCTTTCACGCGGTAAAACACATCAATGACCCCGCCGTAGTTGGCAGGATAAGGCACGTCAAAGGCTATTATATGTAGGTGATAATCCGTGTCATTCATAATGTCTGTAGATTTCAAGCAGTTTCTGTTCCTCGTTCTCCCAACACAATTCCTGTGCCGCAAGGGCTAGGTTTTGTTGCCATTGTTCCCTTCTCGCCTCGTCCGACAAGGCCTCCCGAATTGTGGCTGCAATGGTGGCAGGCTCATGGTTTTCGATGAACAAGCCAAGGTCATATTGTCGGATAATCTTCTCGATCTCAGTTAGATGCGAAGCCACAATCGGTACACCGGCTTGGATAAAGTCGAAGAGTTTGTTGGGAAGACTGAAACGATAGTTGAGGTTGGTGTCCTTGTCGAGGCAGAAGCCCAACTCGGCAAGTTGCGTGTAGGCCATCATCTGCTGGTAAGGCATCCTCGGAAAAAAACGAACGCGGTCAGTGATCTTCAAGTCCTCAACCATTTGCTTTAAAACAGGCAACACATCGCCGCCGCCGATAATCATCAGGAAGCAGTCGTCCAAGAGCGACATGGCCTGCACTAGTTCCTCGGCGCCGCGTTGAATGTTGATGCCCGAGCCTTGCAATATTAAGAGGTGTTTGTCGGTGGGCAGACTTAGCGCTTCCTTGTCGCCTTTCGGTGGCATGGCCTTGCGCGGCGGGATATTGCGAATGACATGCACCTTGACGCCATATTTCTCGCGGAACAGGTCGGCGATGCTGTCGCAGACCGTGATCATCTCATCCAATTTGGGCACCACGAAGCCCTCAATGTGTTTCCACACACGTTGCACCTTGGGACGGTGAACTAGCTCTGGCGTTTCTGTGAAGTATTCATGGCTATCAAAAACCATCTTGATACCTTTCAGCCGCGAGATGAAGTAATTGGGCAGAATGGTATCCAAATCGTTGGACAAAAGCAGCTGTGCGCGATGAAACAGCAGGAAGAAAAACAGGCGTATGTTGTATTCGGCATAAAATAGCGGCCCTTTCTCGAAAAGCAGTTTCATGCGGTGAGAATCGTAGAGACGTTCGTCCATCGGCGGACTCTTGCGTTGTTTCCGTCCCACCAAAAGCACCTCGTAACCAGCTTTTTGCAAGGCCAGACACGACTTGTTGACCCGCTGGTCTGTGACCAAGTCGTTAATCACCGATACGATGGCGCGTTTCATCAGGGCGAAAATGCGATTCTCAACTCAATCCCGTATTGCTGAGTGTACTGGACGAACAGACCCGCCCCCAATATAACGGTCTATCCCTTGTAACCCATACAATCCATCCAAAGAATTCCATGTATAGCCCCAAGCATAGAATGGATAATCCTCATATAACAAACTCGACCAATAATAGCCAATTTTTACATCATCAATAACACCAAAATCAAATCTACCTGCAGCAGGCAAAAAAATGCTATTTCCATTAGGCGCACTGAACCGAACTCCCGACACATCTTCTTGTATGACAAATGAAAACGTACAAGACTCAACCAATTCTTGCCATTCTTCATAGGTTGGAATATGCCAACCACAGCCATAATAAATATTCGCAGCATCATCAGACGGCTGAATAACCGTCAAATCATCAGAATACCCCTCATATCCATAACTTGGATTATTACAATACTTGGTGAGATATTTTACAGCATTCTCCATCATAATATATCTCAGTATTCCTTTCGGGCTAAGTGAAGCCCAACAAAAATAATAACCGTAATCTTCGGGCGTTTCTGCTCCAATATTACAGGTAGCCCATAATGATCCACTCGGCAAACCTAGATCCACATATTCGGGGGACAAAAGGGTTGTAAAAGCAACATCCGAGCCATATTCTACGCCCTCATTAGTAATGGCGTATGCCCTTGTATGGTAGTTGGTATTAGGAGTGAGACTTGTAATATTACAGGAAAAGTCACCATAAGTTGTTTCAGCAACAATATGCTCATCTATAATAGATGGATTAGGCTCTTGTCCCCAACATATGCCACATTCTATTACTTGAACCTTTACCGTGCCACCACCAACAGCAGAACGATTTGTTATGTCTTGTATCTGTAAGGTATTCACGATAATCTCAGCTGGTTCTGTTTTTTTATTGCATCCAACATGGCTCATAACCATCGCCGTTATTATCACGGCAAATAATGCCTTTATCAAACGTTTCATAGTTTTTGAATAATTTGATTTCGAATTTTCTCATTAAAAATATCAATAATGCCCTTTTCTTTCAGAACGTACTGGACGAATTGGCAAACCCACATAGCGATCACTCCAACTCATCAAAGACCATGGATCATCTTTCCCTTCATAAAAAATCTCAGCTCCCCAATGTTGACTAATGTGAAGCGAACTTGACCAATAGCCACATCTATAGGTACTATCATAAATGTTTAAAGTAGTCGCTGGAAGGAAAAGGCTATCACCGCATGCTGTAAAGAGCATTCCTAGAACACCATTTTGTGTTGTCCATGATTGAATAGTGCCGTTATACAAATTTCTCCATTCCCTATATGTTGGCATACGCCATCCCTTGCCCCAGTTAACCGTAGCTGCATCATCACATGGCTCCAATGTGTATAAACCATCAACAATTCCAGAACAATTAAATTCTTCATTACTGGTGTACTTGCTAACAACAAACTGACCACAAGCATATTTATAGTAATCCCAACCATCCCAAAATCCGCCAAAATAATCTTTGGTTTCTGTTTCCCCCCATGAAAAAAGCTCTCCTTCCTCTTCCGGAGCATTTGATCCCAAATTATAGGTAGCCCAAAGGACGCCATCAGGTAAATTAAAATCAACATACCCATGCTCCAAAGTCGTGGTAAATGTAACATCGGATCCATAGCCAGTACCTAAGCTATTGGTGGCGTATGCTCGCACATGATAGGTTGTGGTCTGTTCGAGTCCTGACATTCCACGAGTAAATGAGCCCATGCCAGTGCCTTCTTTCGCATGGTTGCCGTCAATGGTAGGGTTGCTTTGCAATCCCCAACACACGCCGCGTTCAATGATTTCACCACCAGAAGCCGAGACAACAACACCGCCACCCAATGCGGAAGTGCCCGTTATTTCATGTACTGGCGAAGTTTCTACAACAGGTTTGTCGTAAGCTGTTTTTTGGGTTTTCTTGCACCCCATGGCACTTACCGCCACGATTAGCATTAGGATTGCAATGAGTTTTGGTAGTTTCTGCATAATTTATTGATTATTCAAATTAATTATTATCCTCAAAATATTGTAATATTATGGCAAAAATACAAAAAATATCAATTGGCAATCTATTCTATTCCATAAATGTCCTAATTAAGTCTTTAATTGCAAAACAACACAGAAATATCATTATTTTTGCACCCATGAAAACCAACGTCAATCTCAAACCCTACAACAGCTTCGGCTTCGACGCCACTGCCCGATATTTCGTTGAAATCAACGCGATCGGCGACCTGCAAGCACTCATCAAAAGCGGCGAATTGCAGAATCGCAAAACCTTGATTCTCAGTGGAGGAAACAACATCCTTTTCCAAGACGAGGTATTTGACGGTCTCGTGGTTTACATCAACACGAAAGGTATCGAAATCCTTCGGGAAGACGAAAACGAAATCATCGTCCGCTCCCAAGCTGGCGAGGATTGGCCCAGATTTGTACGTTTTTGTGTCGGAAAGGGTTGGCATGGCATGGAAAACCTTGCCCATATTCCAGGTAAGGTTGGTGCCGCGCCAGTGCAGAACATCGGTGCCTACGGCATGGAACTGAAGGACTGCTTCCTGCAATGTGAAGCGATGAATATAGCCTCTGGTGAAACTAAGGTTTTCACAAAGAAGGAGTGTCGTTTCGGCTACCGCGAAAGCATCTTCAAAGGCGAGTTGAAAGGCCAATATGTCATCACTTCGGTGGATTTCCTGCTGAAGAAAAATACGTCGCTCCACCTCGAATATGGCAACATCAAGACCTATCTGGAGCAAAACGGCATCGACAACCCGACTTTGCAGCAGCTACACGACGCCATCTGTGCCATCCGTGACGCCAAATTGCCCGATGTGAAGCAGTTGGGCAGTGCCGGCAGTTTCTTCAAGAATCCCGTCATTGAAAGAGCACAATTTGAGGCTTTGCAAAAGGATTACCCCGACATTCCTCATTATGACGAGCCCAATGGCAAGGTAAAAGTTCCAGCGGGCTGGCTCATCGAGCAAGCTGGCTGGAAAGGCTGGCACAACGATCATGTGGGCGTGTACGACAAGCAGGCGCTCGTCCTGGTGCACTACGGTGGCGGCAAAGGCGAGGACATCGTGGAACTTGCCAAAAGAATTCAGAATTCAGTGGAGGAAAAGTTTGGGATTAAAATTAATCCTGAGGTGTGTTTTGTTTAAACTTCTAAAGCCCCTATCAATTCAGCGACCGTAGCAAAACCATGCCGTTCGCAGTATTCGTTGATTCCCCAAGCCACTTTCACTGAGACAGCCGGATCGATGAAATTGGCCGTGCCGATTTCTACGGCAGAGGCACCGGCAAGCATGAACTCAACAGCATCAGTAGCATTGGAAATGCCGCCTAAGCCCACAACGGGAATCTTCACCGCCTTGGCCACCTGCCACACCATGCGCAAGGCTACAGGCTTAACACAAGCACCTGACAAGCCGCCTGTTATCACAGACAGTTTCGGCTTGCGCTGCTCCGCATCGATGGCCATGCCCATCAGGGTGTTGATGAGCGACACCGAATCGGCACCTGCTGCCTCGGCCGCCATGGCAATCTCGGCGATGTTGGTCACATTCGGCGACAGCTTAACCATCAGGTGCTTATGATAAACTTTGCGCACCTCGGAGACCACCTGCGAGATACCCGTGGTGGTCACGCCAAAGGCCATGCCACCTTGCTTCACGTTGGGACATGAAACATTCAACTCGATGGCAGGAATCTTGTCCAAGGCATCCACCATCTCGGCGCCTTTCACGTAGTCTTCCAAAGTGGAACCTGAAAGGTTAAGCAGCACGTTGGTGTCATAATCCTTGATACGGGGATAAATGGTATCGATAAAGTATTGTACGCCTTTGTTTTGCAGTCCGACGCAGTTCAGCATCCCCGAAGGGGTCTCAGCCATGCGTGGATAGGGATTACCCTCGCGCGGATAAAGCGTTGTGCCTTTCACGATGATGCCGCCCAGCTGGGCCAAGTCCACAAAATCGGAGTACTCCTCGCCATAGCCGAAGGTGCCCGAAGCCGTCATCACAGGGTTGCGCAGCACCAGACCGCGACCCAAGTCTATCGTCATGTTCACCATTTCAACCTCCTTGTGTTAAATACCGGACCTTCCTTGCAGACGCACACGTGGCCGTCGACGGTGTCCTCCACACAGCAGAGGCAGGCACCCAAGCCGCAGGCCATCAGATTCTCCAATGAGACTTCGCACCAGACATCCTTTTCGGCAGCCAGTTTCGCCACCGCCTTCATCATGGGTTTCGGGCCGCAGACGTAGATCTTGTCGAAGCTTTGCTTCTGCCAGACCGAGTGCATGGTCACAAAGCCTTTCTCGCCCAGCGAGCCGTCTTCGGTGGTCACAAAGGTCTCACCAAGTCGCTCGTAATCAGCCAAACGAATCAGGTCGGACTTGGATTTCCCGCCCAAGAGCAATGTGGGGCGAATGCCTATCTCTCCCATCACCTTGGCGAAATAATACAAAGGTGCGATGCCGATGCCGCCACCGACGAGCAGACACCGCTCCCCTCTCTCGGGCATGCTGAATCCATTGCCCAATGGCAGCACGACGTTGATGGTATCGCCCACCTCGGCAGCCGCCAGATGCCGCGTCCCCTCGCCTATTTGCTGCACCAACAAGGTGATGTCGTTTCGCTCAAAATCCACATCGTGGATGGAGATAGGGCGGCGCAGGTAGGTACTTGGCGAGCCGTCGACACGCACCTGTACGAACTGTCCAGGCCTTATCTCGGGCAAAACTCTTCCAGTACGCAGCTGCAGCAGCACCGAGCGACCATAGCCCTGCTTCTCCACCAGTTTGAAGTCTATTATTTGTTTCATAATAAGCACTTACACGGGACAAAGATACAAAAAAAGCCGCAAAAGCGGCTCTCAATAATAATATGCCATGAAAAAACTTTACTCTTTTTCAGCTGGAGCTTCGGCAGGTGTTTCAGCTTCAGCCTTGGGTTGTTCCTCCTCCACAGTGAAGTCGAGTAGGTTCTTGTCGACCAGCATCTGATACCAGGCGAAGACCTTCTTCATGTCGGAAGGATACACAGCCTCCTCGTCGTAGTCGGGCATGACGAAGGCGAACTTCTCGCGCAACTCTTCGCTCGAAGCCTTCTTATAGTCGAAGTCAACCTTGTCGCCCATCTTGTCGTGAATCATCATGAAGACTTCCTTCAGCGGACGGTCCTCATCTGTGGAGAAGATCGAAATCTCCTCAAGCGAGCTCATACGTTCGCGCGCAAAAGCCGGCGAGCATTTGCCGTCAAGAACGGATTCCACTATAAGCCTACCAACGGCTTGAGATTTAACAACATAAAGTCCAGGTTTACCGGATATTGAAACAATTTTACTCAGATCCATAGTTCAATTCTTTAAAAACGGCTGCAAAAATAGAAAAAGTTTTGGAAAGTCGATTCAAATGAATTTAGAAAAAGAAAAATGATAGCTTCAGAAAGCATAGATCCCTTGCCACCGCACCATCTTGCGCAGGGATGACATGCTTTCTGAAATCAAAGCACTCAATACTCTAAGCGGATTTCATCGACCCAAAGCACGTTACCCACGGCACCGACGAAAGCCCCATGACTGCTGGAGGTAATCATCATGATAGCATGGGTGACGGGGCAATCCGCATCGGCCCATTCCTCTTCCTGAATGACTTTCTTTTTGCCCTTGCTATTGAGGGCATACATGGTCTTGTCGCCCGAGATCAAGTCCATATAGGGCTGGTATTCCTTAGCCTTTCGGGCATTGCCATAAATGACGGGCACCCTGAAGTTGCGCTGCCATCCGTTGGTGCTCTTCTCGACATGATACACTGCTGTTCCCACCCGCTTGGCGTGGATGTTGCCCTTCTCGTCTTCCCAACGGTTTTGTAATATGAAAAGGATTTCGGCTGGGTCATAGCCATTGAACTCGGTAGTACGGAACGTGGTGCCTTTCACCAGTTTGCCCGTATTCGGGATAGTGGCTTTGTAGTTGAGCACAAGTGCCTTGGGACGTTTGGTGAAGGGAATGCCCCAGTTCATGAAAGCAAAGGGATCGCTCACACCTGTTACAGGTTCCAACATCTTGCCCCAATAAATGGAGCCGCCAGCCAACACCTTAATATTAATGAGCCCCGCCGCCTTGCATTCAGCAAACTCCGTGGCCAGCTTGGCGCATTTGCCAGTCGGGCCATCGTCGGGAGTGACATTGTTGCTTGTCTTCACCACGCCCATCACCTTGGCCAAGGCATTCGACGAGGCCCAAATCGTATTCTTGTATTTGTATGGGTCGTTGCTTCTAATGGTGTCGGTAGGACCAATCACATAAAGCACTTTCTCCTTTCCTCCAAGCACTTGCGATTCAGTGACATAACGCACCGTCCAATGCTCGAAGTCACCAAAAGGCACCTTCTCGTAGCGTTGGGCCGAGGCCGTCAAGCAGGCCAACAAAAACAATATCGTTACTTGTACTTTTGCCATAGCGTATCAACTAATCCATGGGGCAGAGCGGCAATCAAAGGGGGCAGATAATGATTCATCAAACCGGGTTTCACCACCCGATTCTTCTTCATCATGCCTTTCAACGCCTTCCGCACCAGCCATTGTGGTGTACCTATCAATCCAATTTTCACGCCAAACTTCAACAAACTGGGTTTTAATTTGTAGAGCGGCGTGGCGATGGCAGCAGGACAGACCGTGGTCACACCCACACCGTAGGGACGCATCTCGAAATAGAGCGACTTGCCAAAGCTCTTCAGATAGGCTTTTGTGGCCGAATAAATCGTGATGCCCGGACATGGCAGTTGGGCCGCCATAGACGACATATTAATAATGTATCCGCAGCCTCTGTTTTTCATCTCCTCGCCAAAGACGACACAAAGCCTTGTTGGCGTCAGGATATGCAAACGCATCATCGTCAAGGCTTTGGCTTCGTTCTCCATGGACAGCTCTTCGAAGAAGAACATGCCTGCGTTATTGATGAGGATGTCGATGGTCAAGCCTTCTGTCTGGCAAAAAGCCAACAGCTCCTCTGCCGCGGTTTCTGTGGCCAGATTCTGATAATGCGGAATGACTTGAATGGCTCTGCCCTGCTTCAATTCCTCGGCGGCTTGTTGCAGTTCCGCATCTTGGTTACTGACTAACAGCAGGTTACACCCGATCTCAGCCAGCTGGCGTGCATACTCCAGACCCATGCCCGAGCTGCCGCCCGTAATCAAGGCCCAAGGCTGTCGCCCTTGCGTCTCCTGAAACCGATGGAACCATTTTTTGCCGTTCATAATGTCCTTTCCGCTTCGTCGATCTCTTTCTGCAAGGGTTTCGGCATATGCTCCACGCAATGATGGCACTTCATCTCGAGCGTGTACATGCGGCCGATGCAATAGTTGGAGTGCTTGCACTCGCTGCGTGTCACCTCGCCCTTTTGCAGTTTATTGATGAAGTCGGTGTCGTTGATCAAGGCACGCGCCATCTGCAAGGCCACGAAGCCAGAACCGAGCACCTCTTCCATCTTTTCCTTCGAGACCATGCCGCCTACATAGATCAAAGGCATTTTCAAAGCTGCCCTGAACTCCTTGGCATCGTCAAGGAAATAGCCTTCACTGAAAGGCCTCGTGGGGATGACCAGGCGGCCGCCTAAGGCGAGACCTATCTTCAGCCACCAGAACTTCTTCACATCCATATAATAGCGCAGGGTCTTAAGCGGCATCGCGCCACGCATCACCTCCATAGGAGCCTTGCTGACGAAACCCGCCGTAAGCACCAAAGCATGCACGCCGAGACGTTCGAGTTCCTGCGCCACTTTGATGCACTCTTCGCGCTGAATACCGCGTCGGAAACCGTCGTGCATGTTCACCTTGACCACCACAGCCATGTCGTCGCCCGCCACGCGCATCACCTCCTCGATGACGAGACGCATGAAACGCATCCTGTTCTCTAAAGAGCCGCCGAACTCATCATGACGGCGGTTGGTGTAAGGCGACAGAAACTGGCTGATGAGGTAGCCGTGACCTGCATGAATCTCCACGCAGTCGAAGCCCGCCTCGCGTGCCAAGTTGACGGCCTTGCCGAAGTCTTTCACTAGGCCATAGATCTCTTCTTTTTTCAGCGCTCTATGAAACGTCGGGGAATACAGATTGAAGCCACCCGAAGCACCCACGGGCTTGCAGCCGCAAGTGGCGCGGTGCGTCATGTTGCCACAATGTCCCAACTGGATGGAGGCCTTGGCACCATACGAATGTATGGCATCGGTAAGACGTTTCAGTTCGGGGACAATCTCCTCACGCATCCACAGCTGGCCGTCGAACGACAGTCCCGACTGGTTGACAGCAGCGTAAGCCACCGTCGTCATGCCGACACCGCCACGAGCCACGGCCGTGTGGTAGTTGAACAAATCTTCAGAGGGGCGGTTGCCGTAGGCCATATTCTCGAAGGCAGCCGAGCGTATCACCCTGTTGCGCAAGGTGATGGGGCCGATTTGACAAGGGGTAAATATAGGTGATTCCATAAACATCGACATTACCAAATAAACGGGATAAATCTCTTCACTTTCTTGGTGTTCAGCTCTTCGCCAAAATCCTTCTTATAGGCGTCATAAATCCTATGAGCACGCGGAGCGAGGTTGGCAAAAGTCCACCAAGCGAACACTGCACCCGCCCACGACCACGTGAGGATGGCAAAACCCACCCATTCAATAAACTCCCCAAAATAATTCGCCGAAGTGACATAGCGGAACATTCCTTGCTTGGGCAGATAATGTTTGGTGTCGCCCTCCTTGCGAAGGTTGCGGATGATGTCGTCGGACTGGATGTTGATGTACATGCCGATGATGAACACCAAGAAACCAGCGATGAATCTGGGATCCGTCAGCCAATCGGCAGGATAATAGTCGTCGGGCGAGAAATAGAAAATCCAGCCACCTTGCATCAAGGCATTGAGCACGTTGAAAGTGACACCCATCAAGACGATAGACAACGGCATTACGCTATGACCTCGCATACGGAACGGAAACACGAAAGAGCGTTGGATATAGTGAAGTTCAAACAAAAACAGGAACGCCATACGTACCATGTCGCCACGGCGGTCGGAAAGAAGCCACAACAGCAGCATGACGATAAACACCGGCGACTCCATAAGCACCCATCCGAGTTTGTTGTTGACGGCAGGGCCCCATTTCGGGTCGTAGAACTTGCCGTAACCCGCATCCACAAAGAAGAGGCTCACATATACCGCCAAGGCCACCACGGCCATGACAATGAGAAAAATATAAAAGGCATGAAGTGTCATAATCGTCGCGAATAGTTTTCAAAAATAGGGAGAAAAGACTGTACGACGAACATTTTTCACCCAACAGCGTGAAAAACTAACCGTAGAATAGTTTAACCAATTATCTGGCTGTAGATTTCCTTGATTTGAGCCACAAGATCTTCGTTGCCGTTTTCGCCAACAGCTTTGATAAACGTCAATCGAGCTGCATCAACGCGCATAATGTCCTCTTGACTCATCTGAGGCTTTTTGTCAACAAAATCCTTGGACATGGCGACGAACTGCTTAACAGTCACCTGCCATTCTTCTGCAGTGTAATGAGCGGAGCGTTTGGTAGTCTGTTTGGCGAACTTCTCTGCATTATCAGCCATTTCGGTCGGATTCTTAGACATTTGATAGATGGCAGGCTCTCTGTGGCAACTGGCACAGGCCAACATGACAAACAATAACAACGGTAATACTTTTTTCATTTTAATAAAGATTTAGTGTGCAAAAATACTACTTTTTATTTCGATGTGAGAATTTTTCCGTATTTTAGCCGACTAAATTTTGAATCGTCAAACAAATAAAACCATTTACACATGAGTACTATCAAAGATTTGGAACCGAATGGCGTATGGAGAAACTTTTACAGCTTGACCCAGATTCCACGCCCTTCGAAGAAAGAAGCCAAAGTGATCGCCTTCATGAAGCAATGGGGCGAAGAGCACGGCCTTGAAACCCTCGTCGACGACTGCGGCAACGTCATCATGCGCAAGCCCGCCACCCCGGGTATGGAAAATCGCAAGGGTGTTATCCTGCAAGCCCACCTGGACATGGTCCCGCAAAAGAATGCCGATAAGGTACACGATTTCGAGAACGACCCGATTGAGACCCACATCGAAGACGGATGGGTGAAGGCCAACGGCACCACCCTTGGCGCCGACGACGGTCTGGGTGCTGCCGCGGCCATGGCAGTCCTCGAAGCCACCGACCTGCAACACGGTCCCGTCGAGGCTCTCTTCACCATCGACGAAGAGACTGGCATGACGGGTGCCAACAAGCTGCAACCCGGTGTGTTGCAAGGCGACATCCTGATGAATATGGACTCGGAGACCGAGGGCGAACTCTACGTGGGTTGCGCAGGCGGTGTCGACAACATCGGCACCTGGACGCCTACGTTTGAAGCTGTTCCCGCTGGCATGAAAGCCTTCCGCCTCTTCGTGAAGGGCCTGAAAGGCGGTCATTCGGGCATGGACATCAACTTGGGTCGCGCCAACGCCAACAAGGTGATGAACGCCATGCTTTTGATGGCAGCCGAGAAGTACGGTCTGCGCCTCGCCACTATCGACGGCGGCAGCCTGCGCAACGCCATCCCGAGAGAAGCCGAGGCCATCGTCGTCGTCCCTGCCGACAAGGAAGCCGAATTCAAGCAGTATGCCGCTGAATATGAAGGCATCTGCAAGGAAGAGTTTGCCGAAACAGAGCCCGAGCTCGCCATCCTCTGCGAAGAGACTGCTATGCCTGAGAAGGTCATCGACGTGAAGACGCAAGACAACATGTTCTGCGCCATCGCCCGCTATCCCAACGGCGTCATCGCCATGTCGGAAGACTTTGAAGGCACCACTGAGACCTCAAGCAACCTGGCTACCTGGAAGATGGAAGACGGCAAAATCACGACCGCTTCGTTGACACGCAGCCTCGTCGACGCGGCCAAGGACAAACTCGCCGAGCAGATTCGCAAGAACCTCACCGACAACGGTGCTGAGGCCTACTCCACCGGCGACTATCCGGGTTGGAAGCCCAACATCAACTCGACCATCCTCAACTTGATGAAGAAAACCTATCAAGAGAAGTTCGGCAAGGAGGCCAAGATCATGGTCATCCACGCCGGCTTGGAATGCGGCATCCTCGGCTCAAAGTATCCTAACTGGGATATGGTGAGCTTCGGACCCACCCTGGTGCACCCGCATTCACCCGACGAAGCCCTGCTCATCGAGAGCGTGCAGCCCTTCTGGGACTTCATTGTCGAGACGTTGAAAAACATTCCCGAAAAAGAAGTGATTTCATAAGTAACTAAGTATCAACAATTTGAAAAAAGGCAAAATCAAATTTGGTTTTGCCTTTTTCATTTTTTTCAAGAAAAATGTTGGAGCTAAGGAAATTCTTTGTACTTTTGCAGCCCGATTCAAAGGGATTTTAGCGAAAAATAACAAATAAATAGATAGAGAAATGAAGCGCACTTATCAACCTTCGAACAGAAAACGTAGAAACAAACACGGTTTCAGAGAGAGAATGTCGACGGCTAACGGCCGTAAGGTTTTGGCCCGCAGAAGAGCCAAAGGCAGAAAGAAACTTACCGTCTCTGACGAGTATTAAATCTCAGATTTGACGTAGTCAATATCGGTAGCCGTTATATTTCTCATTTAAGGTAACGAAGGCGACCCTTTGGGGGATCGCCTTTTGTTGTTTTTATTTCTCACAACGATAGATAATCTCCTCTCCCCTGCGCGCCAGATGCATACGTTGGCGCTGGGCTTCTGAAATCTCGTAATAAATTCTATCCTCGGTCACTTTAAAACCAGTCTTGCGCAGCACCTCGGCGTAGTCACGGCCGAACTGGCGCACGTGGTCATATTGTCCGAAGAGACGCTGACGTTCCTTGGGGTCGGTGATGCTCGGATCCTCGAAGGTGTCCACATCGGGATTGATGGGCACCAAAAGAATTGCCCAGCCACCAGGTTTCAGGATGCGTTTAATCTCAGAAAAGGCCTTGTTCGCATCGCTGACATGCTCCAACACATGGTTGCAGATGACCACATCGTAGGTGTCGCTGGGCTGGTCAATGGCAGTCACGTCAAGATGCAGGTCAGCGATGGGCGAATCGAGGTCGGCAGTGGTATAGTCGAGGTTCTTCAAGGCACGGAAACGCTTCAGAAAAGGTTGTTCGGGAGCGAAATGCAAGACCTTGAGCGGCGCGGTGAAGAAATCCGTCTTCTCTTTCAGATAAAGCCAAAGCAAACGATGGCGCTCAAGCGACAAACACTTCGGACAGAGACGGTTGTCCGTCGCTTTGCCATAGCCGTAGGGCAAGAACTTACGGAAATGCTTGCCACAGACAGGACATTCCACCTTGTTGCCCCAATAGAACGGCCTAATCAGCCAACTAAAGAGATAGCTCATTCTAATCAGCCATTGACGGGGAAATATCTTCGTGAAAAAAGCTATGAGTTTCTTCATATCATTGATCAGATTTGAATTTACAAGCATTATAGACCGCCATGATGGTTTCCGTCATGCGCGACCATGCGTATTTTTTCTTCTCTTCCACAATACGAGTTTCAAAGTCAGGCATTCGATGATTGGAGAAGAAATCATCAAGGGCATCGGCAATGCTTTTTGGATTGGGATCCACGGCATAGCCCACCTTTCCGTTGGGGACAATCTCTTCTAGGCCGCCCACATTGGTCACCAACATCGGTTTCTCGAAATGGTAAGCGACCTGCGTGACACCACTTTGTGTGGCCGATTTATAAGGCTGCACCACAATGTCGCAGGCGTTGAAATAGTCCTTTACGCAGTCGTCTGGGACAAACTGGTTGACAATGACGACCTTATCCTGCAAGCCGAGCGACTTCATCTTTTCCATATAAGGTGCCTCGTCATCATAAAACTCGCCTGCCACAATCAACTTCAAGGGATAAGCCCTCAAACGCTCGTCGGCAAAGGCTTCCAATAGCCAGTCGAGGCCCTTGTAGGCACGCACCAAGCCGAAAAACAGCATATACCGATAGCTTTGGTCAAGTCCGAGATGCTCCAATGCGGTTTCGCGAGCTTCTTTCGCCCCATAATGGTCATAGATGGGGTGCGGTGCCCATGCCTTGGGCTTCTTGTGCTTGTCAATTCTGGCCACCTCGTTCATCACCGACTTCGAAAGCGCCACAAAGCCATCCATCGACTTCACAAAGAAAGGTGTCAGCAACCTGTCGAGCAGCGAGACTTCGTGCGGCATCATATTGTGTATCAAAGCGATGCATTGGGCGTTTTTGATTTTTCTAGCGATTCTGCCATAACAAGGCGCGAAAAACGACATCCAATAAGCAAACACCACCATATCAAAGTGCCCACGATTGAGCATGCGACCGACTTTCCTCCAATTGAACGGATTGACCGAACTCACGCTTCTTTCAATATGCAAATCCTCAGAGGCTGGGTCGGTGGTATATTGGGTCTTCCCAGGAAAAAGGAAGCTCGGATATTGGAGGGTGAAGGTGATGATAGAAACCTCATGACCTTCTTCCTGAAACTGACGTGCCAATCGCACATTGAACGCAGCGATACCGCCACGATAAGGATAGGCCGTCCCCAATATAACTATCTTACTCATAATGGTTTACAAACAAACTAAACAAAAACGCCAATGTCATGCCGCTTCCGTCAATTCGGGGCAAAGTTATTAAAAAAAGGCTGACCCTACACTTAAATTATCGATTTTAGCGGAAAGAAGCGATTTTATTCGTAATTTCGCCGCACCTTATTTAATAAGTCACAATGACTTTTTTGAAAATCATACTCATCGCCGCTTTGGTTTTCTACATCTTTGTCCTGATCATCAAGTGGGTCTTCAGGAGAAAGATGAGGAAACTCGAAGAGCAACTGAACCAATTCGGGCAAAACCGACAAAACACACCCCCGCCGAAAAACGAGGCACCCAAGAATCCGCGCGTCGACCCGAACATTGGTGAATACACTGACTTTGAAGAGATTGAATAGAAAAACAACAGAACAATGAAGAATAACTTTTTCCAAAAAAACAAAAAAACTCTCGGTATCGTACTGGCCATTGTCGCTTTTGCGGTCATCACACTAGTTTATTTCTCGCCCATCTTTGAGGGCAAGCGCCTTCAGCAGCACGACATAAGCATGTACAAAGGCATGTCGAAAGAAATCGCCGACTACCGCGAGGCGACGGGCGAAGCCACCCTTTGGACCAACTCAATGTTTGGTGGCATGCCTGCATGGAACATCTCAGCACGGCAGAACTCCAACTTATTCAACGAGATTCATCCCGTACTGTCATTAGGTTTGCCCAGCCCGATTGGCGCAGTATTCATCGCGATGTTAGGCTTTTTCATTCTCTTGTTGGTGCTCGATTGCAGCGTGTGGCTGAGCTTTGTGGGAGCATTAGCCTACGGCTTCACGTCCTATATGTTCATCATCATCGGGGCGGGGCACAACACGAAAGCCTTTGCCATCGCCTACATGGCTCCTGTCATCGCGGGCGTGCTTTTGGCCTATAAAGGGAAATACCTTTGGGGAGCCGTTCTCACCGCTTTCGCTCTTGCCCTTGAGGTGAAGGCCAACCACTTGCAAATCACCTATTATCTGTTGCTCATACTCATCATCCTTATCGTCGCCGAATTCATCAGCGACATAAAAGCCAAGAAGTTGGGGCACTTTTTCAAGGCCTCTGCGGTACTCTTGCTGGCAGCGGTGTTCGGCATCATGACCAATTTCACCATCTTGTATGCCAACTACGACTTTGGCAAGGAAACCACCCGTGGCAAACCCGTTTTGGTCAACAATGAGAGCAACCAGACCAAAGGCCTCGACCGCGACTACATCACGCAATGGAGCTACGGTAAAGGCGAGACCTGGAGTTTGCTGATTCCCAACGTCAAAGGCGGTGCAACAGGTCGTATCAGTGACATGAACTACACATTGGACAGAGCGTCCCAATGGATTCGCAACATCGGGCAAGGCAACTCGAAGTCTCGTGTCGTCAAAAAGAATCCTGCCCTCGACAAAGCCGACCGCCAATTTAGGGACAACGTCGCACAGAGCAATGCCTATTGGGGCGACCAACCTGGCACGAGCGGTCCCGTCTACGTGGGCGCCATCGTCGTGTTCCTCTTTATCTTTGGAGCCCTGACCGTGAAAGGCAAGCTGAAATGGGCCTTGCTCATTGCCACGCTGCTCTCCATCCTGCTCAGCTGGGGCAAGAACTTCATGGGACTCACCGACTTCTTCATCGACTACATCCCTGGCTACAACAAGTTTAGAGCCGTGTCCATGACGTTGGTCATTGCCGAAGTGACCATGCCGTTGCTGGGCTTCTTGGGTCTGGCCGAGTTGGTCAAAAGTCCCGAGAATGCCAAGAAGAACATGACAAAGTTCTTCATCGCTTTGGGCATCACAGCGGGCTTCTGCCTCCTCTTCTACCTCTTGCCCAAGACCTTCTTCAACTTCCTCAGCCAAGAAGAAGCCAAACAATTTGCAGCCATGAGTTCGGGCAAAGACGGTGCCATATATGCCCAGTTTGCCTCGCAACTCGAAAACGTCCGCGTGGCTATCTTCCGCAAGGATGCCATGCGCAGCCTCGTCCTCATCATCTTGGCTGCCATACCGCTGTTCCTCTATGCCAAAGGTAAACTCAAAACCGCGCCTGCCTTTGCCATTCTGGCCGCACTCATCATTGTCGACATGTTCTCCATCGACAAGCGCTACCTTAACAACGACAACTTCGTCGATAAAACCAAGGCTGACAAGCCATACACTGCTACCGCCGCCGACCAATACATTCTGAACGACAAGGCTTTGGACTTCAGGGTGGCCGACATCACCAAAGACATGTTCAACGACGCCAGCACTTCCTATTTCCACAAGTCGATTGGAGGCTATTCAGGAGCCAAGCTCCGCCGCTACCAAGACGTGATTAGCCAATACCTCGGTCCCGAACTTAATCAACTCCGCACGGCGAAAACCATGCAAGACATGATGGCCCTCTTGGAACAACAAGATGTGCTGAACATGCTGAACACCAAATACATCATCTTCAACCCGCAGAGCCAGCCGTTTGAAAACCCGTTTGCCTACGGCAACGCATGGATGGCGAACAACGTCCAAGTAGCAGAAACGCCCAATGATGAATTCAACGCTTTGGCTACCACCGACATGCATCAAACGGCAGTCATCGGCAAAGAATTTGAGCAGCAGGTGTCGGGCTATAAAGCCAACACCGAAGAAGGCAGCATCACCCTGATGGACTACCAACCTAACCAGTTGACTTACAGCTTCTCGGCAAGCGAGAACAAACTTGTGGTCTTCTCCGAAATCTGGACCAGCAAAGGCTGGACAATGCAGATTGATGGACAAGAAAGTCCTTTGTTGCGCGCCAACTACCTGCTGCGTGCCGCCATGATTCCAGCCGGGCAGCATGAAATCGTGATGCGCTACGAGCCGAGGATTTGGAAAGTAGGCGGAATGATCTCATTGGTTAGTTCACTGATTATCATCCTAGGTCTTATCGGAGCGATTGTTTTCACGCTGAAAAAGCAAAATGCACCTGTCAAAGCATAACCATGCTCTCCATCATCGTCTGCACATATAACCGAGACAAGTACCTCTATGGTGCCCTGCAATGCATTGCAGAAAACGGGTTTCCCACTGATGCATACGAAATCGTGTTGGTCAACAACATGTCGACTGACAACACGGAGGCCGAATGCCAGCGTTTCAAAAATGATTATCCTGACGTGAGTTTCCACTATGTTGTGGAGACCGACCAAGGACTTTCCTTTGCCCGAAACCGAGGCATCGCAGAAAGCCAAGGAGAGACTTTGCTCTTCCTGGACGACGACTCCTACATACAAAAAGACTATCTCAAAAACCTTCAACAACAACTGGACACTCATCCCAAAGCCGATGCCTTTGGTGGCAAGATCGACCCTGTCTTTGAGACAGGGGAAGCCCCGAAATGGCTCTCGAAATGGAACTATTCCTGGGTCTCGGCCATCGACATGGGCGACAAGGTATGTCCATTCAAAAGCAAAGCCTTCCCTATTGGCGCCAATATGGGCATCAAGAAAGCCATGTTGAAAAAGACAGGAAACTTCAATACTCAGTTGGGGCGCAGCAAGAAGAATCTGATGGGCGGAGAAGAGAAAGACCTTTTCGAGCGCATCCGACAGCATGGTGGAAACATCTACTATTTCCCGGATGTAGTGGTGCATCATGTGATTCCGCCTTCGCGCACCACCAAGGAATATGTAAAGCGTTTGGGCGAAGGTGTGGGACGTAGTGAGCGGATCAGGACTTTAGGCGAGTCGAAAGGGAAATATCTGAAAAGGCTTTTCTCAGAGATTGTCAAATGGGGAGGATCACTTGTCTTATGGCTTGGTTTCGCCTTGAGAGGTCAGTTTGAGAAAGGAAACATCCTATTCACATTCAGGAGAAAAGTGAGCAGAGGTCTTATTATCAATCAGGAAAATTAGAAAAACAAAAACATATCCATCATGAAAGCATTAATACTGAATTCTGGCCTCGGTCATCGCATGGGAGTACTGACAAGCGAACACCCAAAGTGCATGACCGAAATATCGCCTTACGACACCATCTTGAGCCATCAACTTCGTCAGCTCGTCGAATATGGAATAGAGGAAGTGGTCATGACCACGGGTTATTTCGACCAAATTCTCATCGACTATTGCCAATTCCTTCACCTGCCGTTAAAGTTCACCTTCGTCAACAACCCTGTTTACGACAAGACCAACTACATCTATAGTATCTATTGCGCTAAAGATCAGCTCTTGGACGACGACATCTTGCTCATGCATGGGGACTTGGTATTCGAGAATTTGGTTTTGGAAGCCGTCATCAACAGCCCCAACAGTTGTATGACCGTGAGCAGCACCTTGCCTTTACCCGAGAAGGATTTCAAGGCCGTAATCAACGACGGACGCATCGAAAAGGTGGGCATCGAGTTTTTTGAAAATGCAATGGCGGCACAACCCCTTTACAAAATAAAGAAAGAGGATTGGCTGGTGTGGTTGGCGAGCATAGAGAAATTCTGCGACACAGACAACCGCAAAGTATATGCCGAAAACGCCTTCAACGAGGTGTCTGAACAATGCAAGATATACCCATGTGACGTGCAAGACATGCTCTGCTCCGAGATTGACACACCGGAGGACTTGAAAACGGTGAGCCAAAAAGTGGCGGAAGTGAATGAACGCACGGTGTACATGTGTTTCAGCACCGAGTACATCCATAGCGGCCACATGGCTATCATCAACAAGGCGCGCCGTTTGGGCCGGCTGATAATAGGCGTGCTGAGCGATGAGGCTGTTTCCAGCTTCAAGCGTTACCCGCTGATTCCCTTTGCCGAGCGCAAGGCCTTATTTGAGAACCTGGCTGGTGTGGAACGTGTGGTGGCTCAGGACACCTTGAGCTATGCCAAGAACCTACGCCTGCTGAAGCCCAACTATGTAGTACACGGCAACGACTGGTGTGAAGGCTTCCAGAAGCCCATCCGACAAGAAGTGTGCGATGTCTTGGCAGAGTATGGCGGCAAGTTGGTGGAATATCCTTACAGCAACAACCCCATGTACAAAGAATTGGATGCCAACCACCGAGCCGAGCTCTCCATGCCCGACATCCGCAGGGGCCGTCTTCGCAAGCTCATCAACATGAAAGGTCTGGTGACGGCCATGGAGGCACACAGCGGTATCACAGGTCTGATTGTGGAGAAGACCACCGTCTTGCAAGACGGAAAGACCTATCAATTCGATGCCATGTGGGTGAGCTCACTTTGCGACAGTACAGCCAAAGGCAAGCCAGACATTGAACTGGTGGACATGACCAGCCGTTTCCGCACCATCGACGACATCATGGAAGTCACCACCAAGCCTATTATCTTCGATGGTGACACCGGAGGACTAGCCGAGCACTTTGTCTACACAGTCCGCAGCCTAGAACGCATGGGCGTTTCCATGATCATCATCGAAGACAAGACAGGATTGAAGAAGAACAGCTTGTTTGGCACCGAGGTCAAACAGACCCAAGACAGCATCGAACACTTCTGTGAGAAAATCAGAGCCGGCAAGCACGCCCAAAAGACCAAGGAGTTTATGATATGTGCCCGCATCGAGAGTCTGATTCTCGAACAAGGCATGGACGATGCTTTGACCCGAGCCTTCGCTTACGTCGAAGCCGGTGCCGATGCCATCATGATCCACAGCCGTAAGAAAGACCCGGCAGAGATTTTCGAGTTCATACAGAAGTTCCGTGAGAAAAACACCACCACCCCGATTGTGGTTGTACCCACTTCGTTCAACACCGTCACAGAGCAGGAGTTCAAAGACCGTGGCGTAAACGTGGTCATCTACGCCAACCAGCTGACACGCACAGGTTTCCCTGCCATGCAGGACGCAGCAAGAACTATTCTCAAGAACCATCGCGCCAAGGAGTGTGATGACAAGTGCATGAGTATCAAAGAAATCATTACCTTAATCCCAGAAGAATAGCCATGATTAGTCCCGAATTCTTTATCGAAACCTTGCGCAACCACGGCATCGACTTTTATGCCGGAGTGCCCGATAGTTTGCTGAAGAACGTATGCGCCTACATCACCGATCATTTTGATGCATCGCACAACATCATTGCCGCCAACGAAGGTGCCGCCGTTGGATTGGCCGCCGGTCATTATCTGGCCACAGGACAGCCTGCCTGCGTCTACATGCAGAACAGTGGCGAAGGCAACATTATCAATCCTATCGCCTCGCTGACCGATCGGGAAGTATATAACATCCCCGTGCTACTGCTGATTGGTTGGCGCGGACGGCCCGGCGTACACGACGAGCCGCAGCACGTGAAGCAAGGCAAGGTGACCACCGGTCTATTGAACGTGATGGGCATCAACTATGAGGTACTGGCAAAAGAAGAGGACAAGGCCGAAAAGCAAATCGTGAAAGCCGTAAACGCCCTCAAAAACAAAGACGTGTTCGCTCTAGTAATCGAAAAAGACACCTTTGAGGATTACAAGCTACAAAACATTGAGGTGAATGACCTTACAATGAGCCGCGAAGAAGCCGTTCAAACTGCAGCCGCCGCCCTTGGCGAGAGAGACTGCATCGTCAGCACCACAGGCATGATCAGCCGTGAGTTGTTTGAATACCGCGCGGCGATGAGCCAAGGTCACGAGCGCGACTTTCTTACTGTAGGTTCCATGGGTCATGCATCGCAGATCGCATTAGGCATTGCCCTTGCCCAGCCTGAACGCCGCGTGTGGTGTTTCGATGGCGACGGCGCCGCTATCATGCATTTGGGCAGTATGGCCATCACTGCCAGCAAAAACCCTAAGAACTACATCCACGTAGTGTTCAACAACGGCGCACACGACAGTGTTGGAGGCCAACCTACCGTAGCACTGAAGATTGACCTTCCCGCTGCAGCCAAGGCTGTGGGATACAAAGCCGTTTATAGTGTTGACAACAAGACCGACCTTGAGGCTGTTTTAAACAACGTCAAGGGTCTAGAAGGTCCCGTCTTTCTCGAAGTGAAAGTCAAGAAAGGCAACCGCAAAGACCTCGGTCGCCCCACAACGACACCCATCCAGAACAAAGAGGCCTTAATGAACTTCTTGTTAAAATAGCTTTATGCAAAAGATATATAAAGGAATCGGCAACCTTAATGTGGCTTTGGAAGGTTCAAGGAAGGTGTTTCTTGTGTGCGACAGCAGCTTTCCGTTTCTCAGCATCAAGGAGGACCTAGAGAAAATGGGAAAACCTTATGTCGTTTTCGACCAATTCACGCCCAACCCGCTTTATGAGGATGTATGTAAAGGCGTGGATTTGTTCCAAGCAACCCATTGCGACACCATCCTTGCCGTAGGTGGTGGCAGCAGCATTGACGTGGCCAAGTGCATCAAGCTCTATTGCAAGATGGACAAGGACAAACTCTATCTGGAGCAAGAGTACAAAGACACTGGCGTAAAACTCATCGCCATACCAACCACGGCAGGTACAGGTAGTGAATCCACCCGTTATGCGGTCATCTATCACAACGGCAAAAAGCAAAGTGTCACCCATGAAAGCATCATCCCTGATGCGGCCATTTTGGAGCCCAAGGTATTGAAGACCTTGCCAATTTACCAAAAGAAATGTACCATGATGGATGCCTTGTGCCAAGGCATCGAATCGTGGTGGAGTGTGAACAGCACCGATGAAAGCAAAAAACTCTCTAAGGCGGCTGTTGAAACCATCATGCACTGGTGGCATGAGTATATCTTCGAGAACACCGATGCTTCTGCCGAAGCTATCATGAACGCTGCCAACCTCGCCGGTCAGGCCATCTGCATTACCCAGACCACCGCCCCACATGCCTTCAGTTACAAAATCACTTCCCTCTATCACCTTCCCCATGGTCATGCCGTAGCAGTTTGCCTGCCAGTGATTTGGGAATATATGACACAGAATCCTGAAAGCTGCATCGACCCAAGAGGCTTCGATTATGTATCCGTTGTTTTTCTGGAAATCGCTAACGCCATGGGAACGACAGATATCCAGACAGCCATTCTTCAATTCCAAGGAATTATGTCTCTCTTGGAATTGGCAAATCCTGTCTCTGGCACCAGTAGAACTACGGAGCTTGAACTTTTGAGCAAATCTGTCAATCCTGTGAGACTGAAGAACAATCCCATACAGATAAGCGAAGCCGACGCCTTTGAATTATACCGAATGATTGTCAAGGCCTTTTAAGAAACGTCCTATTCTTTCACAAGCGCCTGTCCGATTGTCGCTCCAGCATTCCTCGACAAATCGCAGCCTGGCTTCTTCAGGCATATAGTTATCCCCACTTATCATCGCAGCCACAAGACTGTCGAAATCATAAACCTTCTTACCGACAATAAGGTTATCGTATGGATAGTCGAAATCCCGTCCTTTTTTATACTCCTCATAATCGTATGGATACAGGATAATGTTCTTGCCTTTCATTAATGAGAAATCGAACGTCACCGAAGAATAATCTGTAATCAGCACATCAATATAGGGCAATACAGGATAGATATCGATTGTAGACTGAATGAAACTGACATTTGTCAAGCCTTTGTCAATGCCCGAGTCAACGAAAGTATTGGCATGAGGTTTCAGCAACAGCAGGGAATTGTGTTCTTTCATCACCACATCCATCCTCTGCAAATCAAAGTCTTTCACGAAGAGATTGCGTTGCGCATCGCGCCATGTAGGCAAATACACATACACCTTTTCGTAATCACTTTCCTTCAAGCGGTCGATGAGTTGATTGGTCGCGACAGGTTCATAATGCTCCACGAAAGCCATCCTGTCGTCCTCGTTCCATAGCAAGATTTCATTACGAGGATAACCAAACTCAAGGCAACAATCCGTCGGAACACGGAAAGATTTCGCGAAACTCTGCGTGAAATAGTCGGACGATGAGAGCACATAATCAGGCCGTTTGAATGTCTCAGGATGATAATACCGTTCTTTCAGCGTCTTCTTCTGAAAACGTTCAGCCAAAGCTCCTGAAGTGATATTAAACTCTATACGCTTCATTGAGAGGCCGTGCCATAGATTCATGCAAACGGCGCGCCCCGACAAACAATACATGATATCAGAAGAATAAGCGTTGTATATCCAATACTTCGAAGTGAGCGCAAACCAAATTCCCTGCGGACTTAGGATGTGATAAGCTTTCATTCCCTTGCCCCGAATCAAAGCCACTGTGGAACGTTTGATGCTCAACCATGCGCAGTTCTTGTCTTTCAACTGATTGGAAGCATAGATAAACATGTATTTCGCATTGTCGTTGAAGGCACCTCTGAAACTACCGAAAGCCCATTTGTTTCTGTTTCGGGGAAACAAAAAGGAAAAAGGATAAATGCAATAACAGATAAGATAACCTAAGAATTTAATCATTTCTAACGATAAGCTCTTTATTATGAATGGTATTCTGAATTTCCTCTTCCGAAGGTACTTGCCGCCAATCACCATAAAGGTGGGTCAAGTAGGCATCTTGGTCTTTGGGAACGGGAAGTTTTTTCCCTTCAAAACTCAAGTATGTGACTGGAAACAAATCTTTCTCCCACATATAGTGCTTAGGCAATCCCTGACCGAGCCCGTAATGCAACTCGCCTTTCTTCCTAAATACATTCAAAGGCCAAGTCAAAGGAACCAAACACCGGAAAACTACCCACTGAACATTCGTGATGACACGTCGAGCCCTCTCATTCCTAATGAGGTATGTATAATGCAACAAAGCCACCCGCAATTTCCCGCAGACGAAAGCACGCAAGTAACTGTTTTTTTCAGCAGAAAATATATCTACGCCGACACCTTTATAATGGTACAGCTTCCCGCGAGGAGGACACGACCCCAGCAGATTGCCTTCTTTTTCCCTGAATTTCGGGAACACATGGACGTAATTGAAATCGGAAAAACGGTCATGGAGAATGTATTGCTCTGATTCAATAGTATGCATGATAGAAACCAGTCTATCAAAATCCTTTTTTGGCAAAACGATGTCCATGTCGTCGTCCCATGGAATAAAACCATGATGCCGCACTGCACCTAACGCCGATCCACCGCTAAGGAAATAAGTCAAACCATTGGCTTTGCAGATGCTATCCAAAACCATCAGTTCCGCCACCATTTTCATTTGAAGCTCTCGTAACGGGGATCCATCAGGAGAATATTTGTCCCGCAATCCAACAATATCTACCAAAGCACTCACTTTATTTCTTCATTTTCAATATTTTATCAATCATATTATTCACCGACTCCGAGATTTTCAGTTTGTAAACCGAGAACAATCCGAGAATCAAGAAGAGGACCGACTTCAACGCCGAGTCGATGACCAGGCCGTACACTTCTTTGCCGAGCAGGGCTTTAAACCACGGCGTCAACGACTTCGACCATAGCCAGTCGAGGCCAAACAAGACACCCACGACCAGCAGCACTAGCAGTTGTTTGGCCGACAAGGGCGAGGTGCCTATCTTCCAACGAATCAGCGCCAGCAGTAACACATAATGTACCATATAGGCCACCAAAGTGGCGAAGGCCGCACCAATCAGCCCTTTCTCTGGATCGCCATCGGCTGGTACCCAGCGGGCATTGAGCCACCATGCCAAAACCGTCAGCAAAATAGTGAAAAACAAGGAGTAATAGTAGATCTTGGAATAACTCAACACCGTCGTGCCCACATTGAGTGTCGAGTTGACGAGACGGCTCAAACACAAGATCAAAACAGCCCATTTACCCGCGCGAAACACGCCACCTTGGGGCAGCAGGGAAAAGATTGTGTCTATATTGATCCAGATAAGGAAAAACACCAACGAGCCTACGAGGAACTGATGCAGCGAAACGCTCTTGCAGATGCGGTCGGCCTCCTTCACGTTGCCCTCCGCCATGGCCTGCGAGATTTGCGGCTTGCTGATAGAACCGAGCGAACGGTAAGGCATCTCCACCAACGAAGCGATATAGATGGCGATAGTGAGAATGCCACCTATGGCCAAACCTTGCTTTCCTGCCACGAAATAGCGGTTGAGCAAAGGCGTGATGTTGCCCGCCAAAGCCGAGGTGATGAGGAACAACGTGTAAATCAAGAAGTCGCGTTTCAGCTTAGGTGTGATATACTTCTTCTCGATGCGGAACGACACCCGATGCAAAGTAAACAAATAGACAATATTGATTACCGTAGCCAGGCCATACGACACGCAGAACGCGACCACCATACCCGTTAGCGAAAGAACATGAAAGCCAAAAAGCAGGTAGATGACCAAAGTCAACACGCGTAGTCCTACCTCACGGATGAAACGCGGCACGACGATGCGCATCAGCAGGTTGGAGTTGGTCTCGAACACTGAGATGTAGAGCATGAAGAAGGCCAACGGGATCACATAGTAGATGTAATCGATGAACAGGGCCGACTTTTCGGAGAAAAACGAGGCGATGGGGCCGCGCAGAGCGAAGAAGAAACCCAAGAAAACGGCAAAACCGATTAAAGGGACAATAAGCGTCCAGCCGAAGAAACCGTGGTCACGGTTATCCTCATCCTTGAAATAAGGATAATACCGCATCGCCGAGGTGTTGGTGCCTAGTTGCGCCAACCCTGAAAACAGCAATGCCGATTGGAGCAGCACATCGACGAGACCAATCTCTTCGGTGGTCAGGTATTTGGTCTGCACGAAGAAGGTCGTGACTATGCCCACGGCCACCCCGATATAGGTGGCGATGGTACCCTTGATGCTTTGTCGTGCTACGATACCCATGACAACAGTCTATGCTTGGTTTCCAGGATGTTCAATCTCTTTCCGCGACTCAAAACTTACATCGTATTGTTCGTCAGAGATCCTTCTTTCCTGTTCGGCATAATCTTGATACGTCTTGATAATCAGCTCGTAATCCTTCTTCTTCTCCTCCATGTCCTGAATCAAAGCTTCTTTTTCTTTCATCTCTTTTCTTAGTTCTTCGATTCGAGAAACACGGTTTTCGTTGGCCGCTTGATAAGCCACAATATGTTTCCTCAAGTCATCGATGACGATTTTCTTGCGGCGTGTGGCATCTTCTGCCGAACTCAGCTTATTAGCCTCGCGGCGAATACCTGAATTCAAGTCATTGCCAGCCAAAATCAAGATGGCGACGACCCAAAACCATAACAAGAGGATGATAAGCGTGCCGATGGAGCCATACAGCACATTGTAGCGCGAAAAGTTGGAGATGTATGCATTGAAGCCCACCGTGCCTAAAACGAAGAGCGTAGTCGCGAGAATCGTTCCTGGACTGAAAATGACGAACTCGCGGTATTTCTTGCCACTTGCCCTTGGACGCTTGAGTTCCTTGCGGTAATGCTCGTTGAATCTCACATTACCGAAATAATACAACATGGAGATACTGATGCTCAAGGTGAAGATACCCACCACCCAACGCATCACGATGAACAGGAAGAAGGTAAACGACCCACCTTCAATAAGGTTGTTCTCCACCAAGCGCCTAATGGCTGTGCCGCCCAATGAAATCAGCAAGACAGAAATCACTATCAGCACGCCGATAATGATAAGCATAACGAGGGCAAACACACGCTGGATGATCCAGCCTTTCAAACCCAAACCTTTGGAAGTAACGTAGTCAGCATAAACATTACGGAATCCATTGAAAAACGCCACGACGCCGCTCGAACCGAAGACCAAGCACAACACGATACTGATGGAGAGCAACCCGTCGTGTGGTTGATTCATGATGCTGTCGATGGTCTCACGCACATAATCCAAGGTTCCCGAAGGGATGAGAAAGCCGTTGAGGAACATCATCACACGCTCGTAAAGGTGCGGGATGGGAATGTAGGGTATTAGCGTGAAGAAGAACAACACCAGCGGGAACAAAGCCACAAAGAAATTGAAAGCCACACCTGCGGCACGGTCGATGGTACGGCCTTTGGTGAACAACTTGATGAAGTTGATTACCACGGTCAGCAAAGGTAAGCGCGTACCAGGGAAACGTATTCTTCGCAGGAAGTTGTCGTCCCTGTTGTACCAGTCCGTCACCGCTTTCACCTTGGCTTGAAACCAAGTATTCAGTTTACCATCTTTCTTTTCTTTTTGGGGCATAATGCAATAATAATAACTTGCAAAGATAGTGGTTTTTTTGCAAAGAACCCGCAAAAAACGTATTTTTGCGGCATGAAAAACTCAGAAACCATCTCCCACGAGGGCATCATCACCAAAATCACTGACGACGAACTGGAAATCAAGATACTGGCCCAGAGCGCTTGTGCAGCCTGTCACGCCAAGAGCGCCTGCGGCATGGGCGAACAAGCCGAGAAAATCCTTACCGTGCCACGACCCAAAGGCAAGGAATTCAGCATCAACCAAAAGGTCAACGTGAGAATGGCCATCGGGCAGGGCAACAAGGCAGCGGTATTGGCTTACCTCATCCCCATCATCCTACTGTTGGCGGTGTTGTTCGCCTGCCTCGGTCTCGGCTTGAACGAAGGCCTTTCGGCCCTCCTCGGCATCGTCGCACTGATACCTTATTATATAGTGCTTTATCTTAAACGCGACAAACTCAAGCAGAAGTTTGAGTATACTATCGAATAATCATGTTTTTCGCCGATTTCATAAGAATTACATGAGTTGTATAATGCAAATGGCAAGATTATGTCACAATCTCTCTCAAGGCTTTACATCCACGCCACGTTTCACATCAAATGTACAAGTGTCGCCATCCGCAAACAGGAATATACAGAGTTGTATGCCTATATCGGTCAGGTTCTCAACTCGTTGGGTTGCACTCCCATCCAAATTGGAGGTGTAGAAGACCATATTCATATCCTGTGCATCATGTCGAAAAACATCGCCTTGGCCAAACTTATGGAAGATGTGAAACGCCATAGCAGCCGTTGGATCAAGACCAAGGACAAATACTATGAGAACTTCGCATGGCAAGGGGGATATGGTTGCTTCTCCGTTAGCCAATCTGTCGTGGAACGAACCAAGAGATACATCCAAAACCAAGAAGAACACCATCACAAATGTGATTTCAAGGCGGAATATCTCGCTTTCTTGAAGGAATATGGCGTGGAATACAACGAGGCGTATTTGTTCACGGATTAATTTGCATCGGGTGGCGCAGGCGTTACCATTTTTAGTCGCGTCGGGTGCCGCAGGCAAGCCTGCTCTGCCCGACGCTATTGTTAAGTTGCCCTTTCAGGGCGCATTAATGCCCCTCCCGACATCGTCCTGAAAGGGCAGATTAACCTAACCCAACGCAAAGCGCAGCGACACGTTGGGCTGCACCCCGACAGGCAGCACTCCAGCAGGCATACACCCTGAAAGGGCAACTTACATCACTTCGCAGAACGCACTGCTCGGACAGAGCGCCCCCAATCCCTTCGATAGAAATGGGAGTTACCAGATGCTGATAAAGAAAATGCCAAGTTCTCTTTCCAACCAAATCCCCACCACCCACCAATAGGATAGAGAGAACTAGACCAATAATTATAAAATGCCCCTCCAGCATGTGCAAGCGAATTATCATCCCCAAACCGACAACCTGCAGCAGGGAAAAAAATAGTATTCCCGTTTTGCCCTGTACAACGCAATCCTATGAACACACCATCCTGTACTATTTCATCAATGGTAGAATATAACAACAGTTCTTCAAAATCATATGCTGAGGGCATATGCCAACCATCACCCCAATTAGCTGTTGCAGCATCATCATTTGGTTGCAAAACAGTCAAACCATCGTTACCATTATATTTAGTCATAGTTATTCCATCGCCATACCTGTACGTATCCCAATCGTAAACGCTTTTCGGCTGCGTCTCCCCCCAAGCAAAATAATCCCCATAGTCTTCAGGAGAATTAGCCCCTACATTGCGGGTGGCCCACAACAAGCCGCTCGGCAGGCCAAGGTCAACCCAGTCGCCTTCTTCCTGCGCCTTCACCGTGTCCCAAGCCATCACATTTCCGTTAATGTCATACAACTTGGCATATAGGATATCGTTATCCGCAGGGGTCCAATCCACAGTCACCTGCCCGCCGTGGGCTATGCCGTACTCCGAGGAGAGTTGCCCGTTGGCCTCAAATTTCACAAGCTGAGGCAAAGGAGTGAGCACATCGGTGCCCAACAGATAGTTGTGGTCATATACATCGAAACTCACCGTCCGCCTTTGCCCATCGTCTTTCGAGGCATGTAACACCTTTTTCGGTGAATGGTAAAGCACTTTGTCAAACACATTCCAATTCGGCGTGGAATAGTTCTCCACCTCATAACCCATAAATTGCAAACTCAAACCGCAACTGGCATCCAAGCCCGTGTTGCAATCGAGGCTCCACGCGCAGAAGTCGTTGGCCGCACCTAACATTTCCTCTTTGAAACCTCCGCTCAAAGTAGTCGAGAAGTAAGGCTTGATGTCGAAGGATGGCCCAACCAAGCCATAAAGCAACAGCCTAATCCGTGGGAAAGCCCAAACCTTGGCTTGAACGGTTCCGCGGCCTTCCACGGTGGGAGGCGTGTATTCAAAGGTGTTCGAGAAAGTGGCAACGGGGGTCATGTCGCTGCTCTGATGCCACTCGAAGCCGAGCCTTCCTTCCGCATTGTCAGTGAAGCCCGTGTAGGCCGAAATCTCGCCACTCGCAGTCACCTGAACTTGCCTGTACAAATCCGAGTTAATCTTAATCACGACAGGCACACCATAGACAAGGAACCGCACATATAACGGTCTGAACAGGTTATGTTTCCAGAGGTCATAGCCTGGATTCCAACTGCAACTGCCTTGGATGTCGCACCTCACTTTTTGCTCCGTATCAAAAGAACCCAACAGATACGCATTGACATTCAATGCATTACTTCTATATCTTTCCAAGCCGTTGTCGAGGATTTCCACCACATCACGGCCACTAAAATTCATATACATTTCAAGGTCAACGTCAAAATCGAAGTTCAGTTTTTCCATATAAATGGAGTAATTGCTGCCCGAAGAAATCACCTCGCCATCGAAGTTTTGCCCGAAATGCCACAGATTGTGGGTAAAGCCAAAACCGCCATCGCGAGCCGCTTTCATGTTCATTCCTTGGAAAGCGCCGTCTTCGGCAATCTGATAAATTTCAGTTGGATAAAAGGTTCTTCCCTTCCCCGAGGATTTGCCGTTTTCAGCCGTTGAAAGCGTAAAATCTGTTTCGGCGAAAATGTCGGTAAGATAAGCTTCGGTCGAGGTCATGCGCACCGTGTTTCCTTCAACAGTCAATGATTTAACGAAACGGTGATGCACAACGGTATCTTGGTCAATGGTGATGACAGAACCAGGCTTCAATTCGGGCATTTCACCATTGAATTGAATCTGATAGTCGCCGATGCTGTCATTCGACGACAGCAATGTTGCTTCCGTCCAGTCAATCACGACATAATTGGGGTTGATGTTTCCGCCGTTCCCACCATTGTTCGGGTCATCGGGTTTGTTGCATCCTGCGGAGAAAAAGACCGCTGTCATTAGCATTACGGCTGCTATAACTTTCATAAACTTCTGCATAACTAATACGTATTGATTTCAAGGCACAAAAATAAGAAAATCATGGAATAGAGAAACAAAACTATGGAAAAATAGTCGATGAATGGATAAGCTGCCCTTTGACTCCGTCAAATCTTCGATTTCAGGGAGAGGATTATCGCGTCTTCATTATCGCGTCGGGTGCCGCAGGCGTGCCTGCTCTGCCCGACGCTGTTATAAACTGCCCTTTCAGGGCGCATTAATGCCCACTTGGGTCTTGCCCTGAAAGGGCAGATTAGCACAACCCAACGCAGAGCGCAGCAACACGTCGGGTAGCACCCCCGTAGGCGACACCCAACAGACCCGCCCTGAAATCGAAGATTCAATGGAGTCAAAGGGCAGATTAACACAATGCAGGATACCTTAATTATATAGGACTTCATCCGCAGCACGACAGACTTAAAAAACAATTCGAGTATACCCTCGAATAAAAAACGAAAATTTTCCTTTGACGAAAAAAGGAGTTTCCGTATTTTTGCAGGTTTAAAATTGAAAACAAACTCAAAATTTCACTCTTATGAGTTATCAAACTTTACTTATTTCCCTTGCGGTTCTCGGAATCCTTGGCGGCATTTTGGCCGTGGTTCTGTACATCGTGGCACAGAAGTTCAAGGTGGAAGAGAACCCATTGATTGATGAGGCAGAGGCCTGCCTACCCGGCGCCAACTGTGGCGGCTGCGGCTTTGCAGGCTGCCGTGCCTTGGCAGAGGCCTGCGTGAAGCAAGCCGCCGAGAAAGGCAACATCGACGGCCTCGCCTGCCCTGGCACCGACATGGGCAAAGTGGCTGCCGTCCTTGGACTGACCGCCGCTGCCTTCGAGCCCAAGATTGCTGTGGTGCGTTGCAACGGCAGCTGCCAGAACTCACCCGCCAAGGTGCATTACGAAGGCGCCGACATCTGCGCTTTTGCCAGCACCCTTTACGCCGGCAAAGGCGGCTGCTCTAAAGGCTGCATGGGCCTTGGCGACTGCGTGAAGAAGTGTAACTTCGGCGCCTTGCACATCGATAAAGAGACGGGGCTTCCCGTCGTCGACCCTGACAAGTGCGTGGGCTGCGGCGTATGTGCCCGTACCTGCCCGCGTGGCATCATCGAAATCCGTCCACGTGGCAAGAAAGACCGTCGCGTTTATGTGTGCTGTTCCAACACAGACAAAGGTGCCTTGGTCATCAAGAACTGCTCGGTGGGTTGCATCGGCTGCCAGAAGTGCCTGAAAGAATGCCCCTTCGAGGCCATCGAGATGCGCGGCAATTTGGCTTATATCGACCCGGCCAAGTGCAAAGCCTGTGGCAAATGCGTCAAGGTATGCCCGCGCGGCAGCATCCACGCCGTCAACTTCCCTGCACCTAAGCCTGAGACTCCAGCTTTGCAAGGTGCTGAGCCAGCCGTGAAGCCTCAACCCCAACCCGAGGCACAGCCTGTGGAAGCTAAAACCAATGTCGAATCCGAAAACACCGTCACAGCATGAACCCGATAAAGACTTTCCATAAGGGCGGCGTGCATCCCGAAGAGAACAAACTCTCGGCCGACCTGCCCATACAAGACTTCCCGATGCCCAAGCAGATCATCGTCCCGTTGGGGCAATGCCTCGGCGCACCGGCTGAATGCATCGTCAACAAAGGCGACCGCGTGCTGACGGGTCAGCTCATCGGCACGGCCAAGGGCTTCATCTCGGCCAACGTCCACTCGCCTGCCACTGGCACCGTTGCCAAAATAGATGTGGTGATGGATCACACGGGATATTACAAACCCGCCGTTTTCATCGACCGCGAAGAGCAAGACGAATGGGTAGAAGGCGTCATCGAAACGGATGAACTCCTCACCGACATCAAACTGGACTCCAAGCAGATCATCGACAAGGTAAAGGAATGCGGCATCGTCGGTATGGGCGGCGCCACCTTCCCCACCCACGTCAAGTTGATGGTCCCCGAAGGCAAAAAAGCCGAATATGTCATCATCAACGCGGCCGAATGCGAGCCTTACCTCACCTGCGATTACCGCCTTTTGCTTGAGAAAACACAAGAATTCCTCATAGGCGTCAAGATCCTGATGAAGGCTGTCAACACCGACAAGGGCATCATCGGCATCGAGACCAACAAGATGAAGGCCATCGAATTACTTGAGAAGACCATCAACGAACACAAGGACCTGTACTCCGGTATCGAGGTACAGCCATTGAAGACCAAGTACCCGCAAGGCGGTGAGAAGCAGATCATCAAGGCTATCACGGGCCGCGAAGTGCCTTCGGGCAAACTGCCCATTGAGACGGGTTGCGTGGTCGTCAACGTGGCCTCAACCTATGCCACCTACGAAGCCGTGCAGAAGAACAAGCCTTTGATTGAGCGCATCGTCACTGTGACGGGCAAGTCGGTCAAAAAGCCGTCCAACTTCCGTTGCCGTTTTGGTGTGCCTGCCGACCTCCTTATCGAGGCCGCAGGAGGTCTGCCTGAAAACATCACCGACGTCATCAACGGTGGTCCCATGATGGGTAAGTCCGTGTCAGTCACCAGCTTCCCCACCATGAAAGGCACTTCGGGCATCTTGCTCATGACCCTCAAGGAAGCGCAAGACCGTCGTCAGACCAACTGCATTCGTTGTGGTCGCTGCGCCAAAGCCTGCCCCATGGGCTTGCAGCCTTTCCTGCTCCACAAGGTGGCCAAACTGAACGACTTCGACGAGACCGAGAAGAACCACATCATGGACTGCATCGAATGCGGCTCCTGCGAGTTCACCTGCCCCGCCAACATCCCGCTGCTGGACTATATCCGTTACGGCAAGGCCAAGACGGGGGCAATCATTAGGGCTAGGAATCAAAAATAATCGGACTATGGCTTATGGCCTATGACTATGGCCGCTTTATCCGAGGCAAAAAATCCACCCTTGGTTTAATCAGCCATAGTCATCAGCCATCGGCCATCAGCCTAACAACAATTCAACGATTAAACAATCAACATTTCAACAATGAACAAATACACAATATCCGGTTCGCCACATGTGCATTCGACGGAAAACACGAGGAAGATCATGTATCGTGTGCTCCTCGCCCTGCTTCCCGCCTTGCTTGTGGCCATTTACTATTTCGGCTGGTATGCCCTCCGCCTGACGCTCATCACGGTGGCCACCTGCATGCTGACGGAATGGCTCATTCAGAAATTCCTTATCAAAGGCCCCTTGACCATCAACGACGGTTCGGCCGCGCTGACGGGTCTCTTGCTGGCCTTCAACGTGCCTGCCAACCTTCCCATCTGGATGGCCATCGTGGGCAGCATCGTCGCCATCGGCATCGGTAAGATGGCTTTTGGCGGCTTGGGCAAGAACCCGTTTAACCCGGCACTGGTAGGCCGTGTGTTCATGCTTGTGTCGTTCCCGACCGCCATGACTACCTGGCCCAAGGCAGCACCCATCTTCCAGACCGGCTTCTTCACTGATGCCGTAACGGGCCCCACCCCGCTCGGTATATTGAAAGAAGCTGGCGTAGGATCGTTGGCACAAGCTGGCGACATGCAATTCTTGGACATGGTATTAGGTAACCGTGGCGGTGCCTTCGGTGAGGTTTGTGCCATTGCCCTGCTGCTTGGTGCCCTTTACCTCATCATCAGCAAGGTCATCGACATCTGGACGCCGCTGAGCATCCTGCTCACCGTGTTCATCTTCACAGGCATCTGCTATCTCATCGACCCGACCCAGTACATCGCCCCGTGGTATCACTTAGTGTACGGCGGTCTCCTCCTCGGTGCCTTCTTCATGGCTACCGACATGGTGACCTCACCCATGACCATACGAGGCAAGCTCCTGTTCGGCTTCGGCATTGGTGCTATCACCGTTATCATACGTTTGTGGGGCGCCTATCCCGAGGGCGTGTCGTTCGCCATCCTTATCATGAATGCCTTCACGCCGCTCATCAACAAGGCCTTCAAGCCTCAAGTGTTCGGCGTTGTCAAACCCACTAAAAAGTAAACGTCATGGCTAAGAAGAAAGAATCCACATTGATCAATATGCTCGTGGCACTGCTCGTCATCGCAGCGGTGTCGGGCGGCGTGCTCGGCTTGGTGTATGGCGTGACCAAAGACGCCATCGCTGAGGTCGACCAGAAGAAGAACGAAGCTGCCATCCAGAAAGTTTTACCTTTGGAGGGCGAGATTACCTATAAGGCTGACACGTTGAAGTATACATACGAAGGTGTCGACATGACCTTCCCCTGCAACCTCGCCTACGATGCCAACGGCAACTTCCAAGGCGCGGCTGTCAAGACCAGCGAAGGTGGCTTCGGTGGCAAGATCGACATGATGGTCGGTTTCCTCGCTGATGGCACCATCAAAGGTACTGATGTATTGTCGCATTCAGAGACCCCTGGCCTCGGCGCCAACATGACTGGCAAGTTCAAGGACCAGTTCGTTGACAAGAACCCTGCCGACTTCAAGCTGATTGTGAAGAAAGACGGCGGCGACGTCGACGCCATCACTGCGGCCACCATCACCTCGAGAGCCTTCTCGAAGGCGGTGGACAAAGCTTACAAGGCCTTTATGGACAACAAAGCACAATTCATGAACAACGCTCCCGCCAAGGAAGAAGCTCCCGTCATGGAAGAGGCTCCCGCCGAGGAGAACAATGAAACGGAAGGAGGACAAAGCAATGAGTAATAACCTTCAAACCTTTACCAAAGGTCTCATCAAAGAGAACCCCATCCTGGTGCTGCTGTTGGGCTGCTGCCCGACCTTGGCAACGACCACCAGTGCCATCAACGGCATGTCGATGGGCTTGGCCACCACCTTTGTGCTGGTGCTGTCCAACATCTTCATCTCACTCCTGAAGGGCTTCATCCCCGACAAGGTGCGTATCCCCTGCTTCATCGTGGTCATCGCCTCCTTTGTGACGGTGGTGCAACTCGTCATGCAGGCCTATGTGCCCGACATCTATGAGACCCTCGGTCTGTTCATCCCCTTAATCGTGGTGAACTGCATCGTGCTGGGTCGCGCTGAGGCCTTCGCCTCTAAGAACCCCGTGTTCCCGTCGCTCTTGGACGGTCTCGGCATGGGCTTGGGCTTCACCCTCGCCCTGACGCTGTTGGGCTGCATCCGTGAGTTCCTTGGCAGTGGCTCCATCTTCGGCTTCGGCATCCTGCCTGAGACGGCCAACATCCTAGTGTTCATCCTGCCTCCTGGCGCTTTCATCTGCCTCGGCTTCGTTATCGCTATCGTCAACAAACTCAAAAAAGAAAGTCACTAAGCCATGAAATACCTTATTATCATCTTATCGACCATCTTGGTCAACAACGTGATCTTCTCCCAGTTCCTGGGCATCTGCCCCTTCTTGGGCACCTCTAAGAAGACCTCGACTGCATTGGGCATGGGCGCTGCCGTCATCTTCGTGCTGACCCTCGCCACCCTCGTGACATGGCTGACGAACCAGTACATCCTGATTCCGTTGAAGCTGACCTTCTTGCAGACCATCGCCTTCATCCTCATCATCGCCGCTTTGGTGCAGATGGTGGAGATCATCCTGAAGAAAATCAGCCCGTCGCTGTACACCGCTTTGGGTGTGTTCCTGCCGCTGATTACGACCAATTGCGCCGTCCTCGGCGTGTCGCTGACCGTGGTCACCAAGGAGTTCAACTATGGCGGCGTGGCCCACATGCTGAGTCTCGGCGAGTCCATCGTCTATGCCGTTGGCATCGCCCTCGGCTTCGCCATGGCTTTGGTCATCTTCGCTGGCATCCGTGAGCACATCGACCTGATGGAGCCTCCCAAAGGCATGAAGGGCACCCCTATCGCCCTAATCACCGCTGGCATTCTGGCCTTGGCGTTTATGGGATTTACGGGTATCGTCTAAGAATAGGACTATTATGAACGAAAAGAGCTGCCGTTTGGCGGCTCTTTTTTATTTTTGATTTTTTTCCTTGGAATTTAGCAGAAAGTTGTACTTTTACGGCTTCATTTTGTGTTTTTTACAAAAACGTCCTAATATGAAACACTCTATATTTGCTCTGTTCTTTGCGCTGGCCTTCCCTTTGTTTTCTATTGGTCAGACCTTTACAATCACGGCTTCTGACACTAACCATCTCAGTATTCATTTCGAACTCGTCGATTTCAGCATCGACACCGTGCGTTGCAATGGTGAGCTGATGCACACCATCGCCACAAAAGGCATCGTTTGCCCCAACGAGTATGGCCTACCCGACCTCCCCACTTTCAACCGTTTCATTGCCATCCCGCAAGGTGCAAAGGCGACAGTAGAAGTGAGTGCGAGAGGCAACGAGCGCATGACTGGCATCAACATTGCGCCTTCCATTGGCAGCCAATGCGAAAACGACCCAGATCGTCATTATCAAAAAGACACTAGATGCTATTCCACCGATGCGTTCTATCCCGCGATATCCTATGTCGTAGCCGAGCCACAGCAACTGCGTGGTGTAGATGTGATCCATCTCGGCCTCAGTCCCTTCCAATTCAACCCAGTGACACGAGAGTTGGCATTCCAACGCGAGATGGACATCGAAATCCGTTTTGAAGGCGGCAACAGGCATTTCGGAGACGACCGTCTGCGCTCACCTTATTGGGACCCCATCCTCAGCAACAACATCCTCAACTACGACTGCCTCGCCCCTATCGACTACGACGCCCGAAGGCAAGAATGGGCAAGAAACTACGCCACAGGTTGTGAATACCTCATCCTCACGCCTAACAACGAGGCTTTCATCAATGCCGCACAAGAACTGGCCGACTACCGCACACGCCAAGGCATCCTCACCGATGTGATGTCACTTTCGGAAACGGGTGCCTACAACCCTGACATGCTAAAACTTTGGATAAGGGAGATTTATCACCATTGGGACATCCCGCCAGCGGCAGTATGCATCATTGGCAACCATGACAACGACATCACACAATTTGTCCCTGCCGTTACTACTTACAGCCCCAAAGATGGCACCATCGTTTCCGACAATCCTTACGCCGACGTCAATGACGACAATCTGCCCGACATCTGCTTCTCACGCCTCATAGCCGAAAACACATCGGAACTCCCCATCTTCATCGGCAAACAGATGGAGTATGAGTACACCAACCCTTGCATGAGCCCATACTACTATGAACACCCCGTGACGGCCTCGGCATGGCAGACCGAAAAGTGGTTCCAACTCACCATTGCTACCATTTACGGCTACCTTAGCCAACACGGCAAGACACCCATCCTCCTCAGCGAAATATACTCCGGCAATCTAAGCGACCAATGGTCGACTGCAAGCGGCACTGAGGTCGTCGTGTCCTATTTCGGCCCCAACGGATTGGGTTATATCCCCGCCAATCCGATCGGATTCGGTCCATGGATAGGTGCTACCGCCCAAGATGTCATCCAAGCCTTCAACCAAGGCGCATACATTGTACAACACCGCGACCACGGATGGAACACTCATTGGTACCAGCCCGAAATCCACACCTATCATTTCGATGCTATCAACAATCCAGGGCTGATGCCTTTTCTCATCTCCGTCAACTGTAGGACGGGCATGTTCAACGGAGCGGGCGTTTGCTTCATCGAAGGTCTTATGCGCATGACTCGCGATGGCCAAAACGCAGGCATCGTAGGCGCCATCGCTCCGTCGGGGCAGACCTATTCCTTCGCCAACGACATCTTCGTCTGGGGCATCTGGGACCTTCTCGAACCTGAATTCCTTCCTGACCACGGCCCATACGCCAGTCACGCTGCCGAGTGGATGCCCGCCTTTGCCAACGTGTCGGGCAAATATTTCCTTGAAGAACAAATGTTTCCAGGCACCGACGAAAGCATGCGCACCCTCACCCACAACGTGTATCACGCGCATTGCGATGCTTTCCTGAGACTCTTCACCGACGTGCCTCAGCCCATAGAAGCCTCTTTTGACGAGTCTGTCACCTGCTTCTCCCCTTTCCACATCATGGTGCCAGAGGGCGTCCAAATTGCCCTAAGTGCTAATTATAACGGCAAAGTGCACCTTTTGGCCACAGCCACGGGCACGGGTGAAGAACAGACCCTTTACGTGATGGATTCTGCGCCCGCCGACTCAGCGCAATTGACCTTGACGGGCAAGAACTACCTCCGTCACGAGGTGACCCTTCCATTGCATCCCTTCGGCGGGCCTGTTGTCATCGCCGACAGCGTTTTCTTCAAAGACGGCGCCACTCATCTTCACTACGGCGAATCGACTTCTATGGACCTCAAAGTCCGCAATGTTGGCTTGGCGACCAATGAGGCGGGGACGGCCACCCTTGTCGACACCACGGGCCAGATGCAAATCACACTGGCACAGACCTCTATCCCGACCCTTTTGCCTGACGAGAGCCTTTGGATCGAAGACGCTTTCCAGTTTACCATTTCCGACAGCCTCCCTGACGGAAGCCGTGTGCCCTTCACGGTCACAACCGAATACATCGGAGGAAGCCTCGAGCGCGAGTTTAAAGTGGACGTTGTTGCCCCGAACATCTCCGCGGCGCTTGTCGCCATCAATGACCAAGCTGGAAACGGCAACGGACGTCTGGATGCGGGAGAACATGCAAGCCTCACCTTCCGTCTCACTAACATAGGCCACTATAATGCCGAGAGTGCCCGCGTCACCTTAGTGAACCACGAGGGTTATGTCAGAGTCATCACGCCAGAGATGACCATCGAAGACCTGGCTGTTGGAGCAACAACCGACGTCACCTTTGACGTTTACGTCGAATATCTCGCAGGCGAAGTCCCTTACGTCGAATTCTTTCTCAATGCCACTTATGGCGGCCTCTTCATGGAGGAACGCTTCGATTGCCCGATAAACCTCTCCATCGAGAACTTCGAGACGGGTGTACTGAACCCTGAATATTGGACCAACGACCCTGAGCATCCTTGGCACATCGTTGACGTTGGGGCCTTTGAGGGCACCTATTGTATCCAATCTGACACCACCCTTGACAGCAATGAATGGTCACAACTCGTCTTGAATTGCACCTCCAATGCAGAGGGCAGGTTTTCCTTTTACATCAAGGTATCATCGCCTAATTACTACAACTACTTGAAATTTTACATAGATGGCCATTACATGTACAATTGGACGGGGGAGACAGATTGGATGGAATATGTCTGCAACGTTGTTCCTGGACAGCACCAATTCGTTTGGGTTTACAGCAAGAGCCAACATACCTCACAAGGCGACGACTGCGCCTGGATTGATTACATCACCTTGCCACCCATCTTAGACAAGACCGCCGAGCATACCGAGCTTCCGCTAACCCTACACCCCAACCCTACCACTGGCCAAATTAGCATCGACATGGAACTAGAGGGGCACTTCACAGTGCAAGTCTTTGACGAAAACGGGCGGCTCATCATGGCGGAACAAGACATGTCTATCATCAGCATAAAGGACAAAACAGCAGGGATGTATCATATCGTCGTCACGCAAGACGGACACCGATGGAGCCGCAAAATCATCAAAATGTAATTGCCAAAAAATCGTCATTTTCAGTTGTATTTTTCATTTTTTTATAAATTTGCGGTCAAATAAATTATCCTAACTATATGAAGCATAAAGTACTACCTCTTATTCTATTGTTTGCCTTGCCTCTTGTTTCCCATGGGCAAACCTTCACTATCACGTCGTCCGACCGTAACCATATCAGCCTACATTTCGAGCTTGGCGACTTCCGAATCGACACCGTACGATGCGAGGGCGAGCTGATGCACACCATCACAGCCAAAGGCATCGTCATGCCAAACGACTACGGTCAACCGGACCTGCCCACCTTCAACAGCTTCATTGCCATTCCACAAGGTGCAACAGCTGTCGTAGAAGTCAGCACGAGACGCGACGAGCATAGGACGGGCATCAACATTGCGCCCTCAGTCGGCAGCCAAGCCGAGAACGATGCCGAACGGCCCTTCTTCAAAGACCCTAAAGTGTATGCCGTTAATGCCTTTTTCCCTTCGGAAGCCGTGCAATACAATGAGCCACAGTCGCTTCGCGGCGTGGATGCCATACACCTCGGCGTCTGTCCCATGCAGTACAATCCGGTGACCAAAGAGCTTGCCATCCATCAAGAGTTGGACATCGACATCCGTTTCGAGGGCGGCAACGGACATTTCGGCGACGACCGCCTGCGCTCTCGCTTTTGGGACCCCATCCTGAGGAACAACATCCTCAACTACGACTGCTTGGAGCCCATCGACTATGACGCGCGCATGCAACAATGGTCACAAACCCGAGTCACGGGCTGTGAATACCTCATCCTTACCCCAGACAATGACGCCTACTACAATGCAGGAAAAGAACTTGCTGACTATCGGACCAAGCAAGGCATCCTCTCCAAGACGATGAGAGTGACGGAGACGGAGCCCCTTCTCGGACGAATCTCGCCAGCCTCAATCAATCTTTGGATCAAAAACATTTACGACACTTGGGACATCCCGCCAGCGGCAGTCTGCATCATTGGAGAAAGCGGCGATGACTTGCAACAATACGTGCCTGGCTACACAACACCTCATCCCAAAGACGGAGACGTTACCTCCGACAACCCCTATGCTGACGTCAATGATGACAATTTGCCGGACATTTGTTTCTCTCGCATCTTGGCACAAAACGAGTCGGAGCTGTCTGTCCTCATCGGTAAACTTTACGAATACGAATACACCAATGTCGTCACCGACCCCTATTACTACGCCCATCCTCTGACGGCGGCGGGATGGCAGAACACCAAATGGTTTCAACTCACCATTGCCACCATCAGCGGTTATTTAACCCAACACGGCAAGGAGCCAGAACGCATCAACGAGATTTATGACGGAGACTTGGGACCCAACTGGTCGACAGCACCTGGGACACCCACCGTTGTCGACTACTTTGGTCCAAACGGCGTAGGTTACATCCCTGCCACACCTGCCGAACTGGGTGGATGGACGGGCGGCACAGCCTCCGGAGTCATCAGCGCCATCAACAACGGTGCCTATCTCATCCAACACCGCGACCATGGCTGGAACACCAAATGGTATCAACCCGAGATCTACACCTCTGACTTCGGTGCCATCAACAACGTAGACAAGCTGACCTTCCTCATTTCCGTCAACTGCCGAACTGGCATGTACGACAACTCAACCACCAGTTTCATCGAAACCCTGTTGCGCATGACCCGTGACGGACAAAACGCAGGCATTGTCGGTGCCGTAGGCCCTGTGGGACAGACCTATTCCTACGCCAACGACATCTTCCTTTGGGGCGTGTGGGACCTCTTCGATCCGACCTTCCTTCCCGAATACGGCCCCTTCGCGGACCATTCCGATTCATGGATGCCCGCCTTCGCCTGCGTCTCGGGCAAATACTTCCTCGACACCCACGTCTTCCCCAGCGCCGACGAAAACATGTGCACCACCACCTACAACACCTTCCACACCTTTTGCGACGCCTTCATCAGGATATTTACGGATATACCCCAACCCATCGCCACCACACACGATGAGAGTATCCAATGCTTCACGCCCTTCCACATCACCGCACCCGAAGGCTCGCAAATCGCGCTGACAGTCCGTCAAGGAAGGCAATGGCATATCGTGGCTACTGCCACTGGAACGGGAGCAGAGCAAGCCATCACCATTTTGGAGAATATCCCCGTCGGCCCCATACACCTCACCATCACAGGCCAAAACCTGTTACGCCATGAAGAAGACATCACCCTTGTACCCTTCGACAGCCCCTTCATCGTGGTCGACAGTATCGCGATGAATGGAGGAGGCTTCACGCTACATTATAACCAACCGGTCATCGCCGACATCAACGTGACCAATGTAGGACTGCAAGACAGCGATGGCGGCACGGTTACGCTGACCTCCAGTTCAGAACAACTGACTGTCACTCAAGGCGAAATCTCGTATGATGCGTTGACTTCAAACGAAAGCCAACTTATAGAAGAGGCCTTCCTTTTCACACTCAGCGACGACATCACCGACAGATCGAGTATCCCCTTCACCCTCACCACCCATTTCGGCAGCGGGACCTACACCCAAGAATATAACATCGAGGTGGTGGCACCCAACATATTGGCCGAGCTGATTGACATCGACGATGCCCAAGGCAACAACAACGGCAGGCTCGACCCAGGCGAGTATGCCCGCCTCGTCTTCCGCGTGACCAACAACGGCCATTACATCGCCGAAAACCCACACTTCTCGTTAACCAACAACCAAGGTTATATACGTGTCATTACACAAGAGGCCTCAACGGCAGACATTGAAGTGAACGACATGACCACGGTCTCTTTTGACGTCTACACCGAGTTTATCGCAGGAGAAACGACCTCTGTTCAACTCATGTTTCACTCAGCCATCAACGGTTTGAGGATGGAGCAGGAGATCCCATGCGCGATAGGTTTTGTGCTGGAAAGCTTTGAGAGGGGCATATTCGAGCCTGACTATTGGACCAACGACTCTCAACATCCTTGGACCCTCTCCCAATCTAACCCTTACGAGGGCTCATATTGCGCCAAGTCGGGCACCATCACTCACAACGAGAGTTCACAACTGACCCTGTACTTCCAGTCGTCGGAGCCGAGCAACATCGGTTTCTTCCGTAGAATATCAAGCGAAGCCAACTACGACTTCCTCATCTTCTCCATTGATGATGAAGAGATGGACCGGTGGTCGGGAGAGTATTGGTGGCATGGCTACACCTACCCCACTTCTCCGGGGCAACACAGTTATACATGGACCTATGCCAAGGACTACTCCGTCGACAGCGGTTCCGATTGTGCTTGGATTGACTACATCACGCTGCCGCCTGATCTCGACGCAACCCCAGAGCAGAACACACTTCCGTTGACCTTGCACCCCAATCCTACCACTGACCAAGTCTTTGTAGAAATTGAGCAAGGTGACGATTTCTGCATCCGTGTCTTCGACTCCACCGGCAACCTCATCCTTACGGAGCAAAACAGCAGTATTGTCTCGTTCAAGGACCGTCCAGCAGGATTATACCACATCATGGTGGAGCAAAACGGGCAACGATGGAGCAGAAAAATCATAAAAATGTAAGCATTTAACACCAAAAATCAGCATTTTAGTAAAAAAAAGCTTCGTTATTCCAAAAAAGTGCGTATCTTTACGCGCTTTTTTCTATGTATGAAGAATAACTTTTAAACAAACCACTCATATGAATAGATTCGCAAAGACCGTATTTCTTGCCATGATGCTGCTGGTCATGCCATTGAAGCAGTGGGCGCAACAACCTCAAGCCAACAACAATCCGGCAACGATTCGATTCGACATCACCGACATCGCCAGATTTGACGAACGCGTCTTTTTTATTTACAACTTGATGACTGACGGACGCTTCGATGTCATCAACGATGAGCAAGACGGCATTTTCATCGTCAGTGCCAGCGATGCCTTTGAAGGTATAAGTTTGTCGGAAACCTTTGCCGAGTTCAAAGAACAAAACGCCATCAATTTCAACAAGATGGACAAAGAACAAGCTGCGGAGGTGGCTGCTGAATATAAGGGTGAGTTGCCTAACCAGTTCACTTCTTCCTTGATGATGGACTATTACATCCGCTCGAGACAGAACAACACCTGCGCCAATGCTGACCCCTTCTGCACCGACAACGGCATGTATGAGTTCCCTGCTGGCGTGAATGCGGGTAGCGGCGAATCAGGTCCTGACTACGACTGCCTGTATTCCACCCCCAATCCTGCTTGGTATTACATGCGAATTGCCAACCCGGGCAGCATCACCATCAACATGCATAGCACGCCAAGCGTAGACATCGACTTCTGCTGCTGGGGACCTTATGCAACCATCACCAACCCATCACCTTGCTCCAGTTTGACCTCCAACAAAGTGGTCAGTTGCAGTTACAGTACCTCTGCCAATGAAAACTGCATCATCCCGTCCTCGGCCCAAACCGGTGACTACTTTATCCTCATCATCACCAACTATTCCAACACAACTTGCAACATCTCCTTCAGTAAGACCGGAGGCACCGGCACCACCGACTGTGGCATCCTGCCTCCATTGGTCGAAAACGACGGTCCCTACTGCGTTGGAGAAACCATACATTTGAGTGCCAACGGACAAGCTGGCGCCTCTTACAGCTGGAGCGGTCCTGGCGGCTGGACTTCCAACCAACAGAATCCCACCCGCACGAACTGCACCATGGCCATGGCCGGCACATACACCTGCACCATCACCGTGGGCAGCCAAACCAACAGCGCTACTACCACTGTGGTCATCCATCCTCAGCCTACGGCCAACTTCAACGCCACCACCGTGTGCCTTGGTGACCCCACCCAATTCACCAACACCTCCACCACTAATCCTTCAGGTCAGACCATGAGCTACCAATGGAACTTCGGCGACGGACAGACCTCGACACAGCAGAATCCTACTCACACATACGCCAACGCAGGTACTTTCACCGTGACACTCACCGTGACCTGCAACGGTCACTGCACCAACACAAAGACACAAACTGTTACCGTGTATGCCCAACCTGCGGCCAACGCTGGTCCTGATCAAACCGTCGGTTACGGAGGCATTGCACAACTGAACGGCTCAGGCGGTGCAGGGACGTTCAACTACCATTGGGAGCCCGCCAACATGGTGACCAATCCTAATGCCCAGAACACCCAAACCGTGGCTTTATTCCAAGACCAGACCTATACCCTCACCGTCACTAGCCCACAAGGTGGCTGCTCCAGCCAAGACCAAGTGACCATCCACATGAACGGTAGCGCCATGACGGTCACGGCAGGCCCCGCTATCAGTATCTGTCAAGGCGGTAGCGGACAAATCTATGTTAACGCCGGTGGCGGCACAGGTAACTTCACATACTCCTGGACACCTACCACAGGGTTGAGCAACCCCAACATCTACAATCCCATCGCTTCTCCCTCACAGACCACTACCTACACCTGCCACGTCACAGACGGACAGACCACGCAAAACGTCACTGTCACTGTCACGGTAAATGAAGTCATCGAAGAGCATGAATCCATGACCATCTGCCCAGACGACGTTTACCATTGGCACGGACAAGATTACAATGAACCCAACACCTATCAGATTGACACTGTCACTAGCCAAGGTTGCGCAAAGACCATTTACTTGCATCTTGACCATTATCCCACCTACGACGAAACCCCCATTAACGTCGCCATCTGCCATGGTGAGACGTACAGCTTCGGTGGCAACACTTTCAACTCTTCCATCTTCAACTATCCCGATACCCTGCAAACCATCCACGGTTGCGATAGTATCGTCAGATTGAATCTCACCGTGTATCCCGACAACGGCGTGACATCCATTCCTGTCACCTATTGTCCCGAACAATGTCCCTACCACTTCTATGGCGTGGATTATTATGAAGACGCCGATGTAACCGTATTGGACACCGATATCCACGGCTGCGACAGCGCGGTCAGATTGATATTTTCGGTCAGAGACTATTACAAACCTGATACACTAAAGGTATTCACGTGCTCGCTTCCCTACGAATGGAGAATCGAGAATCCTGACGGCAGTCTCATCACCACCAAAACCATCACTGAACAAGGCTTTTATTGCGACACCTTGGAAACAAATGCCTGTGATGGCATCTTCCAACTTCAACTGAATTATCAGGAGGTTCCAGAGCCCGAACACATCTGGGACACCGTATGCAATCGCTACAGATGGATCGTCAACGGCGAACTTGTAGGAGAATACAATGAATCCGCAGAAGACTTCTTCCCTGTTTCACTCTATCCTTTCCCCTGCACCAAAGACTATTATCTCCACCTCGTTGTAAACCATGATGATAATGATGCTGATAACATCGAGGTCATCGATGAGCATCACCTTGACTATGCGTGCGATTCCATTCGTTTCAACTGGTTCGGAAACACGCTTTACTTTAAAGAAGACGGCGTCTACCCATTCCCCAACGAAAATTATCATGATGGCCACACCATACACGGCTGCGACACAGCATTGATAGTCAAGGTCCAAGACATGACATACACCCCTAACCCGTCAAAGATCAGATGCAGCGACGGATCGGCTGTCGTGTTTGGCGACACCATCGCCGTGGTCACCAACACCGAGTTCTTCTCCTTCCAATATACCTTCTATGTCGAAGAGACCAACCGCAAATGCGTTTGGGAAAGCTGCGATTGGACCATCAGCAAGCCTTCATGGAACATTGAATTCAGCCCTGTTCCGGTATTGTCGCTCAACGGAAAGTATTACAGCGAATGTACAGTTTATGTGGCCGACCGTAACAACGAATACGTTGTGCTCACCGCCACCGCCAATAACGGCTGCAACAGCACTGAGCGCAAATTCTATCTCAAGTCTTCGTTCTTGGACATTGATGAATACAATGCGTCGCCTGCCAAGGTCAACATCGTGCCCAACCCCAACAACGGACAGATGCACCTCGACTTCGAGAACATGGATGGCCGTACCGCCATCAAGGTGTTCGACATGACCGGCAACCAGATCGACGCCTTTGAAACCTTCATCAACTCCAACCGTTACAACTACGACTACAACATGAAAAAGTATGCTGAAGGCATCTATTTCTTCGTGATTTCGAATAACAACCGCGTGTTGACCAAGAAAGTGGTCGTCATCCATTGATAAGGACTACACAATAATACTATTCTACAATCAGTTATAAAAACACTAAAAAAGCTACCTACCATGAATAGATTCGCCAAGACCATCCTCTTTATCCTACTCTTGTCAGTCATGCCTGCAAGGATCTGGGCCCAGGATTACGTGTCAAATTCCAATATGACCCAACAAGCCCAAATCAGGGATTATGAAAACGGATTCCTTTTCAATGTTTTTGACATTGCCAATGTTGAGGAACGTGTCCAGTTGGCGTCAGCACTGGCCACGAGCGACATCTGGCTGTGCAACCCGACTGATAATCCTGGCGAATTATACATCAGGCCCAACATTTACCATGCTGACATCCCGATTCATGCCGAATTCGATTATCTCAGGATGATGCTTAGAGTGGAATATGAAGAAGCCTCAGCGCTACCGAAAGAGGAGTTTGCCGAAGTATTCAATTCTTGGGCGCACAATATAAGCCTCGAGTACTATAACTTCCTGATTGCCGACCATCTTGACCGCGCCAATCACTGCATGGATGCGGAACCTTTTTGCACTTCTGATTTGTACGATTTCCCGGCCTACAACTTGGACTATTCCTGGTCAGGACCCAACTACGGATGTTTGGGTAGTTCGCCCACGAATAAGCCCTCCTTCTGGTACTATATGCGAATTGGTGTGGCTGGCGATATCACCATCCTAATTGAAGCTGATTTCGATGTCGATTTTGCCCTTTGGGGACCTTTCAACAACCAAAACGAACCCTGTCCGACAGAAGCGGGACAAACTGGTTTATTGACCGCAACATGCGAAAGTTGTCCTAACAACACGTCAACCTCCGCCCATTATCCTTATGGCAACCTTCACGACTGTAGTTTTGATGCACGACATTTTGAGTATGCTCACGTCGTGAACGGACAAATAGGACAGTATTATATTCTTCTTATCACCAACTATAGCAATACTGGCGGCAACATCACTTTCCAAAAATTCGCTGGTGATGGTGAAACCGACTGTGGTATCATGCCAGGTATCGTGAACAATGATGGACCTTATTGCGAAGGAGAGACCATCCATCTGACCGTCAATGAGCAACCCAATGCAACCTACTCATGGATTGGTCCTAACGGCTTCTCTTCTACCTTGCAGAACCCTATTATTCCCAACTGCACTATGGCTATGGCCGGCACTTACACATGCACTACTACCGTAGGTGCTCAAAACACCACGGCATCCACTGAGGTGATAATTTACCAACAAGCCACCCCAAGCTTCACCGCCACCACCGTCTGCCAAGGCAATCCCACCCAATTTAACGGCATTGCCGGAGAAGGCTTGGTTTTCCATTGGGATTTCGGCGACGACCAAGAAGGAAACGGCCAAAACCCGGACCACACCTACGCCCAAGTGGGCACCTATCCAGTGACGCTCACCGTGTCGAATGAAGACGGCTCTTGCCCAGGTGAAATCACCCAAACCGTGACCGTCAACGCGCAACCCGTGGCCAATGCCGGTCCCGACCTAGCCATAGACTATCCTGGCCTCACAACTCAACTAAGCGGCTCGGGAGGATCCGATGCCTTCTCGTACCATTGGGAGCCTGCCAATATGGTGGTTAACCCGGACAGTCCCAACACCGAGACTGCTGTCATCAGGGACACCCAATGCTTTTATCTGACTGTCACCAACCCGCAAGGTGGTTGCACCAGCACCGATACCGTCTGCGTCTACGTCGGCACCGCACCTATCAGCGTTGAAGCCTTAGCCATTCCTAATGTCATTTGCGAAGGCGAAAGCACACAGTTGCAAGTCATTGCCGGTGGCGGCTCAGGCGACTTCAGCTATTCGTGGATGGGCTCCGACAGCTTCACCTCCGACGTGCCAAATCCTGTAGTCTCCCCAACACAGACCACCACCTACACCTGCACCGTAACCGACAACATCACTCTTGAGCCACGGTCAAAAACCGTCACGGTTACGGTCAATCACCATCATTTGAATGGGACAAAAACCATCAACCAGAACTCCCCTGAATTCCAATGTGACTCCATTCCGTTCACTTGGTTTACCGACACCCTTTGGTTTAAAGAGAACGGAAGATATTCCTTCCCCAACGATTTCACCGTCGCTGGTGAAACCATTGACGGCTGCGACACCGCCATGGTGGTTACCGTAACGGACATGAAGTATGCCCCCAACCCCACCAGAATCCGTTGCCTAGACGAAGGCGCTGTTGTATATGGCATTGACCATGATAGCATCGCCGTGGTCACCAACACCGAGTTCTTCTCCTTCCAATACACTTTCCGCATCGAGGAAACCTACGAGGAATGCATATGGGACGACAGTTGTCATTGGAGCATCAGCAAGCCTTCGTGGGCCATTGAATACGACACCATACCCAAATTGTCCAACGGGAAATACTACAGCGAATGTACCGTCTATGTGGCCGAACACGACGACAAAGTCGTGGTACTGACCGCCACACCCAAAAACGGATGCGGCAGCAAGGAGCGGCACTTCTACCTCAAGCCCTCTTTCTTGGGCATGGACGAGAACAGCAACGCAGCGGCAAAGGTCAGCATTGTGCCTAACCCCAACAACGGCCAGATGCACATCAACTTTGAGGACATGGAAGGTTTAACCGTCGTCAAAGTGCTTGACATGACCGGCAACACCATTGACAGTTTTGAGACCAACGTCGGCGCTGACCGTTACAGCTATGACTACACCATGAAACGACACGCAGAAGGCATCTACTTCTTCGTCTTTGCCAACAACAACAGAGTGTTCGCCAAGAAAGTCGTTATCATCCAATAACCTATAAAATTCTTTTCAAACAATGAATAAAACATTGCGTCTTTTGTTATTAACTGGCCTTGCAGCTTTCCTTTGCGCATCGTGCAACAAAGTCGAAGAGATTTTTCCGGAATCCTTCCATCGCAACGACAATCCTTTTTCCGTTGAGAAAGTCCCTGCAGAGGGCGGCACCATCATGCTTCAAAGAGTGAATGGCGGACAGACCACTACTCTTGACCCTGAGTCTGCATCATTCAGTGTTGGAGACACGCTTATTTTGACGGCACTGCCCAAGAATGGCTACACCTTTATTAAATGGGTGCGCGACGGAAAGCCATTTTCCGCTGAGCCTTCCTTCCAATTCTGTTTAGAAACGGAAGACCTTACTGACGGAAAAGTCAAGTACCATTATGAAGCCCGCTTCGGCCTGGACTACGCCATACAATCCATCCCTAGCATCGACAAGGTGATTCCCGCCGAACTGATTGCAGAAATGGGGCCTTATCTCCACTTCGGCGACAATCCACCGAGAATAGACACCTGCTTTCTTGTCAAAATTGAGTCAATTTCTCCAGATTCTATCCGACCCGCCATACGCCTTGCTCGGTTCATCCATAATCTTGATGATCCAACCACCTCCTACTACAAGCAAGACTCAACACCTACTAACGACCAAATGGTATCCATTAGATTCGGAAAACAACATAGATGCATAGCAGAATCTGCTCTATTTGTTCATTCATGGGGGGAGATTATTCCTGGGAATGATTTTTTTGAAGAATCAACCAGTGACTCCGTTTACATCATGGGCGATGGAGATTGCTTCACAGCATACTATCGCCACAAAGCTAAGAAACGGATAGAGCCTGATGAGGAATTATGGGCCCATATGGTTACAGACTTTAATGAAATAAGAGAAGAATGGTTCATTATTTCAGGAATACTAACCACACAAGGTATTGATGAATGTAGAATAGGAACATGCGTCAAAGGATATAGTGAACCTTCGGATAATATAGGTGTATTTGGCAAACTACCAGCTATACACGACATTATCATTTATGATTTCCCGTATGATTGTTTTAGATATAATACATCAAATTAATACAACTATAATCCAGCATTAAACTCATTCAATCCATATTTTCCAATGAAACACCTTTCATCCATATCCGCAAGAATCCTTTTCGTTTCTGTTTTTTCTTTGTTTGTCCTCAGTGCCTCGGCACAAAAATTCAACAAGCCCATCACTTCGCCGCGTGACCAGATACAGTCGAGCGAGGCCAAATGGAACGTCGGTATCTTTGGTGGCGGCAATATCACCACCTGGCTGCATTTCCACAGCATGGAATCCTCCAACTGGTACGTGGAAAACTACAAATATTTCGACACCATCACCAATAGTTTGGGCTACTTCGGTGGCATCGCCGTGGAGCGCAAGCTCAAGAACAACTTTTCAGTCGGGCTGAACGTGGCCTACGCGCAGCATAACATACAGCTAGGCTATGTTGACGACCATTTCCCCATTGGATGGGATGCGGACCAAGCCCAAGTCAATTACGGCACTATTGTCAAAGGCTTCAAAGCCAGCTATCGCTGCATTGAGGCTTACGTGCCCTTCACCTACTACATGGGCTTGGCCACCAAGCGAAACATTGTGCCTTACGTTTACGTCGCACCACGCCTTTCATATGTGCTGCCCGATTCCTCGGCCGTTATGACTTACACCAATAGCTACCATAATAACGACGAGGACAACACGCTAATCTCCTCCAGCAACAACTCAATTGCATTCAACCGTTCTACCTATAGGGCTTTCAACGTTGGTGCCACGCTAGGCGTTGGCTCTCTTTTCAGGATTAATGCTGGCAATTACTACTTCCTTATCAAGTTCGATGTTTCAGCCAATATGAACGGCTTACCGACTTACAAGGACGGAGAAATAAAGAACGATGAATTCAAATACCTGCGTTATAGCACCGATGCCCAAGCCACGCTGACCCTCATGCTGCCACTCAAGAAACAACTCCAAGGTGCCTGTATGAAATGGGGAGAGTATGACTGAGTACCCACATGAGACATACCTATAAAATACTATTGCTTCTTATTGCATTGGCTGTAGCCGCGCCTGCCTCGTTTGCGCAAGATGCCACCACACAAGGCAAGGAGTTTTGGCTATCCTTCATCAGCAATGGATTCAGAAACCATCCCCAATCAGGGCCTTGGATTCGCGTACAGCTCTTGGTCAGCGCCAAAAGAGGTTGTGAAGGCACCATCACCAATCCCAATACGCGCTGGTCGCAAAACTTCACTGTGGAAGCCAACAACATCTTCTCCATCGACCTTGACATCGACCAAGTGTATTTGGAAGACTATGAACATGAGCAAGTTATAAACAAAGGCTTGCAAATCACCTCCACCGATACGGTCTCCGTGTATTGTGCCAACATCGCCACCTATTCCTTCGATGCTTCATTCGTCCTGCCGACACCTGGCTTGGCCGACGACTATATCATTCAGACCTACGATCAATCCAATGGTATCTATGACCCCACCAGTGCCTTTGTCATTGTGGCCACTGAAGACGACACCACCATCGACATCACACCATCGGTGAAAACCTTGGGAGGAAAACCAGCCAACCAAGAATTCACCATCACGTTGAACAAAGGACAGGCTTATCAAGTGCGGTCCCACGACTCTTCCGGCAGCCGCGACTTGAGCGGCACTCGCGTCACTGCCCGTGACTGCAAAAAAATCGCTATCTTCAATGGCAACAACCTTACTCTGATTCCCACCACTGCAAGAAACGACCTAGACTGTGTCTTCGAGCAAGCCATGCCCATACGCTCATGGGGCAAAAAGTTTGTGGTGACTAGCTCACTTGGCCGTGATAAAGACTATGTCAAAATCACCTCAGCCGCCGACGGCAACGAGATTCGCCGCAATGGCGTCCTCATCCAAACGCTGAACGCCAACCAATCTTATGTGTTCAAGTTAGAGAGCAATGCCAAGGCATGCTATTTGGAATCCACTCATCGATGTGCCGTCTATCTCTTCAACACCAGTTCAGAAGGCAGCGGCAACGGTGCCCCTTCGATGCTTTGGATTGCACCTATCGAGCAACGCATCGAAGATATCACCTTCTCCACCTTCAACTACAATCACACCCACGTCAACATCGACAACCATTATGTGAACATCATTGTGGAGACCCAAGATGTCGGTCAAGTTTACCTTGACAACACCTTGCTGCCCGCTGAGCAATTTGAGACCCTGCAAGGTAACAACCACTACAGTTTTTGTCGAAAGAAAATCAGTCATGGGGTCCACCACTTGCACTGTCCCAACGGCTTCAACGCCCATATCTACGGCTTTGATGATGCCCGAGGCTATGCCTACATGGCCGGCTCGAAGGCCGCCGACCTCTCCACATCCATCCTTGTCAACGAGATTGCCGTCAATCCGTATGACACTGTCCCCAACTGTGACTTGGACCAAATCTCCTTCCTCGCCGATGTCAACCTCACCGGTTATGACCTCAAATGGGATTTCGGCGACGGTAGCCCCACCAGCAACGACAACCCAGCCACCCACCAATATGACAACATCGGGCTGTATGAGGCCTCACTGACCGTCACCACACAAGAAGCTCCGTGCGGCGGCACATCGACCACAAACACCTACCATTTCTATATCGACTCGCGCCGAGACCCCGACCAAGTGTTAGACACCACAGTCTGCTTCAAAACACCCGACACTTTCGTCACCGCACAAGGATTCGAGCTGTATTATGACGAGCCTGGCACCTACCATAAGACCTTCACCATCACCAATGAAAGCGGCTGCAAAAGTTACTTCACACTCAACCTCACCGTGAACGAACTCATTGACCTTGAGCCCGAGCCGATACACGGAGAATGCAATTCCTACGAATGGAACGGCCACGTTTATACTGAATCAGGACATTACACCGACACCGTGGCTGCCGATACAGATGAGTGCTACAAAGTGCACCATCTCGACCTCGACTTGGATTACAGTCCCAAGCCCCGAATGAAGTGTGCCACTCCAAATGCAGTCATTTACGGACAAAACGCCGACACCATAGCCGTCATCACCAACACCGAGTTCTTCTCCTTCCAATACGATTTCTACGTTGAAGACACACTCGGTCACATCGATGGCTGGAAAGATTACGATTGGCACATCTCCAAACCTTCATGGGCATTGGAGTTTTTCGACAAGGCTGACGAGCCAAACAGACACTATTGCCGTGTCTATGTTGCGGAGCACACCGATGAATATGTTGTATTGAGTTGCAAAGCATCCAACCATTGCGATGAGGACAGCGCAGTCTTTTATCTCAAGTCCTCCTTCTTCGGCATTGACGGGCATGAAACTGCCTCCTCTGGTTTCAGCATCGTCCCCAACCCCAACAAAGGCGAGATGGACCTTCTTTTCGAAAACCTCACTGGCAAGATCAGCGTCAAAGTATATGACATGCGCGGCTTACCCATTGCTCAGTTCGAGACATACAATGAAACCGATTCCAAGACGTTGCATTACAGTTTAGAGCATGTCTCATCTGGCATCTATTTCTTCGTCGCCACCGCCAAGGAAGGCACCATTGCGAAGAAAGTCATCATCGAATAGCTGCTCCCAACTGCACCCAACAAGAAAACGGCTGGCCCAAAAGGTCAGCCGTTTCTCATTACAAGGTTATGAAAAAGAGATTTACTATTTGTTGATACGGACAAGCCGTTAAAAAGTTACAGCATATAAGCGTTTTTTATTTCATCGAGGCTAACCCCCAAGAGCTTCATCTTCTTGATGACTTCAGGCAGTTCCTTCTCTAGGAACTCCTCGCGCATCTGCTTGAGGACGATGTCTTTAGCCTCAGCTGAGATGAAATAGCCGATGCCGCGTTTGTTGTAGATGATGCCCGCATTCGTCATGGTCTCGTAGGAGCGCATGATGGTGTTGGGATTGACGCCGAGTTGGATACCGTAGTCGCGCACCGAAAGGATGCGGTCGTCGGCCTTCAGCTCGCCACGCAGGATCTGCTCATAGAGCTGGGAGCAAATCTGCAGGTATATGGGTTTATGTGCGTTAAATTCCATGGTTTAGTATTTTTGGGTTTTCAATTTAAAGAACAGACCAACATAAAGGGCAAGGGTCAGCACGAGATTAAGGAGAATACTCACCCACATCATACCGCTGACCATATTGACGATAGCGTTAAAATCCACCTCTCCCATGAAGTTGAAGAAACCTCCAGAAAGCATCAACGCTTGCATGATCATGGAGAGGACGTATGAGATACCCATCATGATGCCAAAGGTCTTGCCTGTCTTGTGAGTTTTGAAGAGCAGATTGCCCATCATGAACAATCCTGTGGTGAACAGCAGGCCCACGAGGTAGTTCAACACCTCGCCGGAGCTCATATGTTCCAACATCGTCATCGCATCCGTATAGTCTTGCCCCAGACCGGAAGGATCCATAACGACCGAGGGGTCAGAGAGGCTTTTCATGAGATCCATCGTCATACCCATAGGGCCAAGACTTCTGATGAATCTCTCGAATCCGCCGACGGGAATCAAGGTCAGCAGCGAGTCGATGCCGTAAGAGATCAAGGCCACCGCTACGGGGGTCAGAATGCAGTAGAGCACATAGCTGAGGTATTTCTCCCAATTGGAAACGGGCAGCATGGCGTAACGTACGCCCTCGCGAGGCAGATTGATGTCGCCGAAAGCCTTAGCCGGCACCAGGATGCACGACAGGAAAACAGCCACATAAATCACCGTCCAACGGATAAAAGGAGGCATCCCGAAATTGAACACCGCTGTCAGCAGCCAAGTGCCTATATTGAGGCTACAGAGGATGGCCAGCGTGATGCCGAAATTGCGGAGATACTTCTTGCCATCCATGGCGAGAAGCTTTCCGAAACGATTGAGACTGAACGTATTATTCATGGCTAGTATTTTTGCGTTTTGATTTTACGATTGGTACCGAAGTAGAATCCGCAGGCGATGAGCAGCATAATAATGCTATAGATCAGCAGATTGAGGACACTATCGTCTTCAAAGAAGATATACTCGAACAGTTGCCAGCCTCCGGTCACCTCGAAAATAAGGACGAGGACGAAGAGAATCAGCAGCGCCCAGCCGAAGGTCTTGCCGGCCTTGCGGCGCTTGAAGAGCATATTGCCGAACATAAAGGCTGATGACTCGGCCCAGGTGGTGGCGACCAACGCGAGAAACACCAGCATCCGTTCACCGAATTCGCCACTCGTAAAAATCTCCTTCAGAGGAATGAACTCCTTGAAACCGCCGAAAGGCAGCAAGGTCATCAGGCAGTCAACGAGCCAGGCACCCACCAAAGTGAGGAAAGGAGTAAGCAGCGAGCAGTAGATAAACATGCTGAAGAACTTCTCGGAGCTGGTGGCGGGCAACATGGCGAAGCCCACACCCTCGCGCGGCAGGTTGACCTTGCCATAAATGCGCGATGGAGCTGACATCACGGTGATGGCGATAAGACCTAAAATGATGAAAACGCGAACAGATGTGTCCAACTCGAAGCCGAAGACCAGACTTGTCACCCAAAACATGACAGGCATGCTGATCCACACCAACATCGTGATGCCGAAGTTGCGGAGGAAACGTTTCCAGTCGTAGGCCAACACCTTATTGAAACGATTGAAACTAAATGAGTTATTCATAGTATTTTCTCCTATTAGATAAGTAACTTTATTCAACCAAATTGTCTATTGACACGAGACACGGGACTGCGGGACACGGGACTTGGCTAACGTCTCGCGTCTCGAAGTCTCGCGTCTTTATGTAAAGATTTGCTTGATGGTTTCCTTGTTCTTCATCACCGTGTTGAACAGCACCTCGATGCTGATCTTGCTGTCGTAGTGGTTGGGGTTGCGCGTCACGCTGACGTAGCCGCCAGGAATCATCTCGCTGTAGAGTGCCTCGGGAGCCACATCCATACCGTAGTCGAAGTAGAGCTTGTCGGCAATCTCCTGGAAGGAAGCTTTCAGCAACACCTCGTCGTGATCGAGGATAATGATGGGGTCGATGAGGTTCTCCACATCCTTCACCTGGTGGGTGGAGATGATGATAGTGCGGTTCTCGTTGGCGTGCTTGGCAATCACCTGACGGAAGAGCGTCTTCGAGGGAATGTCCAATCCGTTGGTGGGCTCGTCCAGCAGCAGGTAATCAGTGTTGAGCGACAAAGCGGTGGCAATCAAGCATTTCTTCTGCTGACCGAAGGAAAGCTCGCCGTACTTGCGCTTGGGGTCGACCTCCAGCTCATCGCAGAGCTCGGTAAAGAGCTTCTCGTCGTAGTTAGGATAAAACACACCCAACTCGCGTACATTATTAATAGGTGTGTTGTCAGGGATGGCGAAATCCTCCGAGATGAAGAAAATCTTGGAAAGGGTTTCGGGAAGACGGTTGAAAGGAGCTATGCCGTCCACCTCGCAAGCGCCAGCGGCAGGTTTCTGCAGACCGCTAATGAGTTTCAGCAGGGAGGTCTTCCCCACTCCGTTTTCGCCTAACAGTCCGTAGATGTTGCCTTTCTCGAAGCTGAGGCTGATGTTCTTGAAGACTGGCTGACTCTTGTAGCCGAAGTCTAAGTTCTTGATTTCAATCATGTTGTTGTATTTTTGTTTTAGTGTATTAGTTAAATAGAACACTGCAAAAGTACAACAATTTTCATTACTGTCAAGAAAAAAGTGGATTTTTTTTGAAAAATTTCAAAAAAAATCCACTCCTCCTTTTTCTCTCAACTCTAAACTCTACACTCTCAACTTATTATAATGGCAAATCATCATCTCACCCGAGTCCTTTGCATGTAGGTGCATCGCACCACCAAGGCAGTTCTTGAAGGCCTTGCAGTCGGCGCATTGTCCTTGTTTCATCCAGGCACGGTCTCGGAAGGGCTGGAAACGGTTTTCCCAGACATCAAGAAAGTCATCCTGATAGATGTTGCCTTGGACATAACTACGGTCAATGTTGGGACAAGCTGAGATGGAGCCGTCGATAAGCACAGAGCCGATGGTGATACCTGCACGACAGAAATAGAACCAGTCACGCACCTTGCGCTCGTATGGACCCACGAAGGCTTCGCAACTGAACATGCAGTTAATCTTGCCTTCCTTTCGGGTGGCTACGATGAAATCCATCATTTGGCGGAACTGCTCGTTGCTGAGTTGCAGACCGTCATCGGCAGCGGCGCGACCAATCGGAGCGATGGTGAACAAGCGCCAAGCCTTTACCTTGTGCTCAATGAGTAACTGCTTAATGCCTTCCAACTCATCAAAATTCATCGGACTGACGCAGGTCACGATGTCGTATGTAGGCAGTCTCTTGTCATTGGCCAACAAGTCAATAGCACGCAGTGCATGGTCGAAGCTGCCCTGACGTTTACGGAAGGCATCGTGTGTGTCGCGCAGGCCATCAAGGCTAATGGTGATGCTATACATGCCTGCATCAATGAGTTTCTTATGCATAGCCTCGTCGTAGGCATAGCCATTGCTGACGATGCTCCACGGGAAGCCGTGCTGCCGCAGCTGCCGACCGCAGTCAGCCAAGTCGGGACGCACCAAAGGCTCACCGCCAGTGATGACGATGAGAACAGAATTGCGTTTGTACTTGGTTTCTAAAGGTTTGATTGCGTTCAGGAAATCCTCGAAAGGCATGTCCTTGTAGCGCGAAGAGGCCAAACAATCGGAGCCGCAATGCTGGCAGTTGAGGTTACAGCGTTGCGTGCATTCCCAAAAGAGGTAGTTCAGTTCGTGTAGCTGGGTTTCTTTCTTTCGGAAATAGTTATGGAAGCCTTGGAGCATCATTTTTCGAATTCGCCATATACTACTGACATGGCCAAAGTATCGCCCATTCCGCCTTGAACGACGACTTCAGGGGAATCAGACTCGCTGTCACGGCCTGTGCCATATACCTCTTCAGGCGGCGGCGGTCCATACAGCTTCGCACACCCAAACATCATCGGGATGCCCAATGACATGGCTCCACGACTGAGCCATTTGTACAATGCGTGTTTTTTCACCACCTTTAAATCTCTGCTTGAGTCAAAGTGTCGCTGACCGGAGCCTCAGGCGCCTTTGCTTCATCGTTCATTTCCGTCGGGTCAGGCATGTCCCTGTCTTGATAAGGAGCACCATAGCAGGCTTGCATGACGAACATCACGGTCGTCAAAGCGGAGGCTCTCAAAAGCCATCTGAACCATTTGTAGGATTTCATAACGCGCGTGTTTAAAATTGTAATTACGTGGCAAAGTTATACAAAAAACTTCAAATGCCAAACTTTTCACCAAAAATCTGGCCGAATTATTTCTTAATGCTCAGAATCACGCCCAAGGCCACACCGAGGAAAGCTGCAAACAACACCTGCAGCGTAGACGGCAACAGGAAGGTGATGGTGTGTGCAGGGTACCAGAACAGTGGGATGGTCTTAGCGAAGACAAAGCCGTATTGGATGTCCCAATTGATTTTCTTCGACAGCGTCTCTCTGATTTTCAGCCGATTGCCAAAGAAACCGCCCAAACCTCCACCCGTCTCAGCAATATGGATGTCGGTAATCTTGTGGAAAGTCATGAAGACTGGCGCAAACAGGGTGTTCATCAGCACGCTGGTGCAGAGCGCCGCAATGAACTTGTGCCAACTGAGGTCGGTTTCACTAATCCACGTACTCGCATTTTCCAAACGAAAACCTTTTTCAAGAAGGGCACCCGTACCAGCCTTGAAGATAATCATGGCCGAGGCAATCACCACACCCAACACACCCCAAACCAACATCTTAGGTAATAGGCCGAAGCCTTTTTTCATGTACACACCCTCACGGATACGTAAGGCCAGCATCTCGCCGAAAGTGCCAAGGATGGCGAACTTGAAGAAACTCATCAGTAGGCCGTGGTTTTCGGTGGTTGTTTTAAACCAATCCCACGCGCCAGGGATGAAGGCGAAGCCGCACACCACAGCGGCCACGATAATTATGGTAATAAAATCCGCTTTTTTCATGACCTCTTGTCTCTTTTGTCGGCTTCCTTGTTCTGCCAATAACGTCCCAGCAGGCACAGCAGGCACACACCACAAAGGATGCCACCCAGCACAAAGCCTGTCTGGGAAGCCAACTCATAGTTGGTTTCCTTGTTTTTGAAATACAGCCAAAGGCCAAATCCAAAAATGGCCAAATCCACAACAATGCTGAGGATATAGCCGATAGTGCGGCTAGTCTTGTCGGGTTTCTTGAGCAGCATCATATCGATCACAAAGGTGATGACGATTAAAGCGGCGTAGACCAGATAATAGATGGCTCTTTCGGTAATCATATTATTAATATTTGACGCGGGACTGCGGAACACGGGACTGCGGGACTAAACCGTCTCGCGTCTCGCTGTCTCGCGTCTCGTGTCAATTATTTTTCAATACGGATACGTGCATCCACCGCGACAACATTCTTCGGGTTGCCAAGCAGCGGGTTGAGATCCATCTCTGCGATTTCAGGAGCAGCCATCACCAAGGCAGCCACTCTGGCAATCTGTTCGGCATAGACGTCAACGTTGACCGGTTGCTGACCACGCACGCCTTGCAGAATCTTGTAACCGCGAAGATGCGTGAGGGCTTCCTTGGCCTCAGGCGCGCTGATGGGCACGAGGGCACTCTGCACGTCTTTCAGCACCTCGATGAAGATGCCGCCCAAGCCGAAGAACACCTGATGACCGAACTTCGGGTCACGGATGGCGCCGATGTAGACCTCAGTACCGTCAAGCATCGGGTACATTTCCACCGCGTAGGTGTCCTTGATGGCCATCAAACGGTCGAACTCCTTGCTGACGGTCTCGATGTCACGCACATTCAAGGTCACGCCACCCACGTCTGACTTGTGGACAGGACCCACAACCTTCATCACGAGCGGATAACCTACCTCATTGGCGAAGTCGAGGGCCTGCTGTTTCTGGTCAACGACACGAATCTGTTTCTGCGCGATGCCAGCAGCATCAAGCAATTCGTATATTTTATCTGGGCCAATGTAGCCGTTCTCGCAACTGTCGATGCACTTGCGGATGCGGGCAGTGTCAATTTTCGGCATCTCCACGTTCTCGGGCTGCGGCTTCGGGGTGTTATAGACCTTACAGATAGCGTTACCAAGCACACATTCTTCCGGGAAGTTGATACGGCCTTTGGCGATGAAGTCCTCGATCTCGTCCTTCACGTTAATGATGGAAGGCAACACGGGGAAGATAGGCTTCTTGCAGGTCTTCATCTTTTCGTCAAGCAAGTCGTAAACCTCTTTGTTGCTGAACAATCCAGGCGAGCCGAAGATGACGACCGAGAAGTCGATATCGGTGTATTCGTTTTCGACGGTGTCGATGATATAGCCGAGCTGTTCGGCTGTGCCAGTGGCGAGGAAGTCGATAGGATTACCAACGCTGGAGCCACCGAAGAGTTTGGCAAGCAAAGCAGGGCTGGCCGGATGTTCCTTGAGCGAAGGAATCTCCATGCCGCCATCGCTGAGCACGTCAGTAAGCATCACGGCGGGACCGCCAGCATGGGTGATGATGGCGCAGCGTTTGCCTTTGATTTCGGGATACATGAACACACCGCACACAGTAGTCAGCTCCTGACGGTTATGGCAGCGCACGATGCCCGCCTTGCGGAACAAGGCATCAACGACAGCGTCGTTGGTGGCCAAAGCGCCTGTATGTGACGAAGCGGCGCGGCTACCCGCTGCAGAACCACCCGACTTGATGGCCGCGATATGGCATCCTTTGTTGATGAGGCTGCGCGAGTGCTTGAGCAGGCGTTGCGGGTCACCGATCTTCTCCATATAAAGCATGATGACGTGGCTCGACTTCTCGGGGTCGAAGGTCTCGTCCAGATGCTCCAGCACATCCTCGATACCCAGCTGGGCGCTGTTACCCACTGCCCACACACTGTTGAATTTCAGACCGTTGCTGATGCCATACTCCTTGATAAACACGGCGGTAGCACCGGAGCCTGTGATGAAATCGACGCCTTTAGGGTCGAGTGTCGGGATGGGCGTGTCGAAGCAACCGGCGTAGTTCACGTTGAGGAAGCCGGTGCAGTTGGGGCCAATCAAGCTGCCGCCGACGCTGTTGATAGTGTCAACGATATGCTTCTCAATGGCGGCACCTTCAGCGTTCTCCTCCGAAAAGCCGGCACTGATGATGATAAAACCTTTGCAGCCCTTCTCTTTGGCCAACACATCGACGGTCTGGGCGCAGAACTTGGCGGCGATGCAAAGGATGGCACATTCCACCTGGGGCAGGTCATCGACCTTGGCGTAACATTTCACGCCTTGCACTTCGGTCTCTTTGGGGTTCACGGCATAAACCGGTCCTTGGAATGGGCTTTCCAAAAGGTTTTTCAAAGCTTTTCCACCAGGTTTGTGAATGTCTGACGAGGCACCGCACACCACGATGCTCTTCGGATTGAGTAATTCTCTTGCGATCATATTAATAAGGTATTTGTTGCAACACGAATAAATTGCCGCAAATATAACGAAAATAACAAAACGGAACAGCGTTCAACGCTTGTTTTGCAATCTTTCTTCGCAATCAAGCAGGAATTGATAGTGTTTCATGTTGAAAAGACCCTGCTTGCAGAGCCGTTCAATGTCCTCGTGGCCCATCCACGACACCGAGTCCACTTCCTCTTTCTGCAGGTGCAGCATCTCAGCCGGCACATTGCTTTTCAGCATATAGAGCAAGGTAAACTTGTAATCATAACGCCTGATTTTCACCAGTTTAAGCTCGCTCTTCGTCGCCGAAAGCCCGATTTCCTCCTTCATTTCACGCAGCATGGCCATGGCAAAGTCCTTTTCGCCACTTTGCACATGACCAGCCGTGGTAGAATAATAATTGCCCTTTCGTGGCGCAACTTTTTGAATCAAATATTGTCCCTTGTCGTTGTAGACATACACCGCCACGATGGGAATCATCAGGCCGGGCGGGACACGTTGGCCGCGCTCGATGGTCTGCCCCGTGGGCTTCAGGTCTTTGTCGTACAAATCAAGGATTTCCATAAATCGTCCGTTTGTAGAGACGGTGCATGCACCGTCTCTACACGATTCGATTATTTCGCAAACAGGTCCTTAATGCCGCCCAGCGAGCCCAACATATTGGTGGCCTCGTAAGGCAGATACACGGTCTTGTTCTCCTGGCCACTGGCCACTTCCTTCAAGGCCTCGATGTATTTCACGGCAAGCAGATAGTTAACCGGGTCGGCGCCACGGTCGGCGATGGCCTCGGCAACATTGCGGATAGCGGTGGCTTCAGCCTCGGCTTGCAGCACCTTGGCACGGGCTTCACCTTCAGCCTTCAGGATGTTGGCCTGCTTGTCGGCTTCTGCCGCGTTGATTTCAGCTTGCTTCTCACCTTCGGAATTCAGAATCTGCGCCTGCTTCTCACCTTCTGCCTTCAAAATCTCGGCACGACGGTTACGCTCGGCCTGCATCTGCAATTCCATAGTGCGGCGAATGCTCTCAGGAGGCGTAATATCCTGCAACTCAACACGATTCACCTTCACACCCCATTTGTTGGTGGCATCGTCAAGCACGTTTCTGAGCTTCGAGTTGATGGTGTCGCGCGAGGTGAGGGTCTCGTCGAGTTCCATCTCACCCACCACGTTACGGAGCGTGGTCTGCGTGAGCTTCTCAATGGCGACAGGCAGGTTTTGGATTTCGTAGGTGGACTTCATCGGATCCACAATCTGGAAATAGAGCAAGGCGTTGATTTCTGTCATCACGTTATCTTTGGTGATAACACTCTGCTTGTCAAAGTCATACACCTGCTCACGCATATCGATACGATTCGCACGATAAAGCCTGCCGTTTTGCTGGCGGACAATGACCTCCTTGACCTGCTCGATGATGGGCAGCACGATGTTGATGCCCGCATTCAAAGTACGGTTGTACTTTCCGAGACGTTCCACAATCATGGTTTCCGACTGCGAAACGATCTTGATGCCCCTCAAAATGTAGATCACCACCAGGACACCCAATACAATCAAAACGATGTTTAATACACTTATATGCATGATGTTATAATTATTTGATTATTCACATTTTCTAACCGTTACAATAATGCTATCCAATTTGATGATCTCGACATCGGAGCCTTTCTCGATGACCGAGCCGTCTTCGGAGACCGCTTTCCAGTCGTCGCCGTCGATGGCCACGCGACCTGTATGCTGAGAAGCGTCGATGCGCTCGGAGACCATGCCTTTCCGCCCGATGATGGCTTCAGCGTTGGTCTTGACGTCCTTAGATTTCTTGTCCAAAAAGCGCATAACCACAGGCCTGAGGAAGATGAAGGTCAGCAAGGAGACCACGGCGAAAACCACAATCTGCCACGTGAGGGTATCGCTTCCCGCCAAGCCAGACACCAAAGCCGCAAAAGCGGCACCGATGGCAAAACATAGGATTCCGAAACCTGCGGTGCAGATCTCGAGAATCACCAGCACGATGGCGGCAATGAGCCAATAGTAGTATTCCATAACGACATTGTTTTGATTCTGCAAACGTACAAAAAAAGGGCGACACCCACAAGGGGTGCCGCCCGATTTTTTGCGGGAATCAATCCCGCGACGTCATTTATTTCATGACAGTGACGCGTTTCACGGTCATGCCGTCCTCAGTGTAGACGCGCACCATGTACATGCCAGCGTTGAACTGACCCATGTTCAAGGTGTAGCTGTCGGCATCGAGTTCGGTGTCGAAGACCACCTGACCGAGGACACTCACCACGATGATGCGGTTCATGCCATTGGCTTCGATGGTCACGTTGCCGTTGGTCGGGTTCGGGTAGAGGGCAACCTTGTCGTTGTTCTCGTCCAAACCAGTCACGGTAACCTCAACATAGTTGTTGTCCGGGTTGTCGAAGGCCGGAGCACCGTCGGATTCGCAGCCATCGTCATACACGGCCGTCACCTTGTAGAAGTAAGTGCCAGCGGCATCAGGCGTGTCGATGTACTCGTAGTAGGTCTGACCTTCAACGTAGTTGACAGTGCCAACAACAGCGTACTCGACGTTGTCTTCGGAACGATACACGTTGTAGTGATCGATCTCGACACGGTTGCTACGACCGGCGCCAATCGTCACATCGTCGATGAAGATGTAGTCTTGGTCGTTGTCGACGAGACGGAAGGCGATGTAACCCATCTGGCCATTGTAGCTGGTCAAGTCAACAGTGCGTTCAGACCAGTCGGCTGTAGCACTGGCGGGATCAGCCAGCAGCGTGAAGGCGTTGATGTCGGTGGTGGTGGTGGAGACGTACACGTCAACATTCTCGTGATATTGACCGTCGTCCTGCACCCAGTAGCTCAACATGCCACCGAGGTTGACCTGAGGCGTAATCAGCCAGTTGTCGACGTTGTAGGCGCTACCGCTCCAGCTTCTGCCCATGACCATATAGGTGCCGCTATGAGCAGGCATCGGGCCGCTGCTGAATGCAGTTTCACCGTTAATCACATGCCAGTCAGTGGCTTCGGTGCCACCGCCATTACGGACAACCAGCCAGCCCTCAGGAATATCACCGCCTTCGAAGTCCTCGAAGAAGGGTTCCGGCTCGGGCTCTTGCTCACCCCACCAGATCTTCACCTGGTCGGTAGCATTGAGCACTTCGGCGTGGATAGGATCGCCAGGCAGGCAGGTGAAGCCACCGCCAGTCTCTTGGCAGACCGGGCAACCCATGGACCAACCGTAGTTGTGGTCGGGCAGCACCATTTCGCCAGGATAGATCGGGCGGACGCAGTAGGTGTGTTCGCCATACTCGCCTTCGTGCAAGTAGTCACGCACGTCAGGACCAACGATATCGAGATACTCACCATCCATGGTGATCAAGAAGCCGATGATGTCAACAGTAGGATTGACGATGTTGCAGTCGGTTTCGCCTTCACCTTCGGTCTTGGTGAACGAAATGTTGCACTGTTGCTGCGAGTAGTTCGTAATCATCAGGATGTAGTACTCACCCACTTCAGGCACATGGTAGTTAATGCAGGAGCCATCGGCGAGTGAAGAACCATCGTGATCATGTTGTGACAACGGATAACCCACATAAGCATCCTCAACGCTTGCAGCAGAATAGCTGCAGTCAATGATCTTATCGCAAGTCAAATCATTAGCGCAAGGCTCATACGGATCGTCAAACGGTCCCCAGAGGCAATAGTCAATGTCTCTATTAGCGCTCGGGTTGTCAGGATCATGGGCTTCCATGTGGATGACAAACTGGCCAGCACTTGCTATTCTCATGTGATACCATGACGGATAAGGTTGGCTGCTGACGCAACCGAATTCAGCATTTTCCTCAGCCGTGGCACCGCCATCGTGAGCAGCGGGGAACTCAATCACTTCTGAAGTGCAGAACGGCAACGAATTGAGGCAATTGTCGTTCTCGCTTCTCGATGTAATGGAATACACGTCCATCATGATCCAGAGGTAATCGGTAGGAGCAATACCGCTCTTCCAGATGCTTGTAGCTTCAGTGACTTCAGGCTTGCTCATCACTGCGAAGTCAGCGACGGCATTGCTATAGAAGTCTTCGAATGCATCCATGAAGTCGTACATCTCGTCAGTCGGGTTGACGATGAACATACCGTACTTCTCGCCTGCCATCACCTTGAAGCGGTTGTCCTTGCTAAGGGTGTAGAGGAAGTAGGCTCTGAAGTAGACATTATCCTCGGCAAAGAAGTTCAGCATCACGCCGTCTTCGGCATATTGCGTGTAGAACTCACCACCAATGGTAAGGTTAAGTCCACCGCCCTTGCCGCCAGCAATAGGCTTGACCTTGGTGATATCCTTGCAGTCGATGTTGGGTTGACCCATGCTTCTGAAGCTCTTGGCGCCACCCGTCACAGTCAGGTCGGTAGCATCGTTATAGCCGCCGAAATAGACATAGAACTCATAGGTGTGACCAGCCTCGAAGGTAAAGTCATCGTAACGACCGCCAATGTTGCCGTTAGACGAGGCAATGTAGTTGGCATCGCCAGGAGTCGGGTTGCAAATCACCCAGTCATACACACCAGCAGGAATGACAACGCTACCGCTGGAGTTGCAGATCATGTGCGTCGTGTTCAAGTTAGGATCGGCATCTTCGGGAATCATGTACTCGAAGTTGGCATAGCTCGTAGGAGCATAGCCGCCAGTGGCTTGGAAGTCAATACCGCAAGCTGTGGCATCGGCGTCAAGCAGCATCTGGTAGCCGCTACCATCTCCCCAAACATCGTCCGTGCGCAAGATAACCGTGACATTGTCACCACCTTGCGGATCGTCAGGATTCAGAGAATCGTTAGCATACGGGTTGAAGCCGTGTTCAAACACCCACTCAATGTGGTTGCCTTGGTTGAGGGTGGTCACTGCGACATCGTCGACAGGTCCCCAGTGGTCGCAAGGCTCATACTCCCATTCAACGGGCTCGCTCCATTCGCTCATGCCAGTGCTGTACATCACAGCGACCTTGCAGAGGTAGTGTTCGCCTTCAACCAGCGGAGCGTTGTAAGGCTCGTTGGTCGACAGCTGGCACATCGGGACCACGACATTGTGGTTGAAGATCGGCACACCGTCGATGCTGGTGCACAACACCTTATAATACTCGAAGTGACGGTTGTCCTCGCGGACGCGGCCACCGGCAAACGTGATGTTGTCAACGAAGAAGGCATCGGTATCAGGATTGACAGAGCTGTCCTTCGTGTATTTCCACTCGAAGGTGTGGCTACCGGCAGCAACGTTGTAGCTGTAGTTGTTCCATGTTTGGAGTGCACCATTGGCAAACTGCTGTGCGCCGTCAATAGAGAAGACGCACTGGTCCCAAGCAGTGGATGTACCTTCGCCCCAGCAACCGCCGTCGAAGCTGACGGTACCGTCGGCTGCGTAGTCAACTGTGACCGAGATGGCCGAGGTGCTGCTGGCAACACCGCCGTTACCGCTCTTCATGCAGTAGCTGTCGTGGCTAGGAGCATTGTTGACCACCGTCCAAGGATATTGTGCGCTATTGGTGAAGTCTTCCGGAATCGCTTGACCTTCAAAGTCAATGACTCTCGGTCCACCAGCTTCACCGCCATCATAGGTAGGCTCGTCCCACATGGCCCAGCCAGTGCGGGAGACGTAGACGTTGCTCACACCGCTGAGCTGTTCAATCATCACATAACGGAGATGCGTAGGAGCATTCCAAATGTCGGCCGTATCGTAGATGGTGTAGTAGCCTTCGAGTTCAACCTTAACGGCATAGTAACCTCTACGGAAGGTTTCCCAAGCATAGAAGCCGCTTTCGTCGAGGGTGACAGGATCAACGCCATAGGCATCCTCTTCAACCTCGTTGAGGTTGGTCAAGGTCACGACGGCGCCTTCCGGACTGTCGGCGCTGTTGAGCAACACAGTCACGTCAACAGGATTGATGTACATGTCCTTGTCGAGGCAGTTCGACCAGACGATGACGCTCTCGCGTTCCTCTTGGATCGGCTCGTTGCCAGCAGGATACAGGTTCTCCAGAGTACCGCTGCCGCCACCGCCACCAGGAGTGATGTCGATTTGGATGTTGTTACGGTAGTTCTGGACATACTTGGTGCCAGTGAAGGCAGCCATGTTGGTCGGATCAGGATCCGAAGTGTCGCTGTGACCAGAGATCAAAGCATTACTAACAGTGGTGTAATAGAAGTAACGCGTGCTATAGCCAGACGTGTACTCGTGCATACCAATCATCAGGTTGTCGGTGCCGTTGTAGTAGAACGGGTTGTCGAGCGTGATGGTGGTCCAACCACCCTGGAAGGTGACCGTGCCGCTGAACACCTTGTCGGAGTTCGTGACAGGCTCCCAGTCAGCATTGTCAGCAAAGCTGGTTCTCGAGACGTTCTTCATGAAGACATCGATCTGGTTGGTTTGATCGGCTTCGCTTTCACTCATGTTGAAGCTGATCGAGTTGATGGTACCGGCGGTGCCGATTTCAGCAGCGGTGTAGACCTGCTCAACGAAGGAGTAGCCCCACAAGCTGTTGTAAGGACCGTAGTAGGTTGTGCCAGTGCCGTCACCGATGGTCACGACGTCGCGGGTTTCAGTAGCAGCAGCTGCAGGCACCACATGGACAGGCTCGCTCCAGGTGATGGGGCTTTCAATCTCTTCGCCGCGGTTGCCTACGTAGACGCAACCCACACCCCACTTGTAGACGCCAGGAGGAGTGATCTCCGGGTCAGCCCAATAAGTGTCGATGTAGACGGTGTCAGTCACTTCGCAGCTCAGCACGCTGGTGCTCATCGGGTTGGGATAGAAGGGCTCCACATCGTTCGGGATGGAGTCGTAAGGACCAGGATTGTAGCAGTTCGTACGATACACGCGGTAGTGCGAGAAGGCACGGTTGTTGTCGTTTCTGCTTTGGCTCTCTTCAGGACGCCAGAAGGTGATGTAGTCGACATAGAAGCAGTCGTCGTTGTTGTTGACGCTGCTGTCCTTTTGGTAGCTCCACTTGAAGGTGTGCTCACCAGCGGTGATGGGGAAGGTACGTTCAACCCAGCTGCCAGCACCAGTGTAGCTGCCCTTCTCGACGCCATCGATGTAGAAGTAACCGTAGTCCCAGTTGCTTTCGCAGGAGATCTTGCCATAGAAGGCCATCACACCGTCACGCGGCACGTTGACCGTCACGCTCATGTTGCTGTTGACGTTGGCCACGCCGGCACCACCGCTCTTCAGGCAGGATTCGCCTTCGTAGGGGTTGGTGGCGACAATCGTCCAAGGATAGGTAGGATCGTTCTGCCATTCGAAGTTGCTGTTCTCGAAGTCTTCGAAGTCCTCGATGATAGCACCCGTGGGCAGGCCGCAGCCCCAGTACACTTTCACGTACTCGGCGTTGACGTCGGTCGAGTCAGGATAGTATTGGGCAACGACACCGCAAGGACCGTAGAAGTTCTCGTCGAGCATGTAGTCGATAGGAGTCGTGGTCTGGTTGTAAACAATCTCGATCGGGTTGCCTTGGACCGGGTGGTCGATGGGCTGGTAGCCAGGGCATGAGGCAGAGCCGTTGTAGCCATTGCTGTTGTCACCATCGTTAGGCGTGGTGGCATAAACGGTGCCTTCGTAGTAACCGTTTTCATCAGTGATGAAGTCATAGGTGTGGCTGCCGCCGAACTCGTCGTTACCCACCATGTGAACAGTGGCGCCGGCGATGCCGACCACACCGTCTTGTTCGAAGACGTGACCATTCACGAAGCCCTTACCGGAAACCTTCACGTTAACGGTGTTGGAAGGATGTGATTCGCCTTCGTCGTAAACGGCAGTCACATAATAGGTGTAACCGTTCATGTTGTACGACAGAGGACCATCTTCGAAGGAAGTAGCATTGATGTCATGCTCCGTGGTCTCACCAATCTTCTCGAACACGTCAGCACTGTTGCTGACAGGACCGTAGTTACGGTAGATGAAGTATCTACGGTAGGTACGGTCGACAACAGCGCGCCAGCTGAGTCTGATGGTGTCTTCTTCAAACACGGTCTCGTCTTCCACAACGAGGTCTTGAGGAACGTTGAGGTGAGTGGTGAAGCCGAACACAGGGCTGCTCACGCCATCCACGCAACCATCGTTGGCGAACTCAACACGCCAGAAGTAGTTGGTGTTGTTGAACAGGTCTTCAGGCACATTCCAGCTGTTGGCGATTGTGGTTGACCAAGTCCAGTTGCCGTCTTCGTCCTGAGGATAGTACTGAGTGTAGGGATGGTTGAGTTCCGGCCAGTATGTGGAGCCGATGATGATACGCCATCTGGTGGTGTATTCAGGCACCATCCAACGCAGGGTGACATTTGACGGCTGAACGCCGACAGTGTCGTCGTCGGCCGGGCTCGGGTTGAGGGCAAAGCCTTCAGCGTCGATGGCCGGGCAAGGCATTGCATCGATGGCGAAGTTGACGAGATGGTCGTCATCGCTCGTGAGGGCTGAAGAAACCAGGTAGTAAGTACCCGGGATCAGAGGCAGGTTGGTGATTTCGGGGCCTGCGCTGATGTTCAAAGCTTCATTACCACTGCCTTGATTGCCACCACTACCAGGAGTGATGTCGAGTTGGATGTTGGAACGGTAAGTGTACGTCGCCTTGCTGCCGCCATAGGTGGCCAAGTTGTACGGATCCGGGCAGCTGCTGTCGCTGTAATAGCGCAGAGCCATGTTGGCCGAGCCGGGCGACGTGGTCTGACGCCAGGTGTAGCTCGTTCCCGGATAGCCAGAAGTGCCATCGAAGAAGGCCACCAGCAGGTTGCTCGTGCCGTCGTAATAGAACGGGGTGTCGAGGTTGAAGGTATACCAACCGGCAGCGGTGGGGGCAATGCTGCCCGTCCACACGACGTCGCTGGCTGCGAGAGGCTCGCAGTCGGTCTGGCTGGCGAAGCTGTCGCGAGTCACGTTCTTCATGTACATCGTCACGTTGTTGGCGGTGTAGGCAGTGCCGTAGTTGTAGTAGAAGCTGATGCTGTTGATGGTACCGGCGGTGCCAATCTCATCGGCAGTGTAGATCTGCTCCGTGCAGGAGTAGTTGAAATAGTTGTCGATGGGGAAGTAATAGGTCGTACCCGTACCCTCACCAATCGTCACAACGTCGCGGCTGATTTCAGCGCGGCTGCCATTGCTCTTGAACCTGGTGTTGGCACGGATGCTGCTGCTGGTGCTCATGCCGTAGGTCGAGCTACCAGCGTTATATGCAGTATTGTCTTGATAGACATAGCTACTGGCCGTGAAGCCGGGGTTGTGGCACTTCCAGGAGATGGAGCTGTCCCAGTTGCCATTGTTCATCTGCACCATGACGAGCACGTTGCTGTGTCCGTCCCAAGCGAAGCTGCCAGAATTGAAGACGAACTCGTTCCAACCGACCACTTCTTGGAAGTTGCCGTTGTAGACGAGGGTCATGCCGCTGCCGAGGGGTGAGGTAGCGCTCACTTGGGTGTCGCTCACGTTAGCCATCCAAATGCTAATATTCTGGATATTGTAGCCATATGTGCTTTCGCTGTACCAACTGATGGAGGCCATCGGGTTGGTGTTGGCGCCAGAGGCGACCAGTTCGGTGCCGAGGAAGAGCTGAGTGCTCAAAGAGTTGTTGTAAAGGTAATACATCGGCACATAGCCAGTGGTGCTGGTGCTAGCCTCATCGCCAATCATGGCTACATAGCCGCTGCCACTGCCAGTGGAACCAGCGGTGTTCATGCCGAGGCTAATGCCGGTGTAGTTGTTGTCGGCCATGGGGTGAGGAAATTCTTCACCTTCTTGTCTGTAGAGGGCCACCTTGCCTTGATAGGCAGTGGAGTCCATGATGGCGGTCAACATAGCGTCATTTTCGACCGAGAACTTGTAGACTGCATCGTAGCCATCCTCAATTTCGGGGAAAGGCAGGGTGTAGTCGTTGTGAAGTTCGCCATCGCCACCCTTGTCTAAATGAATCTGGTGGGCGTTGAGTGCGGTCGTGAAGCCAGGTTGCAGCGGGTTGTTGTTGTTTTCCTCTTCATCGATGTCGTAGGCCTCTTCCACCACATCCGGGCAAATGGGATCGTAAGGCTCAACCTTGACGTTCCAAATGGCGGCGAGACGAGTGTTGCCGTAGAGGGCCACCATCTGCCAATCGGTGTTGTCGGATTCACCAGTGGTCAGCTGAACATCGATAGTGTCATTGCTGTCGAAAGCAACGGGAAGTTCAGGAGCCACGAGGGTGAAGTAATCCAAAGGCGTCCAGTCGATGTTGGTGATCGTCGTGGCAGCGCCAGTGTTGATGAGCTGGAAGGTGAAAGGTTCCATCCAGCAGCCGTTCGGGCGGGCGCCAACGTAGACGGTGTCAACGATTTGTTCGTCCTGCATGGCGAAGATTTGTTCGCCAGCACCAGCACCGCCGCCGCCGCCACCGCCGCCAGTGGTGATGTTGAGTCTCACAACGTTCTTTTTGGCCAGAAGGGTACCAGTCACACCAGGATTGGAGACGTTGAACTCTGTGCCATCACGATAGGCATAAAGGGCTTGGTTGCCATTAGCTGCCATTTCAACACCACCCAGGCCGCTACTCCATTGGCCGGTCACATCCTGGAAGCAAATCACCAGGTTGCCGTTGCCGCTGTAGGCAAAAGGCGTGCTGAGGGTGATTGGCGTCTCAACGGGGGTGGAAACATTGTTGGGCATGGTGAACGAGCCAACCATGTCGCTGGCCGTCATGCTCACCCATGAGGTGTTGCTGGCAAACGTGCTTTCGCTCACTTCCTTCATGTAAACATTGATGTTGCGAGCGTAGCTGGAGCTGTTCTTCAGCCACATCGTGAGTGTGTTGATCGTACCGCCCACACCGATTTCGTCAGCAGTGTAAATCTGCTGAGAAATCGCATAATCGTACAGGGTGTACCCTGGCAAGTACGAATTCGTCGTGGTTGACGTAGGATCGCCTATCGTCACCACGTCCGCCCTTGCCACGCCGATAAAGGCGAGCAAAAGCGTCATCATCAAAGAAAATACTTTCTTTTTCATAATGAATTTGAATTGGTTAATAATTAGGTTAATTAAATTGTTTCTTTGTGTGTAAATGAGAAACGCACCAGTGCCAAAAGGCATGGTGACAGCATTTTTGCTAGGCATTGTGGTAAAAAAAGAATGCATAGTAAACGCGTTTAACATTTTGTCGACACCTATAAGACGCGCGAAACGCGTTTTACCCTTAGTCTGAAATGAATTTTTTTTGAAAAAATTTTGAAAAAAAGTAGAGACGCGCCATGGCACGTCTCTACAAATACATCAAATCCATTTGACCAGCGGGAAATCCTGCCTGTGTGGTAGCATCTTGTTGGTAGGATAGACACGGAAGGTGAAATCATACACACCGGCGCGGGTAATGGGCACCTTGATATAGTATTTCACCCAGCCATCGCCCGAGTCGACGAGCTTCATCTTCTCCACCGCCTTGATTTCCACCTCCATATTATTGTTCTTCCTGCCCACGAGCAGCTCGATGGCCAGGTCGCCGGGCTCCAAATCAGGCGTGAGCAACGTGATTTCGGCGATGAACTGTTCACCGAAGGTCAGCGGGCGCACGTTGGTGTCAGGCAAAATCAAGGACTTCACCTCCACCTTGTCCCAGTTGTTGCGCACACGCGTCTTCCAGGCGTTGATCTCGAAGGCCTTCTGGTAACGGTTGGCACGCATCCAGTTAGTCCGCTTGATCAGCTTGTTGTAGTACTGCTCGAAATAATCATCCATCATGCGTTTCATCGTGAAGCGCGGCGATATCTCGTTGAGGCACTTCTTCATCGCAGCCACCCAACCTGTGGGAATCTCATGCACATTGCGGGCATAATAGAGCGGAACAATCTCATTCTCAAGGGTATTGTAAATCGTCTCGGCATCCATCTCGTCCTGATAACGCTGGTCTTGGTAGGTGCGTTTCTCCTGGATGGCCCAGCCGGCATCGGGACGATAGCCCTCAGCCCACCAACCGTCAAGCACGGAGAAGTTCAGGACGCCGTTCATCACGGCCTTCTCGCCACTCGTGCCGGAGGCTTCGAGTGGACGCGTGGGTGTGTTGAGCCATACATCCACGCCACTGGTAAGACGACTACCAAGCTCCATGTCGTAGTTGCTGATAAACAAAATCTTACCAATAAACTCGGGACGACGCGAGATCTCAATAATCATCTTGATCAGGTCTTGACCTGCCTTGTCGTTGGGGTGCGCCTTGCCTGCAAAGAGGAAGATGACGGGACGCTTCGGGTCGTTGACCAACTGCGAGAGACGTTCCAGGTTGCCAAACAGCAGATGGGCACGCTTGTAGGTGGCAAAACGACGGGCGAAGCCGACAATCAAAGCGTTCTCGTCTAAATTATTGACGGTCTGCATGATCAGCTTCGGGCTTTCCTGCCGCTGACGCATGTCTTCCTTGATCTTCTCCGAGAGATAGGATATCAACTCATGCTTCAGCTGCTTGCGGATAGTCCAGATGGCATCGTCCGGCACCTCCTTGATTCGCTCCCACATTTTCACATCTGACTGGTTGTCAATGTAATCTGAACCAAAAGTCTCTTTGTAAAGACGCTGCCACAAGCGGTTGCTCCAAGTGGGCAGATGCACGCCGTTGGTGACGTAACCAATATGGTTTTCCTCGGCGAAATAGCCTGGCCATAAGGATTGGAACATCTCGCGCGACACGCGGCCATGGATCTTGCTCACGCCGTTCACCTCTTGGCTGAGGTTGGTGGCCAACACGCTCATCGAGAACTTCTCGTTCGGGTCGTTGGGATTAAAGCGTCCCAATCCCATAAAGCGTTCCCAGCTGATATTCATGCGGTTGGCATAGTGCGGCATGTAGGTGCGGATGAGGTGCTCCTCAAAGGCATCGTGTCCCGCGGGCACGGGCGTGTGCGTAGTGAACAAGGTGGACGCCCTAACCAGCTCCAGCGCGACATCAAAATCGAGGTTGTGCTTGTTGATGTACACGCGCAGGCGCTCCAAACCGCTGAAAGCCGCGTGACCTTCGTTGCAGTGATACACCGTGGGTTTCAAGCCGATGGCCTCGAGCAGGCGAATGCCGCCCACGCCGAGGAACATCTCCTGCTTGATACGCATCTCGCTGTCGCCGCCATAGAGCCGACCCGTGATGCCACGGTCCTCGGGCGAGTTTTCCTCGATGTCGGTGTCGAGCAGGTACAGCCCTACCCTACCCACATTGACGCGCCAAGCCTTGGCGAAGACCGAGCGGCCCGGGAAGGCGATGCTCACCTTCACCCATTCGCCCTTGTCGTTATAGACAGGTTGCAACGGCAGTTGCGAGAACTTCTGAGGAATATAATCAGCCTGCTGCTCGCCCGAGACGGTGATTTCCTGGGCGAAGTAGCCGTAACGGTACAGCAGGCCGATGCCCACCATATTGGCGTTCGAGTCAGAAGCTTGCTTCATGTAGTCGCCGGCCAAGATGCCGAGGCCGCCCGAATAAATCTTGAGGCTCTTCATCAAGCCGTACTCCATGCTGAAATAGGCGATGAGGTCCTTCTGCTTTGTCGGCTGCGCCATGTATGCCTTGAACTGGTCGTAGACCTTGTTGAGACGTTCGATGAAGTTGTCGTTGTTCTCCAACGCCTTGATCTGCTCCACCGAGAGGTTGCCCATCAGCGCGACGGGGTTTTGCTCCGTGGTCTTCCAAGCCTCAGGGTCGATGCTCTCGAACAGCTCGATGGCGTCGACATTCCAGCACCACCAGATGTTGCGCGAGAGCTCCTCAAGCTTCTTCATCTCAGGCGAATAGACAGGCTTCACCAAGACCTTCTTCCAACTGGGCGCGTCGTTCTTCTGGTAAACCACCTCATGCATCATGTCGGCATAAGGCACCGGCTCCATCATGTAATGGCGTCCCCCTGACTTCTCAAGGGCCACATCCCAAGCCTTCTGATAGCTGACAATCAGGTCTTTCCAGAGCAATTTGTCGGCCACCTGTAAAGCAGCTTCAGAGACTTTGGTCATGCCCTTGTCGGTCAAATCAAGGAAGCGGCGCAAAGCGGCGACGATTTCGTCAATCACCTTATTGTTGTCGCTCACCTGACGCGGCACAACTGTCACGGCCTCGTTGCCCTTACATTCCTGTTGGACGAACTTGCCAAAGCCGGAGACGTCGGAGGTCAATGTCGGGATGCCCAAGGCCACGCTCTCCAAGGGTGTGTAGCCCCAAGGCTCATAATACGACGGGAACACCGAGAAATCGAAGGCTGAGAGGAACTCCGAATAGGTCAGGTTGAAGATGCCGTCACTGCCGTTGAGATAAGCAGGCACAAACATCACCTTCACCTTGTCGTTGGTGTCGTTCTGAAGGCCCGCATCACGCAGGGTGTTCAGTATCGCATCGTTCTCATACTCAAAGACATGGTGCGTGGCAGGAAAGTCGGTGTGCCCCATGATTTCATTGGTGCCGTCGAGGCGGTGCTGCAAGTCCTTCGAAGGACCGGCGATATTGCTCGGCACGGCAATCACTCCCAACACCGTACGAGGCAGATTCTTGTCCTCGTTCAAGCGACGCAGTGCCTCTATGAAGAGGTCGATGCCTTTGTTCTTGAACTCATAACGTCCGCTGTTAAGTACCATCAAGCAATTGGGGTCGATAGGCTCGCCGCAGAGCGTCTCTGCGATTTTCAGGATTTGCGCTCTTGTCGCCTTGCGTTTCTCTTCGAAAGCGGACTCGTCTTGCCTAAAGGTGTGGTCGATGCCGTTTTTGGTCACCACATCGGGCTTACGATAGAGGAACTGCTCACATTCTTGCGCCGTGATGTCGCTCACCGTCGTGAAGGCATCGGCATTCTTGGCCGCCTTCTGCTCCATCGACTGCTGCGAGACCACGTTGAACTGCATGGCCATCACCGAAGGCAGGTAGGTCTTCAGGTTGTCGTACAGCGGCAGTCCGTTGCCCGAGATGGCACGGCCGAGGTAGGTAGCATGGGTGGTGAACACGGTGGCGATCTGCGGACAATGCTCTTTCAGGTAGAGCACGCCAGAACCCGTCATCCACTCGTGGAACTGCGCCACAATAAAGCTAGTCTGTTGCAGGTAGAAATTACAGAAACTCTCAATCACCTGACCAGCGGCATAGCCGAACAAAACGGGTTCTATGTAATCCCACTGACCACGAATGCTGTCCAGTTCATACTGTTCCCAAAGGTGCCCAAGGATTTCGTTCTTGGACTGGTAAAGTGGCGTATAGTCCACCAAGATGGCGATGGGGCTGCTCTCAATCTTCCAGCGACCGATGCGGAACTTCATGCCTTGGGCCAAGGCCCTTTCGCGCCACTCGGGGAAGAGCTCGTTATCTTCGACGAAATACAGCGTCTCATGCGATTCCTTCACCACGTCGGGACCGACCGTGATATAGTGGTCGTCAAGGAGCTGACGCATCACATTCGACTTCGTGGAGAGCACCGTATAGATGCCGCCCACCATGTTACACACTTCCCAAGAGGTTTCAAAAAGGTATTCGGGGGTTTTCATTTATTTAAAATTCAAAAATTTAAAGATTCAATATTCAAAAATTATTCAGCCTTCACCTTACGTTTGGACAACTTCGCAACCCTATCAGCGAAGTCCGTCAACACATTCATATAGTTGACGTAGGCATCATACGGCGAAGCATAATGGTTGAAATACTTATGCACCACGCCGTCGGAGAGCCACTTCGTGCACATGTAGTAGAAATGGTCGGAGGTCTGGAGCATGGTCCAATCCTGTTGCAGTTCCTCATCCTTGATGCGGTGTACCTTGGCGTTCAGGTCATACAAAGCGCGGAAGGCATCGTCCTGCAAAGGATTACCCAACCAAGCGGTAAGGTCGCGTTCCTCGTCGCTCCACGACAGCACATTGGGCACGTTGACGGCACTGATAGGCTGCAACTTCTTGGCCAGCTCCTGCGGCGTGGCGAACTTGAACTTGCTGCCTTTTAGGATGGCACCAGGCAAAGCCTCCATGAACTTGAAAATGCCCGTCTCGGCCTGCTGATGCTCGCCGAAGGTCTCGTAATCCATGAAGATGTTGACGACCTCTTCCTCCTCCGGCAGGGCGTTGAGCCAGTTGACAAAGTCCTCGGCGCGGAAGCCGTCCTGCACAAAGCGGAAGGCAATCTCGTCGCTGAACTTAAAGTTGCGAAGCAACACTTTCAGCTTCGGGTTGATGGCGTTGGCGTACATGTAGTTGGGGCTCTTCCAACCCAAGATGTGTTTGGCACCTTCAGTAAGCATGAGGTTGTAGCCCATGTCGGCCACCGCTGCACCGATTTCGTCGCTGTAGATCAACTCAGTGTTGCGGAAGGTCTTGGGCGTCACGCCAAACACCTCTTTCATCTTGTGCTTGTGGGCCGTCACCTGGCGCTTGAACTCATCGGGGTTCGACAGCGAAGCCAAAGAGTGGGCATAGGTCTCGGAAAGCACTTCCACCTTACCCGTGGCAACCAATTTCTGGAAACTCTCCAGCACCTCTGGTGCGAATTGCTCCATCTGCTCGATGACCACGCCCGAGAACGAGAACGCGAACTTCACCTTGTCGCCAAACTTCTCGATTTGACGCATCAGGAGTTCGTTCATGGGCAGGTAGCACTTCTCGGCCACGCGCCGCATGATCATGCGGTTGCTGTAGTCGTCATAATAATAGTGTTTCTTACCGATTTCGAAGAAACGATAGGTGCGAAGCCTGTAAGGCTGATGCACTTGGAAATAGAAACAGATTGATTTGCTCATATTGTTGTGTTTTTATTTTTTCAAAACTAAACTACCGACTCATAAACGGCTTTTATCTTCTTCGCGGCGGCCTCCCATTTCAGGCTATCCACCTCGTCCTTACCTTCGTCCTTGAAGCAGTTGGCCAACACTGGATAATGGCAGAGTGCGTAAATAGAGTCAGCCAGTCCGTTGATGTCCCAGAAATCGACCTTCAAGGCGTGTTTCACCACCTCTGAGACGCCCGATTGCTTGCTGATGACCACCGGCACGTTGAGGCGCATGGCCTCCAACGGCACGATGCCGAACGGCTCGGAGATGGACGGCATGACGAACACATCGGTCATGGCGAACATCTGGTCGACGGCCTCGCCTTTCAGGAAACCCGTGAAGTGGAAGTGGCTGCCCATGCCGAGCTGTGCCACACGACGGATCATCTTCTCCAGCATGTCGCCCGTGCCCGCCATCACGAAATGAATGCTCGGGTCGACTTGATGAATCTTGTAAGCTGCCTCGATGAAGTATTCGGGACCTTTCTGGTAGGTGATTCTTCCGAGGAAGGTCACCACCTTGGCATCCAAGCCGCTGCGTTCGTACTCCGACTTGGGCTTGTCGTTGGGTTCCACGGCGTTGTGCACCGTGACGACCTTGGCGGGGTCGATGCCGTATTTGTTGATGACGATATTACGCGTCAGGTTACTCACCGTGATCACGCGGTCGGCGGCCTCCATGCCCCTGCGCTCGATGGCGTACACATCCGTGTTGATGTTCTCGCCCGAGCGGTCAAACTCGGTGGCATGCATGTGCACCACCAACGGCTTACCCGTGGTCTCCTTGGCCGCGATGCCTGCCGAATAGGTCAGCCAGTCGTGGGCATGGATGACATCAAAGTCGTATTTCGTGGCCAGCGAAGAGCCAATCAAAGCGTAGCGTGCCACCTCCTCCATCAGGTTCATGCCGTATTTGCCTGAGAACTGATAGTTGCGTGCAAACACCGAGCCACTGCGGTTGAAATGCTCCACCACATGGCGGTCGCTCTCCAGCACATTGGCAAAGTCCTCTGGCCCAACATACGGGATGATGTTGGAGCCGATCTCCATATATTGCACACGTTCCCAATAGCTGCGGTCTTTCTCATGGTCGATGTCGATGGTCACGTCGCTGGCGTTGAGCAGACGCACATTGGTCTCGTCCTCATCGCCGTAAGCGCGCGGCACCACAAAAAGCACATCCACGTCATTCTTGGCCAAGCCTTTGGTCATACCGAAGCAGGCCGTTCCGAGGCCGCCGGTAATATGGGGCGGAAACTCCCACCCAAACATCAGGACTCTCATTTCGAGCCTCCTTTCTTATTAAGTTCTTCAATCAGATAATGCAGGTAGAGCAAGGCGCCCACACTCGTTGACTGCGAGATACAGCCTCTGGCCTCGAAGGGCGGGTTGCCGTCGTAGATCTCCGACACCGTGCCGATGCCATTGTCCTTGATAGCCTCCTCGAATCCGTTGTAAAGGTCTTCCAAATATGGTTGCGAAGTCTTCCCGAACAATTTCACAGACAAGTCTGCATAGAACATAATCAGCCAAGGGAACGTCGAGCCGTTGTGATAGGCGCGTTCGCGTTCGCTATGGCTGCCGATACTAACACCTTTGTAATTCTCGTCATTGGGCGACAACGAGCGTATGCCTCGTGTCGTCAGCAGTTCGGAGTGAGCGATGTCGAAGGCACGTTTCTGCATCTCGTCGCTCATCGGTGTATAGGGCAAGGCCGCAGCGATCATCATGTTAGGACGCACCTGCGTGTTTTTCTCGTTGCTGTTTACAAAGTCATAAAAGCCATTGGCATCCTTATTATAGAAGGTGTCAATAAACGAGCCCTTTACCTTTTCGGCCAAAGCTTGCCATTTCTTGAACAAAACGCTTTTCGGCTCAGCGGCTTTTAATAGTTCCACACCATAGCACAGGGCGTTATACCAAAGTGCATTCACCTCGATCGCCAAGCCCGTTCGCGGTGTCCAGGGTTTGCCTTGCGCGAAGACGTTCATCCAAGTGAGGGCCAAGTCACGGTTACCGGCATAAAGCAAGCCGTTGTCCAAGGTATGCACGTTGAAGTCGGTGCCCGCGATGAAGCTCTCCAAGATGGTCGTCATTGACTTCTTGTATTTTTTCCAGATGTCCTTCTTGTCTTTACCAAGCATCTTTTCGTATAGCTGCAGCACATAGAAGAACCACAAAGGCGAGTCGACTGCTGTGAAATACAGACTCTTCTGGTAGTAACGATGCGGGAAGAATGGGCCTTGCATCCTTTCGACGAGGTAATCCAAGGCATCCTTGAAGACCTTTTCGTTGCCTTGCGCCAAAGCGATGCCCGGCAAGGCGAGGAAGGTATCGCGGCTACACGAGCCAAACCAAGGGAAGCCCGCCCAGAGGCGCGTGCCTTTCTCATCGTGAATGATGAATTGGTCGGCGGCCTTCACGAGGCAGTCCTCGTAACTTGTCTGCGGCAACAACCTCTTCACCTCGGCCTCACACTGGCGTTTGATAGCAGCGGGATTCTGTTCCTCCAAACTGACGGAAAGAATCACCGTGTCGCCTTGTTTCATTTGCAACTCAAAGAATCCCGGGACAAACTGGTCTTCCACTGCCTCGTAGCCGCGTTCCTGCTCACGGATGTAGAACATATTGTAGTACCAATGCGGCACGTGGGTGTATTCCGCAGAGCGCGAGAACTGCAGATATAGCCTCGAATAGTCCTTGTAGAGTTGCCATGATGCTCCGTTTTTCACCAACTCCACCTTTCGGCTGGCCTCATGGTTCTCATGCGTCAGCATGTGGACGTTGCGGAAAGCTAAGAAAGGCAGCACACGCAGGGTGATGGGCACCACCGACTCGCGCAAGGTGTAACGCACAAAGAGTCGCGCCTCAGTGGCTGAGAAAATCAGCTCCTTATCCAACACTACATTGCCGATGCGGTAGGTCATCTTCGGCATGGGGTCGGCGGTGAAGTCGCGCATGTATTTATGGCCACGCGGTGCAAAGATGCCGTTGGGGTACATATGTACACCGAGGTGGAACTCCTCCTTGTTCTCGATGATGGTCTCGTCAAGGCTCGACAGCAGCACATGGTTGTTGTTGTCAAGCTGTGGCTGCGGCACCACCAAGAGACCGTGGTATTTTCGTGTGTTGCAACCAATCATCGTGGTAGCGAGAAATGCGCCTAAAGCGTTGGAACGCAACACTTCACGATTGAGCGTAAACTCCAGATTGATTACTTTTTTCTTGTCCCAGGAAATGTAACTCATATTGTTGTTTCAAAAATTGCATAAAAAACCGACTACAAAGATAATGTTTTTACTTTTTCGCAAGTAAAAATTCAACATTTTTTATCTTTGCAGCCTGGAAAACGTTACAAAACTCAATACAATGACCAAAAAACTTATCAACATGATTGCTTTAAGCGTCATCACATTGGCCTCGTGCACCAACGAGCCTAAACCGCAACCTCAGGCCGAAAGCCAGAATCCCTTCCTCAGCGAATACACTACTCCTTTCCAAGTGCCGCCGTTCGACCAAATCAAGAACGAGCACTACCTGCCCGCCTTCGAAGCAGGTATGAAAGAGCAAATGGCCGAGGTGGAAGCCATCGTCAACAACACCGAGACCCCGACATTCGAGAACACCATCCTGCCTTACGACAAGTCGGGCGCGATTTTGGACCGTGTTAGCAACGTGTTTTTCAACCTTAACGAGTGCCTCACCAACGATGAGATGATCGCCATCGCCGAGCAGGTGTTGCCCATGCTCTCCAAGCACGGCGACGACATCGCCATGAACCCGAAACTCTTCGAGCGCATCGACTACGTCTACCAGCATCGCAATGAGATGGGCCTTGATGACCAGCAGATCCGCGTGGTGGAGAAATACCATCAAGACTTCATCCGCAGCGGCGCCGGCCTGAATGCCGAACAGCAAGCCGAACTGAGCAAAATCAACGAGCAACTTTCCACGCTGAGTCTGCAGTTCGGCAACAATCTGCTGAAAGAGAACGCTAATTTCAAACTCGTCATCGAAGATGAGAAAGACCTTGCAGGTCTGCCCCAAACCAGCATCGATGCCGCCGCCGAGCAAGCCAAGGCTGACGGCATGGAAGGTAAATGGGTGTTCACCCTCAGCAAACCTAGCCTCATTCCCTTCCTGCAGTTTGCTGACAACCGCGACCTGCGCGAACAGATGTACAAGGCCTACTACAACCGTGGCGACAACAACAACGAGTTCGACAACAAGAAACTCGTCAACGAGATGTGCAAGCTGCGCGTGCAGAAAGCCAAACTCTTCGGCTACGACAACTATGCAGATTACGTACTCGCCGTCAATATGGCCCAAGATTCCAAGACCGTCGACAAGTTCCTCATCGACATCTTCAATCCCGCCCAACAACTCGCTAAAAAAGAACTGGCCGAGATGCAAGCCATCGCCAAAGCCGAAGGTGCCAACTTCAAACTCGAAGGCTGGGACTGGTGGTATTATGCTGAGAAGCTACGCAAAGCCAAATACGACTTCGACGAGAACTACATCAAGCCTTACCTCACCGTTGACAATGTCCGTAACGGTATGTTCGAGGCCGCCAACAAGTTGTATGGTGTCAAGTTCGTCAAGAATGAGACATTGCCCGTTTACTATCCTGGCGTGGAGACTTACGAAGTGAAGGAAGCCAACGACGACTTCCTCGGCATCCTCTATCTGGACTATTATCCGCGCGATTCGAAGAGCGGTGGTGCCTGGTGCACCAGCTTCCGCGAAAGCGGCTACGACATCAACGGAAAGAAGATTTATCCCGTTATCTCCTTAGTGATGAACTTTACCCCTGCCTCTGGCGACACCCCCGCCCTGCTCACCTGGGACGAGACCGAGACCATGTGGCATGAGTTCGGTCACAGCTTACATGGCTTCTTCTCCGATGGTCTTTACGACCGCACCTGCGGCAATGTGCCCCACGATTATGTGGAGCTGCCTTCGCAGATCATGGAGAACTGGGTCGCCGAGCCTGAGGTCATCCGCATGTACGCCAAGCACTACCAGACAGGCGAAGTCATGCCCGACAGCCTCATCGAAAAAATCGAAAACAGTGCCTTGTTCAACCAAGGCTTCATGACCACCGAACTCATTGCCGCCTCCATCCTCGACATGAAGTACCACGAATTGACCGAGCCTCAAGACCTTGACGTGGATGCCTTCGAGAAGCAGCAGATGGACGCCATCGGCCTGATGCCCGAGATCCTGCCCCGCTACCGCAGCACCAACTTCGCCCATATCTTCAATGGCGGTTACAGCGCCGGTTATTATGCTTACACTTGGGCCGAGGTATTAGACAAGGACGCCTTCAACTACTTCAAGACCTCGGGCGACCTCTTCAACCCCGAACTAGCGGCCTCGTTCCGCAAGAACTGCCTGCAGGAATGCGGCAATGACGAGGGCATGGTCCAGTATCGCAAGTTCCGCGGCCAAGACCCGGATTACGAGCCTTACCTGAAGGCTCGCGGCCTGAAATAACGTAACAATGAAACGCATCCTTCTCTTTCTGGCAGCTTGTTTTGTCCTAGTGAACGCACAAGCACAAAACAAGACCAAAATCGTCAAAGTCACCCCGCCACGTCCAAAAGTGGGCGTGGTGTTGGGTGGCGGTGGTGCCAAGGGTGCCGCCCACATCGGCGTGTTGAAATACCTTGAGGAAGTGGGCATCCCCGTCGACTATGTGGCAGGCACCAGCATGGGCTCCATCATCGGAGGCCTCTATGCTATGGGATACTCGCCCGATGAGTTGGCCGAGTTGATTGCCGACATGGATTGGTCGCAATACGTCGGCAACAGCATGGACCGCTCCGCCATGTCGGAAGAAAGCCGCCAACGCTACAGTACCATGGTTGTCAACATCCCCTTCAGTTTGGACGGGCTACTGTACAAGTCGGAAAACAGCACCCCAGTGAGTTTCCTACCCAGTGCCTATGTCAACAATACAGCACTCATCAACCTGTTCAACAACCTGTGCGTAGGCTACCAGAAAGAAATGGATTTCAATGACTTGCCTATTCCCTTTGCTTGTGTGGCCACCGACATCAGGACGGGCAAGGAAGTCGTCATCCGCCAAGGCAGCGTGCCTACTGCCATGCGGGCCAGCATGGCCATCCCGGGTGTCTTCACCCCTGTCTACATGAACGGACGCTTGCTGGTCGACGGTGGCTTGGTCAACAACTTCCCTGCCGACGTGTTGAAAGACATGGGAGCAGACATCATCATTGGCGTAGAAGTCCCAGACAAGGTGTCGGACAAAAATGACGATAAGAGCGTCTCCCTTCCAGATGTACTCAGCAAATTGATTGACAACGCCGTAAGCTCAAAGAGAAAAGAAAACCGCGAAATTTGCAACATTTACATCGCACCCGATATGTCAGGATACGGCACCTTGAGTTTCTCGCATGACGCCATTGACACGCTGGTCAACCGAGGCTATAAGAAAGCCCAAGAATACCAAGAACCCATGATGCAGGTCAAGCATTATCTGGATTCCGTCCAAGGGGCGCCATTGAGCAAGACGCTTCGCGCCATTAAAGCTAAAAATCTAGCCGATGCTCCCGTCTATGTCAACTCTATCGTCATCAACCAAAGCGGCAAACCACAAACCGAATGGTTGCTCAACAAAGGCAACCTGAAAGTCGGGGAATTGATTTCGGAAACCGACATCAACCGCGCCGTCGACGTTTACAGAGGCACTGGCGCCTTTGATGACATCACCTACAACCTCACTGAGAACGAGCAGGACACTTTGGACAGCTACACGCTCACCATGAACTTCAAACCCACCCAGCCCCACATCGTCGGTCTCGGCATCCGCTACGACACTGAAGAAGGCGCGGCCATGCTCTTCAACATCAGCCTCAACGAGAAGCGGCTGACGGGATATAAACTCAGCCTCAACGCGAAACTAAGCTACAACCCGAGAATCAACATCACGGGCACCTATTCGAGCCTCAATCTGGCCAACTTCAAAGTGGCTTACGACTACCGCAGCCAGCACTTCAAGTCGAAGGGCTTCGATGGCAACGTCTCTAGCATCAACTACGTGCAGAATAAGGTGAGTACTTATGTGTCACAATTTCATTGGCTCAACATCAACAGCGCCATCGGTATCTCCTACATGGTCACCTCGTTCGATGAAGCAGGCCTGTTCAACTACACCAACGACACCATCAGCCCCGACCTTTCCACCATCTCCCATTTCCAGTCCAACCATCTGCTCAGCCCCTTCATCAAGATCAGTTTCGACAACTTAGACGACCCTTATTTTGCCCGACACGGCATCAAGACATCGCTCACGGGACACATCAACATGGACCTGCTGGGCAGTGCCAACACCGCACAGGACGTCGGTTTCTCCTTCCAAGGCTACATCACGCCAAGCAAAGGCAGGCTCACCATTATCCCTCAGCTATACAGCCGTTGCGTCTTCAACAAGCCCGTGTATTACAACCTTTGGAACACCGTCGGCGGCGAAATCGCCGAACGCCACACCGAGAACCAAATGCCTTTCGTTGGCGTGGCTCACGTGAACGAAGCCCCCGACTTCACCTCCATCGCCCGCCTCGACCTGAGGTACAATTTCTTCGGGAGACACTATCTCACAGCCACCTACAATTTCCTGTATGGCCTTGATCCTTTTGATCTATTACGCGGGCACAATAGCGCCGTGCATTACTCGGGCATTGGGGTTCGCTATGCCTACGACAGTTTCATAGGTCCCATCTCTTTCACCACCCAATGGTCGAACAGCACGAAGCAAGTTTCCAGCTATCTGTCCATCGGATACACCTTCTAAGGTATAAAACAAACAATCCCGACGAGTCAACCTCATCGGGATTGTTGTTTTCTTTCGGAAACGGCCAATGGTCAACCGACCAGTTTCTTGTTGTTTCCCAACAGCCGTTCCAATTCCCCCATCTCTTTCTTGTTTAGCCTGATTTCGGGGAAGAAACGCTCGAAGTTACCCAGTCCATGCATATCGGAACCCACATAGTCGTACATGCCTTCCTTGAGCAGATAATGCGCCTTGGCGACGGCCATTTCACCGTATGCACCCGCTAACGACAAGATATTCAATTGAAACTCGTATCTCTTGTCCTTCCATCTAAAGTAATTGTCCCTGTTGGCATATTCATATCGCTCGGGATGAGCGACAACCGGCTGATAATTCTCGCACATGATGTCATAAATCATCTCTGTAATGCCAGGCTCATACATCATATACGAAGTCTCACACAACACATGGTTACCATCTTTATCCAAAGTCAGAAAACCTTGTTTGTAGTGCTCCATAAACTGAGCGTCCAACATGTATTCGGCCGCGAGATGCAACTCGATACTACACACCTTGGAAGCCTCTGCCTTAAAGACCTCAAACTTCGCCATGATGTTAGCGCGGTCGTTGTCGGGATAGTCTTTCATGAAGTGCGGTGTCAGCACCATCTTCTTGATGCCACGCTCTTCAAGTTTTTTCAAAGCATGAAGCGATTTCTCCACCGTGGGAAAACCATCGTCGACACCTGGCAAAAGGTGGCTGTGAATATCACATGCGCCACGAAAGAAATCGTCTGGCAAATAATGTTTCCCTAATCCAAACATAATCTAAGCGGCCTTATTCCTTACCATCATCAGCAGAGAGAGTACTACTACGATGGCTATGCGAATGGTGATGGTGATGTCTCCTACTGAAGATGCGTTGATACCACTTCTTTTTCTTCTTGTGTTCCTCATTGCCGTAGCCATAACCATACCCGTATCCGTAGCCATAACCATAGCCGTAACCGTAGCCATAACCATAGCCGTAACCGTAACCATAATAGCCATAACCTCGTTTCTGCTTGCTGACGCCATTAAGCACAATACAGAGGTTGGGGAATTTTCCGTCCTTATAGAATTTGTCGACATCGAAGAGCAAACGCTTGTCGGTCTTGCCGGCACGAATCACCATGATGGTGGTGTCGGTAACACGTTTCACGATGTCGGCATCAGCCACCATACCCACAGGCACATTGTCGAGGAAGATGTACTCATAGCGTTTGCGGAGCTCAGCAATCAGGTCTTCCAAACGTGTGCTCATCAATAACTCGGCTGGGTTGGGCGGTACGGGACCTGAGAAGATGACATCAAGGCCCGGGGTTGAAGTACTATTGTGGATGATATCGTCAATGGAATCGGTCTTCCCTGAAAGGTAGTTGGACACACCCGCTCTGGTATTGACGCCAAACACCTTGAACAAGGTACCTTTACGAATATCCAAGTCGATGATGACTGTCTTTCTCTTAGCCATTGCAAAACTGGCGGCCAAATTGGTGGATACGAAAGTCTTACCCGACGACACCATAAACGAAGTGAACATGACCACATGCGCTCCGTCTTTTCGGTCTTTCATGTATTCCAAACTAGATCGTATCAATCGGAACGCCTCTGAAAGCGAGTCTCGTCCATTTTCCTTCACAATGATGGCATGACCTTCGACATTCTTCTCGAAAGTGATATCGCCCAGGAACGGCACATTGGAAGTCTTTTGCACATCGGTCCTGTCGTGGATGGTCGTATCCAGCAAATTCTTGAGCAAAAGGATGATGATGGGGATGGCGAGACCTATCAGGACACCGAACAAGGTCGACTTCTTTTCATCTGGTGAAATAGGTTTGTTAATAGGATAAGCATAGTCAATCACCTTGCCTGTGGCTTCCAATTGCGGACTGGTCATCAGCAACTCCTCACGTTTAGTCAACAGTTGAAGGTAAAGCTTCTCCTTGATGCCTTGCATGCGCTCGACGGATCCGAGTTCAAGTTGGGCAACAGGCACGTTTTGGATCTGTGAATTGGCGATATTACGTTCACGGTTGGCAGCCTCAATACGGTCTTCCAATCCTAGCAAATTGGTTTCAAGGACAGTGACAATGTTGGCATGGAGAGGCACTTGTTCCTCCATCAGCCCCTGCGCCACCGGGTTGTTGATTGTACCATCAGCCTTGTATCGCTCAATTTTGGCCAAATTGTCATTATACTTCTTGATCAAAGCAGAAGCTTCTGCCGAAACAGAAACCACGCCAACAGGAATGATTTGGTCCGTGTTGTTCTTGGTATAGTTCAGCAGATAACGCACCATGTCGGCTTGCGAGTCAAGCTTTTTGGCTTCTTCCGTCAAAGCGGCACTGGTAGCTACGTAAGACTGTCCATAGCTCTTCGTGTCAATGATGTTGTGACTGCGTTTGAAGTCGACCGACACCTGTTCATATTCTTGGATGTCGTTCATCAGATACTCGATACGGTCATTGATGAACTTCTCCGTGTAATCAAGTACCCGTTGCTGGTCAGCGATGGATTCCTTGTTATAGGCATCCATGAGGGCGTTGAGCACATCGGCAGCACGCAAAGGCGAGGTGTCTTCTACCGAGAGCTTCAGGATGGCATTCTTTTCATTATCTCTTCTCACACTGACCCGACCACGATACGAAGCGGCCACCGAGGCAACCGAACGGTGACTGACAGTGATGTCAGTGCCCATGAAATCGCTGTAACGCCATGTGGGTTTCACCACAATCTTTCCGAGCGGCGATATCACCGTATCGTTAAGGCGCGCCTTCATTGCTGGAATATCACCTCCAAAATCGTCAAGAATCACATAATTATTATCAAGGGGCTTCACACTGAATGAAGCATTCACCTGTTCACCCATCTCGGGAAAGTCAACTTCAACAGGGGCGTCCTTATAGAGATCCTTGTTGCGCTTCGAGACCTTGGTTTTGTAGGAGTAGGAAACATTCAAGTTCAAATCGCGCACCATGGCTTCCATGTTCGACTGCGACTTCAAAACCATGATCTCATTGTTGACCGTGCTGACGATGGAGCCACCCACAAGGGAATTCAAGGCCGCCGAACCGCGGAACGACTCAGAGCCGCTATTCGCGCTGGTCTTGATCAGCAACGAAGCATAGCTGGAATAAATCCTTTCCTCTTTCCTGACCTTATAATAAGCCACAAGTCCTCCAATCAAAGCACAGAGAATAAACCAATGCAGGTTTCGCAACACGAGGAAAACCACGTCCTTAAACTTGAAACCGCTATTGGAGCTTTCATCAAAAAACGCATTGATGTCGTCGGGGCGCTTATTCGCGATATTGAATTCGTTTTGGTTATTGTTTTCGTTAGCCATTATATCAATCGGTTTTCGTTAACAAATGTATATAGATTAACTTTCAGGCTTAATCTGGTTTTTTGAAGTAGGAACTAACCAGCGTATAAATGGTCAGGATCGAGGCAAGCGAGGAGACCAGACCGATAACGGTATTCAGGTTAGTACTGAAGAACTTGTAAGGACGTTCCTCAGTGAAGATGATGTCGTTTTGCTGAAGCACAAAAAACTCGTCGTTAAAAATGTCGGTGGAACGAGGATCCAGATAATGTATCACACGCTTGCCGTTCACCTCGCGCATCACGCCGATACGGTCGCGGCGCGTATACCAATCCAAGCCACCCGCCATGGCCAAGGCCTCAAGGAAAGTGCAACGCTCATTGGCGATGTTGATCACTTTACCGCCCGAACTACTCAGCATGAAGACTTTAAAATTAAGGAAACGGGCCACCACCAGAGGATCTTTAAGTTGACCGTTACTCTTCAGTTGGGATGCTATGGTATCCTGCAATTGTAGTCGCGTCAATCCTTCAACATGAAGCTGACCCAAAACAGGAAATTCAATATTACCCGACGCGTCAACAAGATAGCCCGACATAGAACTACCAATATTGCCATAGCCACCTTGTCCCGAAGAATAAATCGCGTTGAAAGGCTTGAGCAACTCATCTTCTTTACCTGAATTGCTCATAACCAATATCCTTAATTCATCGTATGGCGCCACCGTGGCCTCCATAGCCTCATTGATGGGCATGCCGTATTTGGGCATGTCCTGCAAATAGCGCACGCTTTTGGGCGTGACGCACGATGAGGAGCACACCGCCAAAACCGCAAAAAGCAGATAAAGGGTTATCTTATTCGTTTTCATAGGTATACGTTTTACTTTCCAATGGGTTTGCAAAATTACATATTTTTTTTCGGATAAAAGGCGTAATGTCCATGAAATCCACGGAAAAAATTCATTTGTGTTTCACCATCACGCCTTTTATAATGTTTTTGGCCGACTGAAGGGCTGTTTCCTTGAGCCATTCGCCTTGACGGTCTGTCCACCGTTGGGGATGGGTGGTCATCATGATCTGCCGCGGCAAAGTCTTGTTTTCAATGGCATTCAGCACGTCGTCGGTACTATGAAAAACTAACCCTTGACGCACCCATTCGTCCTGATAGGCAGGCACTTTATCGCGCAAACTCACATTGAATCCGTCCCAACGACGACCCGTATCGGTTAGATAAAAAACCTTAGAGAAATCCATGTCAAAATAAGGCTCGCCGATGATTCCAACATCGTGATAATCAAATTGTTTCCACAAATCGCGTCCATCATACTCGCTGCGGGGCGCACCATGCATGCAGATGGTCTTTACAGGATAATACTGACGGAAATAGGCCAAGTGGGTTTTAAAATGCTCCATAGCCTTATTCGCATCGCCACCGCAAATCGCCATGTCTTCGTAATGATATCCGATTTCGTGCCCCAAGGCTACAATGGCCTTGATTATCTCAGGCTTGTCGCTTTGCTTGACCACACGGAAATAATACGATGCCGTAACACCAACTGATTGTTCTATCTTCGCGGTCTCAAACGAGTTTTCAGCTTTCAAGTCGACGTCATGGCGAAGGATGACAAAGCTATCATCCCCCAAAGAATCTTTATCCGAACAATATTGCCCAAAAGTGATGAAACGGTAACCTCCATCTTTCAAGCCTTGAAGGAGTTCTTTGTATTTCGCCAGTGTAAAATCCCTGCTCATCTAAAAACAAGTTGAAAATCAGGATGTCCCATAACAGTACGTTTACTCTCTGGATAATTCTCAATGAACCAGACCAAGAAACCTGTATAGTCCATTTTCTCCTCCAACATGCTTTTCCGTCGCCGTTGCCACTCCCCTTTCAGGTCGGGCATGGCGAGCAATTCGTCGATTTTGGCAAAGAAAGCCTCCTGCTGCTCAGGCAAAAACGAATAGCATAGCCCATATTTATGCTCCAATTCATTAGGCACCGACAAGCGACCGGCGAAGCTGTTGCATTTGACGGAGGGAGTGCCCAGCACGGCTGCCTCGGAGGTCATCGTCTGGCTGTCGCCGACAAACATCGTGGCGTAATACATCAGCGAATGTGCCTTTTCGGGCGATACCGTCAACTGATACGGCTTGAATTCGTCGTCGATGTCACGTTCGGTGGTAATGAAAACCTTGCCTCGGGCTTGCAAGAGCTCGACAAGGTGCCGTTTACTCTCGATGGACAAGCCTTCTGCCCCAACGTCATGATGCGCCTTAAAGGCATTGAATCTCAGGATGAAATAGGTCTCTCCTTCCTCAACGCCTGCGTCATGCAACACACTTGGGTCGGGCGCGAAACGGTTGGGATGGAGATATGCCAGCTCGTGGTACGATTCTATATAGACGGCTTTTTTCGACTGCCTTGTGATGGACGAAGGTGTCAAAATGGCATCGGCAAAAGGATGCCCGAACTTGACGAACAGCGGCTCCACGACATCATCGTCGTCGTCCATGACGATGCTCTTCATCTTGCACAACTTGCTGACATGCGCGATGTTGATAGATGAGCCTAAACCCAAATCAATATGATACTGATGCACAAGTTTGAGCAAACGTCCGTCGAAAGCCAGCTGATCCACGCCTTTTTTGGCCAAAGCATCGTCTTTTTTCCCAATGTTGATGTACGGGATGCCATACAAATCCAACAGCTTCATCGCCGAAGGAATCTCTTTGACAGCGACAATCACTTGATGTCCTTTTCCCGTCAGTATCTTATAAGCATTGCGCAACAGGTGCACGTGTGCCGGATGATTGATGTCAATGAGGATGTTCATTGCTTTTTCATGATTTTTACGCCCAACTTCCCGATGCTGTAAAGCAGGCGATTACAAACGTGAATATTTCTTCCGAACTCAAGTAACTCGCCACCAAACTTCAGTTTAAAGTCGCGCACACCATAACCGCCGTCATCGGGCTTTCCTGCCCCCATCATGTCGAAACGCGGCATGCCGTGTTCCGCCGCATATTGAAGTCCAGCAAAAGTGGCCAGTTCCGAAGGGAAAACAGTTTTGTGGGCACCGTCTTTGCCGCAGGCGTACACCTCGTATAGGGCCTTGTCTTTTAGGCCAACACAAACCGTTCCGCCGACAATCTTCCCTTCGTATTCCACCAACAAAAACGCTGACGAAGGCAGCTGATAAAGCGCCTCAAAAAACGGCAACGGAAACAATGGCGTCTTGACTTTATTCTTATACAAATCACTTAGAATCAAGTAGTAATCTCTCACTTGCTCCAACGTCGGATGTGTCACCAAAGTCGCTCCGTCGCGCAACGACACACGGATATCGCGTTTGCGGCTTTTCCCTAGATGCTCGTCGACCGCCTCCATGGAAGACGTGTCGACCCAAATATCATAATGCGGCTCATAATCGAAACCACATTGTTCAAAGACTTTCCGCCAAGGACTATAGTCGTTAAAATTGCGTGTCTCAATGTAGATGGCTTTATGTTTCAGATTGTCTTTCAACGTGTTGAGCAGCACACCCAGCACCTCTTCGGAAACATCATCAGCCAGCAGCGGCCCACCTGTGACGATAGCTCTTCGTGAAAAGAACTGCTTGATTATGCCGCCATCTTTCTGGACATAACCCACAACAACACCTTTCAACTGCTCTTGTTCCTCCACTCCATAAGCAAAAGCCTCAAGAAAAGATAGTGTGGCAAAAAAATCGTATGCCTCTCTGGTCTGAAACCAATTGGCCACGGACGAAGTCTTTACCAACTCATCCCATGCAGATTGTTCAATATCTTGTATCTCAATTACTTTCGGCATACGGTCTTGTAGATTTCCATCAGTTGTTGAGCCACATGTTGATTATCCAATCCATCAGCAATCACTTTTTCGCGTCCCTTTGTCTTTCCTTCAAAGGCTAACGCCATTTTTAACAGCTCCGACAATTCCTCAGGTTCATAGGTGTCGGCCACAAAACAGCCATCAACCCCATCAACACGTTCTTTCACATCGCCCACATCCACACTTATGATAGGACAGCCACAGGCCAAAGCTTCCTTAATCACTTGAGGCGAGCCTTCGGTAAACGAAGTCATCAAAAAGGCATCGACAGCACACATCAACATCATCACTTCTTCTCTAGAATAGCCTTTCAACTCCACCAGTTCGACATTGTCATTATCCAGCAAAGCAACGGCTTTCTTGGCCAAAGATGCATTTTTCACTTCATTGTCGAAGGCTCCAGCAAAAAGAACGTATTGTTTTTCAACTGATAAGCCCAACTCCCGACGTGCATCATGTTTGTTTGCTTGTTGCACTTCGGTCATATCGATGCCACAGGGCAGCAAAGTGTAATTCTTTCTTGGTCGGACTATCTCAAGCGTCTTGCGCGAGACAAACACGTTCCATGCCGAACGATGCATTGCCTTTTTAGAAAACCATAGCACCTTAGGATCATTGATATCGGAGCCGTGGTAAGTCACCACCACCTGAACCATACGCTGCAAGGTGGCCAGCAGTCCCGAGAGGCCATAATGGGCATGCACCACATCGGGCTGAAAATCCCTTATCTTACGTTTTAAAGTGGAGAGGTTGCCCAGATAACCTCTGAGGCCCTTACCCAGCAAACCACAAAAGCCGACCTCACAGCCTAAAGATTTAAGTGCTTTGGCCTGCTCTATGATGAAAGGTGCAAAGTTGCCCTTATTGTATGAAGCAACGATGAGAATCCTCATGCCAAACCTCTTCCTCTCAGTTTAATCCAAGCCCAAACAACATTGGCGACACAAATACCCACCAGCCATATCACATACCAACGTTTGTGTTTGTTGGTCAACTGGGTAACTCCATATGCAGCAAACAGCAATTCCAAAGCAAGAACAGGAAAGTGGAAACGCTCGGAGTGGGCAAAATTACTGAACACCAAAACCACTAAATATCCACACATCGTCGCTATAGGTAGCACATGTTTTCGCCAATCGCCTCGAATCAGCAACAAAAACAAGGCAAGGATGGTCAATCCTGATAAGATGTTCTTGATGAAGTTGGCCCCATTCATCATCATCTGGTTCTCTTGTTCTGGTGTCTCAACCATCGAAGAGAACGGGATAGTGAATATCAAGGGGGCAAACACTGAAGCCGAGGCGTATTTTGCGAAGTCGTTTCCATTTGCACGTTCAACACGGTATTGATAACCAGTGGTTTGATTTTGCTCTCTACTCTCAACCATCGACCAGGTCTCCTGCACCAATTCCACGCCGACCGTCGCCAGCATCCAAACCGCAAAAACAGAAGTAAACAAAACCTTTTTCCAAAGCTGCAACTGCTTTCCAGATGTAAGAATAATCGCGCCTACCATAGCAGCTGCCAACACAGCTGCCATAGCCGTACGGAAAGTCAGCATCACCGCTACGATGGCCAAAGGCAAAATGAAGTCTTGCAATTTCAGTTTTGGAGAACGAAGTGCCAAATCGCCTCGTTCCACAAACAGAATGGCCAAGAACGCCATCTCGATCTCTTTCAAGGTAACGCCACAATAGAACCATGCATTAGGCATCAGCATATAAAAAACAGCAGCCATACGACCTGTTGCCACACCAAAATTACGTTTTCCAATATTGTAGAGCAAAACACATATAAAGGCATCCAAGAAACACTTTACAACACGCCCCACAAGTACATACGGCCCGAAAGGCAAATACAAAACAGCCAACCACCAACAATAGCCAGAGTCTGAAAAATCAGCATATGCCCTCATGCTCTCCCGGAACTCCTCATATCCTGACTCGGACCATATTTGAGCCATACCTTGATAAAACCCTTCATCGGCTGCATGGAAGGCATGTGGTTTCCCCGTTGCGCTTATGTAATAAAAATAAATGAAAATCACATAAGCAAGGCGAATTAAAAATGCCGTAGTGAATATTTTCCGTGTGAACAAACGTTCAGAATAACGTTCCCACTTCATCGTCAGCTGGTTGCTAAACACAAAAAACACAACCACTGCAACGACGCCAAAGAGTACAAACTGCAATGGCAACACAAAATCCATGAATATGGCACTCACCAAAGCTAAGGTAACCAAATAGCATATAATGGCTCGAGTTGAGAAATATTTGGGGAAATACGTCAGCATAATAATGTCTCCGAATAGGGTTTGTGTATACTATCCAAATAGATAGCGTTTTGTTTTTATCAATTGGATCATGTTTTTTTGTCCGACAAGTCTCGCCAGACGGGCCTTCCACCCCTGTTGCTTACCGCCCCAAGTGCCCAAGCCCAAATGGTCGCAATAGGTGTTGTCGGTGCGAAGGTATTCGCCTGTGGTTTGCCGCGGTGAAAAAAACTCCACTGGCAACACATGCAGGTCTTTGTAGCCTTGTTCCAAACCGTTCGGCACGAAGCCGCCCTCACACATCCTGGCCGTGATGAACTGAACGTTGGTGGTCAGGTCAAATGAGCCGTTGTCTTTCAAAAAACGTCTGTCACGATAGGCCTCAAGTTGTTCGCTCACCCAAGCGCCATGCGCCTCGGAAGCCATCACGCAGGTACCCACGGGGCAGTGCTTGCTGCCCTCAAAGCCAGCAAAGGCCTGATAACCAAGCAAATCATCAAAAGGCTTGAACACCTCTACATCAGTATCCAAATAGACGCCGCCTTCGCGCTCCAATGCCCAAAGGCGCACATAGTCGCTCACAAAGGCGAACTTGCGGGCTTCATAGGCTTCCCTTGCGTAGGCATTGAGACTAAGGTCGAAGTTGTAATCGTTCCAAAGACGATAATTCCAATCAGGCATAAACTTGCGCCATGAAGCAATGCAACGCTCCGCCTGTTCGGGCATCTTGCCACGACCAAACCAACAATAGTGTATCGTCTTAGGTATCATAGCGATGTAGCTCCGTTTATGCGAACCCATTCGTCAGGCACCACATCGTCTTTCAGCCCATTCCACCATTTGTCGGGAGCTACAACGATCTTATTGGGATTCGCGTTGAGCCAAGCACCCCACCAGCTGAAGGTACTGTTGGCGATAATGTTATGCTTGCAGCTGCTCATGAGATACATATCCTGCCAGCTCTCGTCGCCATGGTTACAGTCAATGAATGTAGCATTATCAAGGCCAAGGTTCTCCCTACACCAATTGATATCGTCAGAAAACACAAACAAACCTGGACTGTCCGTGTTTTTCTTCATGAAAGCAATGGCATTTTGGTAGTATTCCTTTGTGCAGATGCCTCCAAAGCCCTGAGCATATTGCGTTGACAAATAATCATCGCGGCGTACATGGAGCGACACGGCATTACATGCCTCAATCGCACTATGAAATTTTTGAGTCGGTTCATTCAGAAGTTCTTCTTTGAAGACAAAAGCCTTCCTAACATCATTCTCAGCACCTTCAAAATACTGTTGGCTTTGCCAAGTACCCATGAAGAGTTCGTTTGTATGCGAAGATTGTAACACCTCGGGATAATAGACGAAATTCTCCTCCACTTTGACTTCATGCATTCCCACTAGCCCTAGCAAGACCGGTGTAAGCTTTTTGGGGAACAACCTCATGACATGCCAATAAGCACCGAAAAGGCTTACTCCAATCCGCTTCTTCCTGTCGGAAGGCCGAAGCTCGAAAATCTCTTCCAATTGGAAGCCGGCATGACCATAGCGTTTTGAGTTGTCCTTATAAGGATGAAACAAACTCGCCTTGTTATCCCGTGAAAGCCTCACCATAAAGGCATAATCGAACATCTGGTTGCCAAGTCCTCCAGTAGCTGCTACCAATTTCATAATCAAAAAAACTGCTTGTTCTTTATTCTCGACCCAATTTCTACAGCTTTGTTTTTTACTTTTATCCACCAAAACGGAAGATGGTATTGATCTTTCATCTCTTTCGACTGTAGATTCCAATCCACTTTATCCAGCTCCTTTTGTGCATCCTCATGATACTGTTTTGACAAATAATAAGGCAACAATCCGTATGTCCTAAGATTGTCCAACAACTGTTTGCAGTCAGGATTGGTCTTCTCCTCTTCCGAAAGAAAGCCCAAGTTCCAAAGCATATGTTCCTGAGGCTTATACAGTTTCCCGACACCTCTATTCGTGGCATCGACATCTTGGTTATAATACGCCAAAGGCCGATTGAGGAAAGCCACATTGTGTTTCAAGGCGATGCGTATCCACAGCAAGAAGTCCTCACCAAGCTTGATGCCCTTCGGAAAACCAGCCATCTCTTCAAAAACAGGACGGGGAATCGCCACAGAGATGGAGGTCAGCGGCATGTACATCGTATTTGCATACGCCCGACAATAGTTGACGTAACCCTTCACAAACCCTTCTTCAACGCCAATCTTTGCCACTCTGGTCTTGTGTTTTGTCTCATTCACAATGGTGTAGTTTGTGCCATAGATACCTGCATCCGGAAAATCCTCGATCAGATGAGACATCTCTTCGAGGAAGTTTGTGTCCCACCAATCGTCGGCATCCAAAAAGCAGAGATAATCCCCCTGCGACTTCTCCACACCATGATTACGTGCAACGGAAACGCCCGCATTCTCTTGTCTCAGCAAACAGCAATTCGAATGACCCTCGATGATGTCTGACGCAATCACAGCCGAGTCATCCACACTACCGTCATCCACTATCACTACCTCATATTCGGTGAAGGTTTGCGATAAGACACTTTGAATGGCTTTCGCCACATACGGTGCCTTGTTATAGAGCGGAATAATGACGGAAAACCTCATGACAGCCACATCTTCATCACCAACTGAAAGGATTACAACCGTGCCAAGCGATAGGTCAAAAACGCAATCGTGCCGTCCTCAAATTCCGTAACTTTTTCCCAAGGACCAACCTTTTCACCCAGCACTTCGCCTTCGGGCATCGTGTCGGTATAGTTCACACCGTTCTCAACCTTCCAGTGCTGCTCTTCAAAATACATTCGATTATCTTTCAGATGGATTTGGCCAGCCTTAACCGCCTCGTCAATCTCATCCTGGCTGACACCTTCGGGGATCGGTGCCAACATCAGCATTCGACCGCCTTCTTCAAACTCAACTATCGAGTTCAACAACGTAATCGTGTCGCGATCAACATCTTCACCTTTCAAGACAACTTCCACTTTCGTCCATTTCATGTTGTTAGTTTCGTCATCAAATTGCAGGGTTTCAGCAATTCTCCATTTTCCAAGTAAGTTAGTCATTTTGTTATCCTTTCTTAGATCAAAACGGTTTATAATATATTCTTCTTTTTGTCTATTCGCTTTTCTTTTTTAAACAACACACGTTCGATAAAAGCAGTAAGCCGCAAGGCCCAAGGATGTCGCTGAAGTCTTTTGTAGCGTTCGATCGGGTCGGCATAGCGTTCGTAGTCAGCCAACAGTGCAGCAGGATAAGTCTGGCGCAGCACCGCTTCCCTTTCTTCCTTGACCAATGCGGCATTGCTTTCGCTCACCCCTGTCATGTCGAACAAGGTAACGTTGATGTCCACATATTTTGGTTTCTCTCCTCCTTCAATGATGGCATTCATGAACCATTTCCAATCAGAGACGATTTTCAAATTCTCGTCATAGTAGCCGTACTTCTCGAACAGGCTTCTACGGATATAGGTCGGATCGTGGTTGAGCGTACCCAAATAGAACAGCAGAAAGGTGACCTTTTGGCCTCCATAACCATTGTCGACATAGCGCCTTCCGTCAGGGAAGCATTTAATCATGTTACCGTATAGAATGGATGGATTTCCCGCCTTATCCAAAGCCTCAAGCATACGTTCCGTCACATCATCGGCAGCAAGACAGTCGCCAGAGTTGAGGATCTGGATATAGTCGCCCGAAGCCATTCGGATACCCTTGTTCATGGCGTTGTAGATGCCCGAGTCAGGTTCCGACACCCAACTCAGGTGGGCAAATTGCGATTCAAAGCTCTTGATTACCTCAACGCTATTGTCGGAAGAAGCGCCATCAACGACGATGTACTCATACTCCTTGAAAGTCTGTGAGACTACACTTTTCATGGTCTTCTCAAGGCCTGCAGCATTGTTCCGGTTGATGGTGATGATGGAGAGTTTCATGGAATTCTTAGGCCAATATAAAATGAATTGTCATGTTTCCTAAAAACAATTTTCCTACGTGATTATTACTACAGATTAAAACAAGGATTCCGAACAACTATTCTCCTCTCAATCCATTGAGGACTTTTGATTTGACACCCTTCTTTCCCGATCAGGAAAAAGCATTTTTCTTGCCTTATTATATACTTTTTTTACTATTCGAGAATCTGCCAATAATACTCTTTGCCTAAGAAACCGATATACAGCCGTCTTAAACGCTGTATTAATAAAGCTGTTTGAAGCAAAAGCAGCATAATGAATATATTGTTTCGAATAATCTCCCAAATCTCCCAAAGAAACCAATGGTTTACCTTTTCGCATTTTTTCTTGTAACCATCCCCCATTGTCCCATGTTTTTCTTACTCCATCCTCGTTTCGAAACACTCGCTCATATTCATCCCAAGTAATCTCAGAGTCCGAACCTTTCCATGTAATAACATCCCCTTTGGTACTAGTAAAAGAATCCACCACACACATACTAATTGGAATACGTTCCGCCACACGGTAAACACAGAACCACGTGCAATTCCTAGGTTGCCCTTCTGTATATGCATTTGAATACGGATCATAACTCCTTCGCACCACAATTGTCTTGTCTGTTGATATACAAGGGCTATCATTAACATCCATATATTCCAATAGAACCCTAACAAACTGTGGATCGAGAATTTCGAAATCGTCATCAACCGTAACAAAATAATCAGCCATGCATTTTTGAAAGTATTCATCTTGTCCTTCTGCAGGTGTCACCATGGGTAACTTGTAATGCTTAGAAGAACCTTCAACTTGATAATATGAGCCCTCCCATACAAACTCTTCTCTAGAATATTTTCCATCAACAAACCACAGAAAACCAGAACATTGACTCATGTCTTTCTGAATATCTATTAATTGTCTCCCCCATTTCTGTTTATTGACAGCATTAAGATAACACGTCAATTTCAAATCGTATTTGTCATTAAGTAAATTATAAACAGATTTGTAGCTTCCAATTGTATACTTCGCCATCAAAACAGAGCGATTAGTAAGCATCATAAAAAATTCGACAGACTTTTTTCTCATGCTACTTTTTAATTAATTTCCTATATCAATTACATAAAACAAAACTCATTCTCTGGCAAAACGACCCAAATCGCTTGTCTTTTTTTCTTCAGAGCTTTTGAAGTAAAACTCTTCTTCACCAGAAACTTCGCATATACAAACCAAGATTTGGTGACATGGTTTCGTTTCCAAAGGGATTCCTTACGGAACTTGTCCCAAACTGCATAATAAGGAGAGCCATAATACCGATAATCCCATGGCTTAACTCCTCCAACATAGTGAACAATCGCCGCCGCCCTGTTTTCCAACAAGAGCGTTTTTCTGAACGCTTCCAGATAAATCTTCCAATATCCTTTGGCGAAAAACTCAACCTGGAAATTGCATCTCTCTGGAAATAATTGCATTTTGTCATAAAGCACTCCATTCACCACGTCCTAATCCATCAATAGCAGTTTGGTCTCATTCTTCCGAACGTACTCAAAGAACAATTCGCTCACATGATTCTCAAGCCAATACTCCAAATTGTAGAGGGCAACTCCCGCATTGATATATGTGCTATGGGCAGGAATGCCCAACCTATTACGATTTTTCTCCTCATCGCAATCATCCACCCCCGCGATCGCTTTTCCCGTCAATTCCACATTCCACAAGGGTTTGATATCACTCACAACAGCGATGTCGCAATCCAAGTAAATCACTTTCTGTATGTCCTTTGGCAGTATGTCAGAGGCAAGAAGGCGATAATAGGTAAGCATTGTTTAGAGTTTTCACAAATTGGCTTTCGGCCATCTTATCTCTTAATAAATGTTCGGCCTGATATGGGACATAATTCTCCAGAGTCTCAAACAAATCTTCACACGTGTCGTATAAATGTACATCACTCATACCTAGATAATTTCGACCAGCGTCAAAATTCACAAATACGGGGATGCCTGCCACCAACATTTCAGGAATACGTGTCAATGCACCTGTGGTAGGAGGCTGAAATATCAACACCGCATCTGTCTCTACAAGAAGCTGGTCTAATTCTTCAGCTGTCACCGTCCCCAAAAAAGAAATACCAGGATGCTGAACGATCCGTAAAGACTCAGTATTATATCCAGCCACCCGCAAATCGAAAGCCAACGACTTGTTTGCCGCAAAATCAACTAAAACTTGCATTCCTTTCTTTGTGGGAGGATTGGTGACTGAACCTAGAAGTAAAATTTTTTTTCGCACATTAGCCTTTCTAACCTCACGTCGTTTGCGAATGGACAGAAGGTTTGCTTCGACTTCTTTAGGAGGATAATAAGGGAGAAAAAACGCATTCACTCCCAAAAGCCGCAATAACCAAGTCTCTTCTTTTGAGATGGCATACACAGCATCGCAATGCCGCAAATTGAGCACTTCCTCCCCCAATGCTTCAACACTATGATTGGTTACAAGTGATTCTATATTATGAGGCATACCAATGACTGGATGTCCTGTAGCTTTTAAAAGATAGAGCATATCTTTGTCGTTGGTGTTTTCCCATAAAAACACAACGTCCTGACGTAAATATTTGTCGTAAACAATCGGAATCCTCAGTGCATAATATTTTACCAACCATATATTGTACGATAAAAGCCCCCTCTTGGTTTTAGGATAGTATCTCCTAACTATCTTCATTGCCCTAATAGCCCATCTCATTAGTTGAAGCTTTGGTGTTCTTTTAGGAAGGACAAACAAATCGTCTTCAAAGTCAAGTCCGTTTTCAGCCATCAAATCCCTAATTTGGACACTTCTTTTACTCCCTCCGTCTCCAAAAGGATTCAGCTCAAATTTTGTATTACAAATGACTCTTTTCATTTCGGCAAAGACAGTATGCCCATTAACCAAAGCCGATAATGGGCATAACCTTTTTTGGATAGCAACCTTCTTACAAAACCATTTTCAAGGAAGGCATTTCTGCAAAGGGTCTTAAATTCCTTTTGTGCTTCCAATGGTAAAAGAGGAATGTAGTTCACGTATCTGCTTAACGTATAACGAGCAGTGTCAAGAAATGACCTACGCACATTAACATATTGTTTTGGCACTTCCATTGCCACATCATATATTAAATGCGAATCAAAAAAACTCTTTTCGTAAAGCGTTTGAGGCGAAGGCCTCCAGTTTTTACCCGTCAACGATTCAGGATTTAGGCGATAAAGATAACATCTATCCGGAACCACCATCATTCTCTGCGCGCACATGAGGATCCTGAAAGAATAAGGGATGTCCTCTCCCATATTGATTTCCGGAGAATAAATCTGGTGCTTGTCAAGGAACTCACAACGAACCAACCTACGCCAAACTCCACACATCCGAGAAACCTGATATGAACTCAATTGGTTCAAATAATCCAATCCCTTCACAACACCTTCGGTTTGCTTGACATGAGGCATACTTTTCTGACCCTCTTCATAGAACTGAATTGTCCCGAACTCCAACACATCCAATTCATTGTTTTCGCAAACATCCAACAAGCGTCCCAAGCAATTTGGAACGATTCTGTCATCGGAGTCCACATTCCAAATATACTTGCCTTTTGCTGCTGAACGCCCCGTATTACGCGCTGCTCCTAGTTTTTTGTTCACATCATGCTCAACCAAATGAAGGTTAGGATAACGATTCATGTAGTCCAACACTATAGCCCTCGAGTTATCAGGACTACCATCGTTAACACATATCACCTCATATTCTTCCAACGGGATGTCCTGGTCGAACACGGAATCCAAGCATTCCTCAATGTATTGCTCGACATTGTAGAACGGAATAACAATGGACAATCTTAACTGCTTCATTTTATGCTTTAGGAGCATACAAATCGCTCCATCTCAACCATTCACAAGTAATCTCCATACCCTTTTCAACGGAATAACGCGGTTGGGAGCCCAAGACTTCCTTGTTTTTCTGCACACTGATGGGTACAGACTGGCTATAGATGGCCATTTCCGAGGCACCTTTCTCTGGCAGGTTTTTCATTACTACATTACGGGTCAGTCTAAGCACCTTGCGTGGAGCCTTATAACGCCATAAGGCCAGCTTAGGAGACGTGGAGGCCAAAGCCTCGTATTTGTCCATTAAGACCACCATCCGCTTCCATAAGGCATTCTTTATATTCAAGCGCATTTTCCTGAAAGCACCGTTTTTAAGTGGCACTGATGGATAGTCACTTGGCTTTTTTCCAATCACATTCAGGTAATGGCCATAAAACTCTCGCCAGGTAACCCGTTCAACATCTGAAGCAATAAAAGCCTGTCCATCAGCTTTCGGATTGGTACAGCATTGCATGCAAAGGTCAACAACATTACCAACATACACGGCATTACAAATGCCATTACCATAATCAACCCAACTGAACTCACCTTTCTGCATCTGATTAACAACATAGAGAGTATACCACATGGAATAAGGTCCCCACACATAGGTTGGACGGACTACCGATCCATGCAGCCCATACTCTTCCAGTAATTCCCAGAAACGTTTCTCAGATTGCAACTTGCTCTGTGCATAAGCGTCATTATAGGGTACCAGCGGCGAGTCTGCCGTCAAGTCGGGTGGTACCTTTTCGCCATGAACCACTACACTGCTCATCTGCACCACATGCTTGATACCCGTTCTCTTTGCTGCAGCAAGGATAGACTCCGTGGCTTTGACATTGGTTTCAACCCTGCCCATAACGGCCAGATGAAAAACGAAATCACAGTTTTCCATCGCTTTGGCCATAGCATCCTCATCCAAGATATCCGCTTGGACAAACTCGACATCGAAACGACTGACATAAGCAGCTTTGCCCCAATTATGCACCAAAACACGCACTTTAGCATCTTCATGAAGCACCAGTTGTTCGACCAAATGACTTCCAATAAATCCTGTGCCACCTGTAACAAAAACCGTTTTCCCTCCAAAACCACCAACTGGATGCTTCTCGTATGCTTTGACTTTTTTCTGTGCATAGCAACGTTCCAAGGTCTCCATTACAGCCAATCCGTCTGCAATTGGGCAAACCAATTGATCTTTTCCCGCCACTGTATCAAGAAAGTTTTCCAATTGTGACTTACCATTGCCCTCAATTTCTTTTTCCTTACCATCCAACACCATTTTCTTCGAATCGAAGACTCCGAGAACAGCTTTATGCCCGTTTCCTTCAACCACGATAGTGTTGGATAGTTCTCTTGTGCGGCTCAATTTGAAGAAAGCTCTGGCTTCCCCATGCTGCATATTGATGGTCAGATTGCTTTCCAACCCACCTGCTGCATCATCCTCGTAAACTATCTTGTCGGGTTTGCCGAGACACCACAACAGGAAATCCAACGAATGGATGCCATTGTCGTACAAGGCTCCACCAGGGACAAGATCTTTCTTGAAGCAATATCCAGAAACGGTAGGCCAGTTAGATGGAAGGCCCTCATTTATTGTGACGCGGACTGACTTCCCGAAAAATCCGTCAAGAATCAGCTTTCGCGCTTCTTGCCGGGTAGGGAAAAAGCGATAGCTATGACACACCCCAACCACCAAGTCGGCAGGGGCTTCGGCCATAATCGTTTTGGTCTCTTCGGAGGAAGGCGAGAGCGGTTTTTCGCAAAGCACATGCTTATGAGCCGCAACACAATCCTTCAGAATCACATTATGGACATGAGGCGGCGTGCAGATGATACAAGCGTCAACTTCTGCAAGCGCATCATGGTAATCACTCACCACATGGAGCAGGCCATGCTTCTTCGTCAGTTTCTCAGCCTGTGCGGCATTAGGCTCCGCCAAAACAAGGTTTTCTACTCCCAACAGCTTCGTTGCCGTTGGAATATGATTACAGTCGGCTATGGCGCCGCCGCCAATGATAAGAAGCTTCATATTATTCCTTATTTTTCAACCATCTCATGATAATATGCCTATCTGCAAAAAAGGATTGAAAACCACATCGAATTGACTGTCTTTTACTTCCAGTCTTCCACAGCAGTTTACATAATCTAAAATAATAGGAAGAAATGATAGGATTGATGATTTCTTTATATTTGTAGTTCAATTCACGATTCACACACTGATATGCATTAACACGTTGCCGCCATGACTTCTCGTAGGACCAACCAGAATTGGAGTCACTATCAGCCCGCGCCGCACGATATACGGTACACATCTCGTTGATAAATTTTGCCTTTCCGTACTGCGAAATAATCATATACAATGGGAAATCCGTCATCACATTACCATACATCCACTTCGGATATTTACTCACCAACCCGTTACGATAGAAATAGGAAGACGTGTGTCCTGGCGACATCTGCACATTGTCATCATCACGGTGAGCCAACAAGCCTTCACCATCAGCAGTATCCCACAATTGTGTTTTGGCCACCTTACGCTCTCCTGTTTTATCGTTTACCACCCATGAATTAGTAAAACACGCCGAAAAGTCCGGATGAGACTCCATAAAATCATATTGTTTTTGCAACTTGTATTCATCAATCCAATAGTCATCCCCATCGCAAAGAGCAATATACTTACCGGAACTCTCTTCTAACGATTTAATAAAATTGGGCATCATACCCATATGATTGTTTTTTATCAACCGGATATTAGGATGGCTGACCATATAGGATTCAATGATGGCTATTGTCCCATCCGTACTGCCATCGTCAGATATCAAAATCTCAACAGGGAAAGTCGTCTTCTGCACAAGCCAGCTATCAATGGCTTGGGCGATATACTTTTCCAAATTATAAGTAGTGGAAGCTATTGTAACTGCGTATTTCATTTTTGCATATGTATCTTGATGAGTTATAATTTCGCAATTAAACGAAGATATACAACATATATTCTTAGTACCAGATTGTTTATTTTTTTCTCCGGATTTGCGCTCATATACCACCATGCCATCTTTTTCTTTTCATCAATAGGCAAAACCGAGTGCCCATATTTAAGTATTAATCCAGCTTGAGCTTTGTTAAATTCGTTATCTATTGTATGACTGCTATACCCTCCATCGGAATAGTTGGCGACAACAACCGGATAATAATGGCTTGAAAACTTAGGGGACAAGAACCACCTCAAATTGATTGCACTATCTGCACACACTTTAAAGCGTGTATCGTATCGTACCTTTTTACCAAAAAACGACCGCTTATAGAAAATAGCTTGATGGCAACGGTTGTCCATATAATTCTCTATCTTCCACTCGCCTTTATACCTGTCTTCCCAATGAGGAGCATATACGGTACCGTATACAACATCGTATCCATCAACACTATTTATAAATATTTTTTCCAGAGATTGTGAATTATACAAATAGTCGTCACTTCCCATGAAGTAAAGCCACTCACCATTAGCCTTATCAATACCTTTATTCATCGCATCATAGATCCCCTTATCAGGTTCAGAATAAACTCGAACACGATTATCGTTATATGACTGTGCTATTTTGATGGTGTCATCGGCAGAAACGCCATCCATAATCAGAACTTCCCAGTCAGCAAAAGTCTGGCACTCAATGCTGTCCATGGCTCTTCCAAGAACTTTTGAACTATTAAAGGTCGGTATGATAATGGACAGTTTCATCGCTTTGTTTTCAAATTCGAGATAATAAGAAGGATTCCGACTTGTCAAAACACTCGCTATTGCGGCTCATCATGAAGCCGCTGTTGCCTTTATTGATGTAGATTTCCATGATGGTTTGACTATACTATAGTTGGTGGGGGCAATGTAATAGCAATACTATTGTTGGTTAATAAAACCATCCAAATCGAAAAAGTATTGCTCCACTTCTTTTAGTTTTTCATCATCAAATTCCCACCATTTTATTCTTTGTAACTTTTCAATCTTGTCAGAATCAAATCTGTACCTGACAATCTCAATCGGACAGCCGACAGCTACCGCAAACGGGGGAATGTCTTTCGAAACTACAGATCCAGCACCTATCACCGCACCATCACCAATCGTAACACCATCAAGAACCGTCACATTTGCACCGATAAAGACATCATTCCCTATTATAATAGGTTTTCTTTCCTCAATCTTATCCACCATTGAAAGCGTCATCCCATTCTGCTTCATGGTGGAGTAAAACATCGGGGCTGTGCTGATTCCATTGGTGGGATGGATGCCCCATCCGCAGACCAGATTAGGACCGATGGAACAAAACCTGCCAATAGCTGATCCCGAAATGTATGAGTTCATCGCAATATAGGTATAATCTCCGATGCTTGATTTGGAAATGTGTGATGGAGAATAGACTTTCACGTTTTTTCCCAAAGCAACAGAACTATGGTAATCATCTATAAAGCCCCATTCATGGTTCTGAAACAGCACCTCAATTTCAGGGCAACTACGACGAATTATCTTACGAAAAAACTTGAAAAAAAAGCTTTTAACCATAATCCTCTTGTCTATCGTTTTACTCCAATAAAAACTATCCTATTCTCCTCCAACTGTTCTTTATGGAGTAGGGTAAAGCGTTCTGAAAAATGAGACAAAAACCACTCTTCTGTGTACCATGAAGGCACTGAAGGTTCTTTCGTTCCATCCCATAAACCCAATGGCATAAACTCTACAACTACATATTTATTACTATATGCTGACAATCTTTCTAAAACCAGAGAGATATCATACCCCTGAGTCAATACAAGATGATGTGTTAATGCTAATGCGATTGCAATATCTGACATAAACCTTTTACTTGAAGACGATTCATCCACAGGGCACATCATGTTTGTCCAAACCGCATCATAGCAAAGCCCTCTCGTCTTCGCTCTTTGGTATGCTCCATCTACTGCATTTGCATCCCTATCTAACACAAATACATGCTGGGCAATGCCCTCAACGAGCAACATTTCCGCAAACAGTCCTCTGTTGCCAGCCAAATCAGTTGCTGTAGTTGCATCAGAACAATACTTCTTTAATAGTTCTATAATTCTTGGAAATCTTTTTATTATTGTATCTTCTTGATAATAATTCATCCAATCACTTTCCCCTGTATTGTTCCTCAGCGATAATACCTTTTCAACACTCGGCCTAATATACATCCATTTTTCATCAACATAAACAAATCTATAATTATGGTTTTTCCTTTTGTAAACTCTACCAATAACTTTATTCAAAAAATTCACAAAAGACACTACGACCTCCTTCTTTGTAGTATACACCTTCATACGCCTCCTTAGTTTGTAACATACTCGTTCTCCAAGGTATATTCTAGCAAGTTGACTATTGTCAAACGAAACACTTGGTTGAAGTCTCCATGTGGCAACATTTGACTCCACAATGGTCCGAAATAAAAAGAATTCTCCTTTTGACCAAAGCATCAACGGCAAGTAAAATCTCTGCAAGAATTCTTCTTCTGCCACCCATCTGGTTTGATCCTTTCTCTTGACAATACTACCAAAATCAAGGAAAACTGGTTTACCATTATGAAACGTAATATTCATGGGGTGTCCATCTTTCAACCAGTATCCATATTTGTTGCACAATTCATTTAACTTAAGAATATGGACGGCCGCGTCCCGAAGCATTTCGAAAGACCACTCATACGACATAGAATTATAACATCTCTCATGCTTAAGTACAAGAGGGACCCCTTCCACTTCAATATCGTCTGCAATAGTTGTTTCGGGAATATAATGGCCCTTAATAAGTTCTTCAAACAATTGCGAATCAAGCAATTCGACAATTTCCTTCTCGCTCTGCCCATAAATTATCCTATAGTAATTCTCGTTATAAAAAAACACACGGCCTACAGGATCAATCAGTGAGTTCTCCACAAAACTTATATCAGAAATACTTATTTTTTTCATTCAAACCTCCAGTTTTCTTTTATCATTACTTTCATTTCAGAGCCTCCTGGTTGTCGGCCCATATAATAAAAATTCCCTGGCATTACATTAAAAGTAACTGCCTGCTGAATATAATCACACATTTGGTTCATCGAATAGCATGCAACGTTTATATAATAACTACCGCTGTGCAATGAAACACAATCTGGGAGTTGTATGGATAGATTAACATATTCCTTGTCAAACACACTTGGAACGTTTTCTACGGTTTGTGAATCAAAGAAAAAGATGTGCATTTGCGTTGCAGAATTGATACTTACACATATCCGAGGTTGATTGACAACCTCATTACACCTCAATTTGATGCCAATATTATATGGCGTATTGTCATCATGTACTGTTATATTATCAGCAATACCATTTACGGTTATCTCATCAATCACAAATTTTCCATCACCAACCCGATCCTTTCTATCTCTAACACGAAGCGATACTTGATTGTAATCTTTTTTTAGGTACAATTCTATGATGTCGTCTGTATTTCCTTTATCTTCAACAATTCCATTAGACAAAAGCACACATGTTTTGCACAACCTTCTAATACTCGCCATATTATGGCTCACAAACAGCACGGTTCTACCTTCTCCCTTACTTACGTCCTGCATTTTTCCTATAGCCTTCTTCTGAAACTCGGCATCGCCCACTGCTAGTACTTCGTCCACCACAAGAATCTCTGGGTCTAGATGAGCGGCAACAGCAAAGCCAAGACGCACTGTCATACCCGAACTATAACGTTTCACTGGCGTATCAATATAACGTTCGCAACCCGAGAATGCCACAATCTCATCGATTTTGCTATTGATTTCTTGCTTACTCATACCAAGAATAGCACCGTTCATATAAATGTTTTCGCGCCCAGTTAGTTCTCCGTGAAACCCCGTACCCACTTCAAGCAGGCTGGCGATTCGTCCCTTAGCCCTGATGCTCCCTGTTGTAGGACCTGTCACCTTCGAAAGCAGTTTCAACAAGGTGCTCTTTCCTGCACCATTTTTGCCAATAATGCCCACCACGTCGCCTTGCTCCACCTTAAAATCAATATCCTTCAAGGCCCACACGTATTCACTATCGGCGGCCTTAGAACGGTCGTTCACAGAGCCCACTTTCATGAAAGGGTCTTCCTTGCCCAAGATGTTCATCTGCCACCACCTTTTCAGGTCGTTGCTCAACGTGCCGCTAGACACAAGTCCCAAGCGGTATAACTTGCTAACATTATTGAATTCTATTGCTGTCGGCATAATAACCTAATCAATATAGTTTCTTTATTATTTTGTCCAAAAAACGAATCGCTGTATTGTTTCTTTTCGTTACAGTCTTCCGCAAATACGAATGAATCCACTTGTCAACCATCCTCTGCGGATCTTCCAAACCATAGGCGTCACGAAACGCTTCATCCCAAATGTCGAGTTTGCGCAATTCACTCATTGCATGACGAGAGAAACGTTCCACAACATACTCATCCATATAGCACTTGGCGACTTCCGTGTCTACCATTGACAACAAATCGAAGCCATACTGCTCTTTATGATATAGGAATTCATTTGGCAAAGGCAGCACTTGTTCGTCGTTTTTCAGCATCGTGTAACTCCTACTCAGTGCAAGGGGCGATCGGCCATTCATCTCCCAATCCACAAACTGATAAAAACGACGTTTAGAATCAACCCTATGACGATTCAAATAAGCCAAATGCAACACTCTAAAATCATCTACATAATACATTTGCTTCTCTTTTATCGGATAAGGGATGCGCATAGAGTGCATATTGCGCACATAGTTACCATGGGGTTCCTTACCATCGTCATGAAAAAGCCAAGGATAGTATGTGGTAGGCGACAACCAGTATTCCTCTTGGTTAGGACATATTTCTGCCCATTTGAACCAAAACACATCGCCAGGCACAGAATTCAAAATATGCATCCAGTCATTTGTCTCAAAAGCATTGGCTGCCAACACCTCATCGGCATCCAAGCCCCAGAGCAAGGTGTCGCGCCCAGCAGCCACCTCGCGTGCCTTGGCCACCAGCATGGCTTGCCGCTCCGCCTCGTTGAATTCAGGATTCTTGTTGTCAATAAGAATCACCTTATCATACGACTTGGCAATCTCACGGCTACCATCCGTCGACATTTGGTCAACTATGATGATATAATCAGCCCATAGAGAAGTGGCTTCCAAGAAAGCCCCAAGCACCCAGGCCTCATTTCGGACCGGGGTCATGACGATATGAATTGGTCTTGATTCAATCATATTTCAATTAATCGTTTTGCACCGTAAACCTTTTTAAAAAAAGGAACAAACGTGACAATCACAACTAACACAATCTCAATCCCATAATGGAATAACACACTTGCATCCCCGAATATTTCGACATTGAAAGCCCTTTCTACAACGCCCTTTATCGCCCTCACCAAATAAGTTCTTCTATCCAAACAATGTATACAAAAAATAAGCAATGAATTCACTCCAAACCACTGCAACAACAAGCTCCCCTTTGGAGTAATTTTGCAAACTCCTTTGCTCAGCAAATACACCAACCATGTCGCACCAACAGCCCCAAGTATATCCAGCGGGAAACAATTGTATTTATACTCATACATGTCTATTCCACCATATTTAAGCGCCAGTATCCATACAACAACAAATCCAAGAGACAAGAATAAAGGTAATCCATGCCTTTTAATATACCAACCTATTGAATAAAACAATAATGCAGACATGCCCCTCAGTATACCCCATGGAACAGGGAAACCTACATGTCTATTCAATAATACAGCAGCGACAGAAAGTAATGCACAAATTACCAACACAATTTCATCATGCCTTTTAGATTGTCTCCATCCATAACGTTCCACAAAGCGGAAAATAGTCCTAACCCAAAACAATGACAACAAAAACCACATAGGACTATTGATGTCCCCCCATCTCGTTGGCATTGAATCACCCGCCCAAAGCAGGGAAAGAGCCTCTTGAACAACATGATGAAAATTCTTATCAGTAATATAATGTAAAGGCGATAACAGAATCACAAACAACATAGTGACGATAACAGGAATAACCAATCGTTGAAAATCCTTCTTCAGCACACGCTTCCATTCTTCATCAGACTGAAGGATGCTTGCAAACCTTCCTGCAACGATAAAAAACAGAGGCATGTGAAAAGAATAAATAAAATGATATACTCGATATCCTGGGGGTATATGTCCTATCAACATCAGAATAATGCCGATACCCTTCATTACATCATATTCAGGCTCTCGTGTTTTCAACCTTAATTATTTATATATTGTTACACAAACCGCATCAACTCACTTGACAAAATACTTATAATAAGGCACCTCGGGTTCCAACGCCAAATACTCATGGTTAACACGCAATTCCAACGGCGGCAACTTCATATAATCACCATAGTGGTCCGTCAAAATCCAATCATATCCATTAGGGATAGGAACTTTCATGAATTCCAAGTCTCCCACAAGCGTTTCCGCCCACATGGATTTGTCAAGATGCAAACTCCGGGCTGGTGTCACCTCCAAAGCCATCCAGCGATGCGAGTTTTCGCCAGCAAATTGAGACAAATAGTTACTCAATTCTTTAAATAGAACATCTCCGCCACAGCTGTGATATTTAGTTTTCCACAAAAAAGTCCAAACCGCATTCTTCACTTTCTTTTTTAAATTGTCACGGCGAGGATAGGGGGAAAAAAACCTGGCAAAATGATTATAATAATGAACCTTTTTAAACATTTTTTCCACCTCTTTGTCGTCATCAGGAATTTCATCCAAAATGAAAACATCCAAGAACAAACCACAATTGATGCCTTGCAGCCATTCCATCTCAGACGCCCCTGTTGTCAAACTATTGCAAAACTTACAAACAGTCCTGAAATAACGTCCTTTTTCCGTCACAGGAGTCTGGAAGAAATAAGGCTCTTGAAACTCTTTGGAAGCCACTTCACACAACTTGTTAAACGACTGCCTCGTGATGGCGACGTCGATATCGTTGTCCCATGGGATAAAACCCTTGTGCCTAACAATCCCCAAAAGCGAGCCATAACCCACGAACCATTTCATGTCATATTTGTCGCACACCCTTTTGAACTCAGCCAACAAATCCAACTCAACAGCCCAAATCTTCTTCTGTTTTTCGGTCACAGTATATCCGCACCGGACTTCCTCGTCCAAAAAATGCTCGGGCAAATCAATTTTTATAGGCAAGTTATGGTTCATTCGGACAAATACGCAATTAGTCGTTCAAACATCTGTTTCAAATCATAATAAGGCTGCCAGCCAAGAGACCGCATCTTCTCTGTTGATAAATTCAGCTTTGTCAATGGAGCATAGCCCATGGTATCATTCAACTCAACACGAACCTCAATCTGAGGATTGAATGTATCCCTCAAAAAACAAGCTAAATTCTTGACGCTGATATAGGAAGACTCATTTGCAACATTATACACTGCTCCATTTATACCTTTAAGCAGTACATACAATATGGCCGACACTGCATCCGTCAAGTAACAATAGGGTTTAGCCGATTCGCCCCGTGTATGCAACACTAAATCAGTACCGGATACCACACTACGAGCAAACTGTGCGTAAACACGATTGTCCTCTTTGCTTACTCCAGCACCAAAGGTCTGGGTTAAACGAACCGATTTGGCTGGAACCGAATATTCCATTGCATAGGAAGAGCACAAATACTCAGCGGCTCTTTTTCCCAACGGGTAAGCACTTCTTGGACTTTGTGCACCAATGTAAAATTGCATATTCTCATCAACTATCCTGTCATCACTATTTTCGCCATATGCTTCCAAAGACGAAACATACACGAACGATTTGATTGAGTGACCTAGAGAATACCGCAACAGATTTCGCGTGGATTCAACGGCTAATTCAAAGGTTTCAGCAGGATGTTCTACAATAAATTTTCCATTTGTTGGTGATGCGCAATGGATGATGAAATCTACAACTCCAATCTGATTAAAGGCGTATGATGTCAAATCACACTCGACCCAATCCACCTTGTCAATTTCATAGAACAAAGCCTTAGCTTTTACCTTGTTCCGAATAGGGGCGACAATGCGGATATTTTTATCCAACGCCAACAGACAACGAATAAGAGAAGAGCCTATCAATCCAGTGGCACCCGTTATCAAAAACGAGGCATTCGTCAACCCATCCGCCAATGCAAATGTACGAGCAAATTCCAGTATATCTTCCTGTTGTATCTTACTAACCATAGGTTTCAAAAGCCAAATATCTGTTGATTCTCATGGACCTGGACCATGGCACGAAAAATGAAGAAATCAGACGGTGTCGTGATTTTTATGTTTTCCATGGGTCCAATGATGGTGTGCATTTCATGCCCGTAATAGCTCATCATGGTGCAAGAATCGATAAAGTCGCTTATCCCTTCCGATTGCGACCGACAGTGGGCCGCAAGGATGTCTGTTAGCACAAAGGTTTGAGGCGCACGTGCAATCAGCGAGTCGTTTCGGCTGGGGATGTCCAACGATCCATCCTTTTGTCTTACCACGAAGGTCTCAGTGGCTGGTACACAAGTGATGCAATTACCGAACTCTTTAGCGGTTTTAATGTTATCCGAAATGGTCTGCTCCGTAATCAATGGGCGTACACCATCGTGAATCAGCACAATACTGTCGCTGTCGTATCTATTTTCTGTCGCAACCAACCCATTGAAGATACTGGCTTGACTCGTTTCGCCTCCTGGCACAATCTCCACTACCTTCGTGATTTCAAACTTCTTAATTTGTTTCTCAAGGAATGGAATCCACGACTCTAGACAAGCAACGACAATCCCGTCAATTTCCGGATGATTGTCAAATAACTCTAATGTGTATATAATAATAGGTTTTCCCTGTAATTCCAAGAATTGTTTTGGACGCGACACGGTATTCATTCTGTTACCCGTACCGCCGGCAAAAATCACTGCAATACTCTTTCTCATAACTCCTTGTTTTATAAAAGCGACTTACTCTATTCTAAAAACGACCCTGTATAACTTACATATTATTCGCCACACAAAAGCATTATCATGAACAGTTCTTTGCGACCTAATCCACCGTAAAACTGCGTTTTTTTTATCTCTCTTCTTATAATCATTTCGAAAACAATAGTAAAGATACACCTGAGCCACTGCTTTTGAGTGTGTAACTGGATTCCTACATAAAGAACTATCACTCATTCTATACAATGCGGTAGCCCTATTGATATAACAGAAACGAACACCTGCTTTGAGACAATTAATCCATTTCGCTCTATCTTCTTCAAGTGGAATTCTCTCATCATTCCTAATACCAAGCGAGATTACTCTATCCCTATTATAAAAAGTTGTAGCCGCATATATAGGATTACAATTCAATGTGAGATAATCATATTGTTCGTCAATAGACATATTAAAGAAGGAATCCATGTCCGAATAACAGTTTCTAACATACCTTCTAGTTTCCTCATCACCACCCAAAAGTTTCACATTGGCAAACACATATACCGCCTCTTGATGCTCTCCCACATAATCCACATACGTTTCCACACAATCAGGCAGAAGTACATCATCCCCAGCAATATCTTTTACCCACTCACCTTGACACGCATCCGCTCCCCTATTCATATTGGCCGAAACTCCAGTATTCTTCTCAACGGTCAACAATTCCGTCCTTACAAACCTATCCTTATGCGCCTCAATCCAGTCTCTGCATATCTCAACGGTGTTATCAGATGAACAATCATCACTAACAATCAGTTCCAAATTTGGATACGTCTGATTGTAAATGCTGTCCAACGTCTCTACAACCGTCTTTGACGAATTGTATGTAATGACTGCAACGGACACCAAAGGCTGATAGCCATCATTCATACTATCGAAAATCGTTCAATAATTCAACAATGTTACAAACCTCTTTTTCCGTCATCACTTGACTGATAGGCAGGCTCAATTCCTGCTTTGCCAATCGTTCTGCAATAGGTAAAGACAACTCATTCCATTCATCAGTATAACACTCTTGCAAATGTGGCGGAATAGGGTAATGTATCAAAGTCTGAACTCCGTGTTCTTTCAAATACTTTTGCAAATCATCTCTCCTTTCGCAAAAAATCGGGAAAATATGATACACATTATTCTCGTCAGACATCCGGGACGGAAGAGTAATCAACGGATTGTTAATGTTTTCATAATAATAAGCAGCTACCTTTTGCCGCAAATGATTATCCTCATCCAAATGGCATAGCCTTACATCAAGCACAGCAGTTTGAATCTCGTCCAAACGGCTGTTTCTGCCTCGATACTTGAATACGTATTTCTTCTGGCTGCCATAGTTGGCCAAGGCACGAATACAGTCTGCCATTTCCTTATTATCCGTCGTCACTGCACCTCCATCGCCCAAAGCACCGAGGTTCTTTCCTGGATAAAAACTATGTCCAGCAGCCTCGCCCAACGAACCCGTCTTCTGACCCTTATAGGTGCAGCCATGAGCTTGTGCATTGTCCTCAACGAGTTTCAGATTGTATTTACGACAAATCTCCCCAATCTTCTCCGTATAGGCGCAACGCCCATACAGATGCACCAAAAGAATGGACTTGGTACGAAGAGTAATCGCTTCCTCAATCTCGTTTTCATCTAGTTCCAACGTATTCGGGTCCGGCTCCACCAAAACGGCTTTCAAACCATTCTCAGTAATAGCCAAAATTGAAGCAATGTACGTGTTTGCAGGCACAATGACTTCATCGCCTGGCTGCATGATGCCGAGTTCGATGTACGCACGATAAATCCAGATAAGCGCATCCAAGCCATTGCCGCAACCTATACAATATTTCGTGCCAATATAGTCGGCATAGTGCTGTTCAAAGGCTTCGTTTTTTTTGCCTTGGAGATACCAGCCACTATCCACCACACGTTGCACTGCCGAATGGATTTCATCGGCATATTTGGCAGTGATGTCTTTAAGCGACAAAAAAGGAATCATATGTTTTATTATTTGCCTAAAGCATCTTTAATATCTTGTATGATATTGCCAGCCACCGACCGCCCATTAGGGGGGAGAAGATACTCATCATAAAACGAATTCCGCTTCCCTTCATAGCTATCCACCCCTCCTATGACTACCTTTTCGATAAACTCCTTGATATCGTCCTCCTTCTTGCCTACATAATGGCAACCATATGCTTTTTTCGCCACTTCATTACTTTGTGCCCGCCTATCATAGGTGTCAAGGAACATCACTGGTTTATTAACATACAAATACTCTATGATGAACGACCCGCAGTCGTGTATCATCGCATCTGACGATTTGAAAAGGTCTATATAATCAGCGTTTACATACGCGGTATTCTTTCCTTTGGCCCACTTTTCATAATAGGCGTCCGTTTTCTCTTTCCCCCAATCGGGATGGGCATATAATGCAGGAAGGAGCAAGGGGTGAGGCTTAAACACAAATTGGACAGTCTCTTGATACTCCTCCGCCACTTTCAACATAAAATCGCAATACAGCAAAAAAGTTGAGAACTGAATCAAAAGGGTATTGCCTTCGATGGTATGATGCGGTGCCCATATTACCCTTTTCAACTCTCCGTCCTTCAACTTCCAGTCTTTTCCCGTCTCTTTTGTTGATGCAAACAAATCAGACGTAGGATAACCAGTTACTACACAATTGTTAGCGGAATAAAACTGCTTTATTTGATTGTAATTGCTATCACACTCCACATAAGTTCTCCAAACCTTCATATGAAAAGCAGAAGCACATTGCCACTCATAGGGGACGCTACAATATGTATAGTTCACATAGCATGTCAGCGTCTTTTCCATGTAATTACGAATATTATACCTATCATCAACCAAACCATCGTATGGATTGCTATAGAAAATGATGTCCGGATGAAACGAAAAAGCGTCCACATACGAATCCGTTTCTTCATCATAAGAGCATATTGTCGGATAACCTTTGGATTCGTAGTATTCACAACCATGCCTCAACTGATACAGCATAAATTCCTTCCCCTTGTTCACTTGAGGCACAACCAATATTGTAGGAGAAAAAAACGAATCCTTTTGCATGGCTTGAAACAATGAATCATACTTCCATGTGTTGGAGTCCAACGCGAAAAAGAGCACTTTGACGGGTGGAGTAATTCCATGAGCAATTTTATTGTAACAAGATTGCCGTTCCCTTAAACGCCTTTGTTTCTTTATCTTCCGATAATGCTCAACAACGCTTTTGGGGAAAAGACTCTCAACCCTATGGACGAAGTCACATGTTGTCATACGCATGATTATACTTCAACTTTCCGCACAAATCTCGCCGGATTCCCCATCCATATCTCACCTGCAGGAACATCTTTTGTCACCACACTACCAACGCCAATCATGGCATTTTCGCCAATTTCAATTCCACACAAAACAACCGCTCCCGCACCAATACTAGCGCCCTGTCTGATAATCGTTTTCTCCAATTGCCATTTTTCACTTCTTGAACGGGGGTAGCGGTCGTTTGTAAAGGTGACATTCGAGCCAATAAAAACATTGTCTTCAATAGTAATACCATCCCACACTTGAACGCCACACTTCACCGTAACATTATTACCAATTACAACATCATTCTCAATGAAACAATGGCTGCAGATATTACAATTCTGCCCTATCTTCGCCTTGGGCAACACCACACAGAATTGCCACACGTTTGTATTATTAGGTATAATTGCCTGGCAATCAGCTAAAGGATGTATCATAAGCCTTTGTATTTCAAGAAATCATTATAATCTCGGATATAGTCCTCGGCATCATATTTATTATTTGCCAATACCAGGCACACTGCTCCTCCAGAAAAATCGTCCAATGTGCGCCATAATCCTGGCGCCACTAAAAGTCCTTTCCATGGCTTGTCAAGCACAAACGTTTTCTTGTTCCGCCCATCGTCCAACGTGACATGGACCGAACCGCTGGTTGCAATCATCAGTTGATACAATTGTTTGTGAGCATGTGAGCCACGTGATGCCTCAGGCACCATGTACAAATAGTAGATACGTTTAATCTCGAAAGGAATGTCAACCTCTCCTTCCACTACAGACAAGTATCCCCTATTATCGGAAAATCTTCGGATTTCAATCATCCTACAATCTTCTATTGTTGTATTGTTCATCATAAACACAGAAAATCTATTCAAGCACGCATTACCAAAATGGGATGACGCAACTTACACTGTATCCATAAAGCTCTTTTGCACCTTGTTAAAAATCAAGATGCCAAGAGCAAGAACAACCAGCATGAAAACGAAGCTATAGGCCAACCAGCCCCAGCCAATGAACTGCCCTGCACTCAAGGCACCATGCTTGAAGGTCTCGATGATGGGTGTCACTGGGTTGAGACACATAATCGTGGCCAAATCAATACCGAACTTCTCCCTGCCCGCCACCTGGCTCAAGGGATAGACGATAGGCGTGGCATACATCCACAGCGACACGAAGAAAGAGAATAGAATCTGCAAGTCGCGGTATTTGGTCGTCATCGATGAAATAATGATACCGAAACCCAACGCCAGACCGGCCATCATCACCACCAGAAGTGGGAACAAGGCAAGATACCAGTTAGGGGTCGGGGCCTTACCGACAATGGCGTAATAAATATACACCGCAACAAATAAGCCAATCTGTATGCCGAACCGCACCAGATTACTAATGATGCTGGACAGCGGCATGATCATCCTCGGGAAATACACCTTGCCGAAGATACCCGCATTGGAGACAAATGTATCAGACGCTTTGCCCAAACAGTCGGAGAAATACTGCCACATGGCCACGCCGCCCAAATAGAACAGCGGCTGAGGGATGCCATCGGTGGGGATGCCCGCGATGCCACCAAACACCACCATGTACATGATGACCGTGAAAGCGGGTTGGATGATCCACCAAAGGGGACCCAATACGGTCTGCTTGTATTGTACCGTGATCGTGCGCTTAACAAAAAGCATCATCAAATCACGGTAATCCCATATCTCCTTCAAATTCACTTCAAAAAGCCCGTTTCGAGGCTTGATGACAGTGGTCCAATTATCATTCTCGGTTTTCTGATTCATTCCAAAAATTGTAAAGCTTCGCCACTTGACTTACATCAAGAAAGCATAACTATTTGTAAATAAACCACTTGCCTCAAACATAAGAAGCCGTAGTTTCTTGGCAACTCAGGTATACAGCACACCTAAATTTACAATCTGCAAAAATAAAGATTATTTTTCAAATAAAACAAGAAAATAATACAACTGTTTTCCAAGTCCTTATTTGGATCGCTTCCCCTTGAAGACGATATTTCCGATGATCTTCCAGAAATACCTCCAGTCGGTGCGCAGAGGATGCTCCAAATAGGCTTCCAAATAGCGTCTTTCACTATCCTGAATCTCGTCCAAAGTGTCAGGTAAATCTACATAAAACGGTGGTAATAGACCAGGCTTGGTTTTGATTCTAAGTTCCTGTAATTCTTTACTATACAGATTATAGTACTGCTGACTCAAAGGCCGCACGCCCACCAGCTTGATCTGGCCTTTCAACATGTTGATGAACATGGGTAATTCATCGAGCCAAGTCTTGCGAAGAAATCTCCCCCACTCCGTCACGCGGTAATCGTCGCTGAACTTGCCGCCAGCATCCAGGTCGTTGTTTTCATAGATGTAAGTCTGCAAGTACTCGGAATAGGCGTACATGGTGCGGAACTTGAAGACATTGAACTTCTTACCATCCTTTCCGATACGCCTCAATCTGATAAACAATCCATAAGTATGCTGTTCCTTGCTCGGCTGACGTTTCTTTTGGGCAATGACGCAATACCGGTCATGGATATACTGCTCGCTGACCACATCGAAACCACAATAATACAGCCTGCCCAGCACCTCGGGGCGCGGGAACACCTTTCTCTCTTTCCTCGTGCAGAAATAATAGAAACGCCGCGTCAAACCTATCTTCGGGCAGACCCTATGCCACAGAAAATCATAGAAATAGAGGATGTATGCAAGAATTTTCGGATACTTGCTGAAAAACTGGGCACGACGCTTCTGCGAGGTATCGAAACCACAAACGAAATAACCGTCTTGCTTCAGCTTGGCATTGGCCTCTCGTAGATAACGGTTAAGGTAACGGATTGCATTCAGATGGTCTTTGGCAAGTAGCACTTCCGCCTCGCCATCAGGTACTTCCCATGATTTTTCGGCATAGTTGTTAAGCCATTTCGAACGTTCCGGACCACGAGGTGTTTCCGCTACTTGCACCAATTCACAAAGTTCCTCTGGGGCCTCATCAAATTCAAACCTCGGGGCATGCTGGGTCTCGGTCACGGCAAGGTATTCCATCACCTCCTCGTAATTATCACGAGCTATGATATCGTTGAAAAATGTCCTGACGCCCATGCCTGACAACGGTTTACTTCTTCAAAAACGCACAGACTGCATCGCAAATCATGTCCTGATCCTCGTTGGAGAGATAAGGATGGATGGGCAACGAGACGACCGTGTCAGCCAACTGGTCGGCAACGGGGCAACGATTGTCGTCCTGATTCAGATAGCTGAACGCCGTCTGCCTATGCATCGGGATGGGATAGTAGATGGCAGTTGGAATGTCAAGGGCTTTCAAAGCGGCTTGTAGACCTGCCCTAACTTCCTTATTTTCTACCTGAATCGTATATTGAGCCCAACTGGAATAGAATTCTTTAGGAACAATCGGAGTTTTCACCACGTCTTTCAACTTTTCGGTGTAGCGTTCGGCCACCTTGTTGACATCGACCAGCTCATAGTCTTTGAAAGCATTGAGTTTGACCAAAAGAATGGCGGCCTGAATGCTGTCCATGCGCGAGTTCATGCCTATGCGGACGTTGTCGTAACGGTCGCCACCTTTGCCGTGAAGATGATAGGAATCAATAAGTTGCGCCCAATCATCGTTGTTGGTGAACACCGCGCCGCCGTCGCCATAACAACCTACAGGTTTAGCGGGGAAAAATGAGGTCGTAGATATGTCACCGAACGTACAGGCTTTCTTGTCGCCGATGCGACCACCAAAACCTTGGGCACCGTCTTCGAGAACATAAAGACCGTATTTGTTAGCCACTTGACGGACAGCCTTGAAATCAGCAGGAAGACCGAACAAGTCGACAGCGATGATGACGCGAGGAGTAAGCTTGCCTGCTTTTAGGGTCTGTTCAATCTTACGCTCAAGGTCAGTGACATCGATGTTGAAAGTGTCTTTGTCAACATCAACGAAGACGGGTGCTGCGCCTTGCATGGCGATGACCTCGGCCGAAGCGAAGAAGGTGAAACTGGGCACGAACACGGCATCGCCAGGTTTGACATCCCATGCCTTCAAGGCCAACAAAAGGGCATCGGTGCCACTGTTGCAAGCAATACAATGCTTCACGCCGACATATTCGGCGAAAGCCGTTTCCATCTCCTTGATTTTCGGGCCCATGACATAGGCCGACGAGGCAACCACATCGAGGATGGCCTTGTCCATTTCATCCTTCAGGACGGTATATTGGGTTTTTAAATCTCTGAATTGCATGTTAGTTGAGAGTTTAGGGTTTAGAGTTTAGAGTTGTTGAAAAGTGTAGAGTTGTAAGTATGGGCAGTCACACGTAGCCACCCTTTCTATTCAATTATCGTTAAATTACCGTTTTTTTCCATGTAGTGCCGGCCGCATTCGCATTGCAGCGAGGCATCAAGGCGTTGGCCGCATTCGCATACCCAGCCGATTTGTCGGGCGGGCACACCAGCCATTAAGGCGTAAGGCTTCACATCCTTGGTCACCACGGCACCGGCTGCAATGAGGGCGCTCTTGCCTACCGTATGGCCGCAGACCACCGTGCAGTTGGCCCCCAAAGAGGCGCCATCGCAGATCTTGGTCTTGGCATACACACCATGCACGGGGAAATGAGCACGCGGCGTGGTCACATTGGTGAACACACAACTCGGGCCGCAGAACACATTGTCTTCAATCTCAACGCCTTCATAGATGGACACATTGTTCTGCACGCGGACACCGTTGCCGATCTTCACGTTGTTGCCCACATTCACATTTTGGCCGAAAGAGCAGTTTTCGCCAATCACGGCACCCGACTGGATATGGCAAAAATGCCAGATCTTGGTGCCCTTGCCAATGCTCACGTTGTCATCAACGTAACTGCTCTCGTGTATGTAATAGTCGTTCATTGTTTTCTATTTTATTCCCATCCCGAAGCCAACACATCGGCGATATGAATCACCTTGATGGGCAGGCCTTCCTTCTCAATATAAGCCTTTTGGTGCATCAGACAGGTCATGTCGGTCGAGACGATGTACTCGGCGCCTGTATTCATCGCGTTTTTCACCTTATGGCTCGCCATGCCCATGGCCAAGGTCTCTTGGTTCACCTGCATGGTGAAATCGGCGCCACAGCACATGTCCGTTTGCTTCATCTCCACCAGCTCGAGGCCTTTCACCTTCGAAAGTAGCTGACGGGCCTCCTTGCCCAGACCCAAGCCACGCAAGGCGCTGCAGCTGTCGTGGAAGGTCACCTTATAAGGAAACTCCGCGCCAAAGTTGTCGAAATGCACCTTGTTGACCAAAAAATCGGTCAGTTCATAGACATTAGCCACCATTCGCTTGAAATTCAAGTGATTGGCGGTATTGAAAAAGAGTTCTGGATAGCGCTTCTTGATGTAATGCACGCAAGCCGCAGAGGGTGCCACCACAGGACCGTCATAGGAAAAGTCATTGAGAAACTTATCGCCCAGTTCTTTCGCATCTTCCACAAATCCAGCATTATAGGCGAAACGCCCACAACAAGTCTGCTCCGGATTGTATTCCACCTCCACACCCGTACGCTCCAACACCTTCATCGTGTGGGATGCCACGGTAGGAAAAAACTGGTCAATGATGCACGGTACAAACAGCTCAACTTTCATTTTAAGTCGGAATAAAACGTGCAAAATTACGGTTTTTCTAAATATAAGAGGTATAAATCTAAAAAATAATGGATTTTTCATCCACAAACAGGCAAAAACGAGGCATCTTTCCAAAAGCTCGGGTAAGACTTTTCCACCACCTCGGGATGGTCGAAACTAACGGTGCTGAACAACATGGAAAGGGGAGCCAAAGCCATCACGATACGGTGGTCATTGTGGGCACAAAAACGTAACGAATGTTGACCGATTTTTTCCAATTCGGTTTGCATAGCCTCTACCCTATCTGACTCTTTGAGAGCGAGGTTGTCGAGGCCTGTGAAAGTGGCTTCAACATTCAATCCAGCGCAAATGGCGGCCACGGTAGGATAAAGGTCGGGATGCTGGGAAAAATCAAAAGACAAGGGGCTGTTTTCAAAAGGAATTTTTCTCAAAACAATGGCATCGTTTTCAACGAATGTGCCGACACCCAATTGAGTCATCCACTCAGCGATGATGGCATCGCCTTGAAGGTTGGAACGGCCCTTCGACAGGCTCAGGGACCTTATCCTTATCTCACATTCCTCGCTGAATGCCGCCATCTCGTACCAATACGAGGCTGCGCTCCAATCTGCACCAATCGTAAAACCTCTTGATTGATAAGGCTTTGGGAACACCTTAATCGTCCTTTCCTTATGTTCAACTTCTGCGCCGAAATGTCGCATCATGGCCAAGGTCATTTCGAGGTAAGGCAACGAACTGAGTTCACCAAGCAATTCCATCTCAAGGCCTTGCGGCCACAGCGGTGCGGCCAACAACAAAGAGGATGCGAACTGGCTGCTTTGGGTCATGTCGATGGAAACCTTTCCGCCCTTAATTTGATTTCCTTTGATTTTCAAGGGCAGACAACCTTCATTTTCAGCATATTGTATATTGGCTCCCAACACACGCAAGGCATCAACCAAGGGAGTCATGGGGCGTTGCTTCATGCGTTCCGTTCCCGTCAGGAGCCAGTCACCTTCGTGAAAAGCCAGATAGGTCGTCATAAAACGTGCCGCTGTGCCGCAATCGGCAATGTCAATGATATGTTGATTGCCCTCTATGTCATTCCTGCGTTGGAATGTGGGCAGGATGGAATCTATAGAGGGCAAACACTGCAATGCTTCTTTCAAGACAAGCGTGTCATTAGAGTCGGAAAGGTTTTGAAAAACCGGTGCGAAATCCCCATACGCAGCAATCATCAAAGCGCGATTCGATTCGCTCTTGCTGGCAGGCAGGGTTATGTCGCAATGCAGTTTCATTTCATCGACACCTTCGTGATGACATATTCCAACGCTTCACGCACCAGTCCAGTTGGCACCTCCTTATCCCACACGGGTCTGCCAATGTCTTCAAGCAAGACAAACTGAGGCTTTTCACCCTTATTCTTCTTGTCATGGACAAGATAAGCCATAATAGGCTCTATATCATTTTCCGCCAAATTCAATTCAGCCTCCGAAAGCAGTATAGGCAACCTCTTTTCATAATCCTTCAGCACCGTTTCATCAAGACCACATTGCTTCACAGAAAGCCACAAGGCGGCTGCCATGCCCAACGCCACGGCTTCTCCATGAAGAAATGGGGCATCCGTCGTAAGGCTATGACTTTCAATGGAATGACCAAGGGTATGACCGAAATTCAAGATCTTTCGTAGCCCCGATTCGTATGGGTCTTTTGCAACAATTTCGCGTTTGATTTCGCCTGCCCGCAAAATGAAGTCTTGGTAATTCTCAAGATCGGCTTCTAACAATTGGGCATCGGCAATGAATCCATATTTCAGCATTTCGGCCAAACCCGACAGAATATCCCTCCTGAGTAAGGTGGTCAAAAACACAGGATCAACCAATACTTCTTCCGCCTCGGCAAAAGTGCCAATTTGGTTTTTCGCGCCGCAAAAATCGATGGCCGTCTTCCCTCCTATCGCCGCATCCACCATGGCGAGCAAGGTGGTCGGCACATTGATGAACTTAATGCCGCGCTTGTAAGTGGAAGCAGCGAATCCTCCCAAGTCGGTGATAGTACCGCCGCCGAGATTGATGATCAAGGCGTTACGGTCGGCATGGTGCTTCATCAAGGTTTTCCAGATGCGTTGGACGGTTTGCAGGTTTTTGTGCTTCTCTCCTGCCTTGATAATGATGTCGACCGCCGCTTCGCAATGCAGCCAATACGCCACTTCGGGCAACCAAAAAGGCGCCACGTTTTCATCGGTCAATATAAAAACCTGCGAGGCTTTAGAAAGCATAGATCCCATGCCCCGCTCATCTCCCCGCAGGGATGACATGCTTTCTAAAGCCTCAGGATGCATGTCATTCCCGCGATGGGCAGTGCGATGGCGGGAATCTATGCATTCTGAGGTTGGGGCAATGTTTGTTTTCAATATGCTCATTCTTCAACCACTTGACATTCAATAACACGCTCTTCGTCCGATTCGCCGTGCTGAATCTCCACGCGGATGTATTTCTCAGGCAACAAAGGCTCTATCATTTCGGGCCACTCGATGAGGCAGAGGTTGCCGCTGTAAAAATAGTTCTCGTAGCCGATGTCGTAGGCTTCTTCCAACTTCTTAATACGATAGAAATCAAAATGATAGACCGATTCACCCTCCTCCGTGACATATTCATTGACAATGGCGAAAGTCGGGCTGTTCACCTCGTCGGTGACACCCATTCTATGGCACAAGTTCTTGATGAGCGTGGTCTTGCCTGCGCCCATGGAACCATAAAAGGCTATGACATCGGCCTCCTCACGCAGAGAAATCAAGTAGTCGGAGACCTCGGCAAGGGCTTCCACACTGCTGATATGGAATTCTTTGGAATTCATTTCAATAGAATTAACGCCGCAAAGATAGTGTTTTTATTTCATGCGGCAATTAGCAGGCATAGATCCCAGCCATCACACAATCCAACGCAGGGATGACATGCCTGCTTAAATACCACTACTTCGCTGTGAGGTGCGTCACCGGAATCAGCATCTCGCTCATCGAGATGCCACCGTGCTGGAAGGTGTTGCGGTAATAGCTGACGTAATAGTTGTAGTTGTTCGGATAGGCGAAGAAGTCGCTCTCGCCGGCAAAGACGTAGGTCGTACTCAGATTCACCTTGGGCAGGAAAACCTTCTCTGGATCCTTCACCTCAAAGACTTCCTTCAGGTTGTATTTCAGGTTCTTACCGTACTTGTAACGCAGGTTAGTGTTCACTTCTCGGTCGCCCAAAATCCTTACTGGCTTTTCCACGTAGGTGGAGCCGTGGTCGGTAGTGATGACCATGTCGCAGCCTTTCTCGGCGATGAAGCGCATCATGTCGAAAAGGCTGGAATGCTCGAACCAGGAGTACATCAGCGAGCGGTAGGCTTCCTCGTCATCCGCCAGTTCGCGGATGATTTCCATCTCGGTGCGAGCGTGCGAAAGCATGTCCACGAAGTTGTAAACGATGACATTCAGCTTGTTAGGCATAAGGTTGGACATCTGTTCGTATAGTTTCTTGCCCGCCTGTAAATTCAACACCTTATTATATGAGTACTTGATGTTCTTTCCGAAACGCTTCAACTGCTCGCCCAAAAGCTCACCCTCAAACTGGTTCTTCGTGCCTTCGTCCTCCTCGTCAATCCACCATTTCGGGTAGCGACGACGGATTTCAAGCGGCATCAGTCCGGCAAAGAGTGCATTGCGCGCATACTGCGTAGTGGTCGGCAGGATGCTGTAATACACATCATCGGCTTCCACACGGAAATAAGTCTCAATCAGCGGCTGGATGGCCTTCCACTGGTCGTAGCGCAAGTTGTCGATGACGACGAGGAAGAGCGGTTTGTCGTTGTCGTCAAGGCGTGGAATCACCTTGTCGCGCACCACGGTATGCGACATGACCGGCTTCTCCGAGCGACCTTGAATCCAGTCAACATAATTCCGCTCGATATAGCGCGTGAACTGTGTGTTGGCCTCTTGCTTTTGGTCGGCGAGGATGCCTTTGATGCCCTCATCGGTGGATTTCTGTAGTTCCAGTTCCCAGCGTACAAGATTCTTATAGAGGTCAACCCACTCATCAAAGTTAAGGTTGTTGTTGAGGTCCATGCTGATTTTGCGGAACTCCTGCTGGTAGCCCATCGTCGATTTCTCGTCGCGGAGTTTCTTGTTCTCCAGGTTGCGTTTCAGCGACAGCAGAATCTGGTTCGGGTTGACAGGCTTAATCAAGTAATCCGCTATATTAGAGCCTATTGCATCCTCCATGATACGTTCCTCCTCGCTCTTGGTAATCATCACCACGGGCAGGTTGGGATATTCACGCTTGATGACTTCAAGTGCCTCGATACCCGAGATACCAGGCATTTGCTCGTCCAAAAATACAATGTCGAAATGGCGTTGGCGCACAAGGTCGATGGCATCGGAACCGTTGTTGGCCGTCACCACCTCGTAGCCTTTCTGTTCCAAAAACATGATATGGGGCTTGAGGAGATCTATCTCGTCGTCGGCCCAAAGGATTGTCGTTTTGTCCATATTTCTTTTGTTTGTATGGATAGAACGCAAAATTAAGGTTTTTGTTTTAAAAGGACAAACTTTTTTGGACGGCTTCTACCGCCGCGCATGTCATTCCAACGGGGCGAGTGGGTTTGGATGGAATCTATGCGCGGTAGAGCAAAGAAGCATAACCAACATGGATGACTTTTGAAGCCATAGATCCCATGCCATCGCACCACCCAACGTGGGGATGACATGGCTTCAAAAGCCTAAATGAATAAAAAAAACACTACCTTTGCGGCAAAATTTGAAGTTCATGGCCACATCCTACAACAAAAAGAAAATCTTCAACGACCCCATCTACGGCTTCGTCAACATTCCTGACGAGCTGCATTTCGACATTATAGAACACCCTTATTTCCAACGCCTTAGACGCATCAAGCAGGTCAGCATGACCAATCTGGTATACCCCGGGGCCAACCATACGCGTTTTGCCCACAGCCTCGGCGCCATGCACCTCATGCGACGTGCCATACAACTGCTGCGTGGCAAGGGTTACGACATCACCGATGAAGAATTGGAAGCTGCTTCTCTCGCCATCCTGCTCCACGACAGTGGTCACGGACCTTTCTCACACACGCTGGAGAACAGCATAGTGCAGGGTATTTCCCACGAAGACCTCTCGCTGATGGTGATGCAGAAGTTCAATGAAATCCATAACGGGGGTTTGGACAAAGCCATCCTGATGTTTAAGGGGGAATATGAAAAAGGATTTCTTACAAAACTCATTTCCAGCCAATTGGATGTCGACCGCATCGACTACCTGAAACGTGACAGTTTCTTTACTGGAGTTGCGGAAGGCAGCGTAAACGCCGAGCGTTTGTTGGAGATGATGGAAGTCGTTGGCAATGGCAATGAACTCGCTATTGAGGCCAAAGGCATCTATTCCGTGGAGAGCTTCTTGGTGGCCAGGCGCATCATGTATTGGCAGGTGTATATGCACAAGGCCGTGCTTAGTGCCGAATATATGCTGCGCAATATCCTGAAGCGCGCCAAGATGCTTAGCCGAGAGCGCGATTTGTTCGCCACCCCAGCCCTGTCGTTCTTCCTCAAAAACCAGAATCCTTTTGAGAGCGACGACCCCAATGCCGTCTTGGACAAGTTTTGCCAGTTGGATGATTACGATGTGATGACCGCCGTGAAAGCCTGGTGCGATGACGAGGATCGCGTGCTCTCAGAGCTTTGCAGAAGGCTGACAAACAGACATTTGTTCAAAATCGAGATGCACGAAGGTGAGTTTGACCCGAATTATATCAATGACATTCGCAACAAGATTGCCAAACTATACGGTTGGTCGTTGGAAGAAGCAGATTTCGCCCTGCTTCAGGGCATTTCGTCAAACCATGCCTACCATCCCAAGAAGCCGGCCATCAACATTTTATACAAGGACGGCACCATGAAGGATATCAGCGAGGCCTCCGACCAGCTGAATATCTCGGTGCTTTCGCAGCCTGTCGTTAAGCATTTTATTTGCTATCCGAAAGAGCTGGAGTTATAATACCGCAGGCATAGATCCCTTGCTCACCCACATGCCAGTGCTGGGATGACATGCCTGCTCAGAACCTCTGGTTCATTGCTTTTGCCCTACGCTTAGAGTCTTCCATCACCTCCAATGCCTGCTGCTGCAGGAACTTTTCCTCTTCCGTCTCCGGTTCGATCACGATGCCATGTGGTCTGGAATGGTGGTTTTCATCCAGATATGAGAAAGTGGCGAAGCCATCAGCAGCGACCTTTTCAGGCTCGCGGCTGCGGTACATCTTCGTGTAGACCGTCAAAGTGCTGCGACCCACTGAGATGACCTTACTCTCGAAAGTGACGATATCGCCCGCGAAAATCGGGAACTTGAAGTCGATGCCGTGAAGCACTAGAAGCACGGTATCCTTGGTATCAACATATTGTGCAACAGCGAAATAGGAGCTCTCCAGAAACCACTCCGAGCAACGACCCGCGAAGAAGGTCTGGTGGTGGTTAAGGTCTGCGAGTTTGATCAATCTTTGGGAATAAGTTGCTTTCATATCAGTTGACAGTTTGCAGTTATCAGTTAGCCGTTGTTCAGTTAAAGTTTGATTTTCTGGCCGTCGTAAGCAAGCATCATGCCTTCGGGGAGCTCACGATTGACGTCGGCGGCGAGGCCCATGCTATGGCTGCAATGCGTAAACCAGGTCTGCTTTGCCCCCACCCTTTTCGAGATTTCAATCGCCTCGTCCAAGGTAAGATGAGAATAGTGCTTCTTCTTTTGCAAGGCCTCAATAATCAGGTATTCAACACCTTGCAATTTCTCTATTGCCGCTTCTGAAATCTCGCTCAAGTCGGTGACATAGGCAAATTTGCCAATGCGGAAAGCGTAGCAGGTCAAGGTGAAATGCTTCAGTTTGATCGGGATAAAATGCAAATCACCGATGTCAAAAGGAGTTTCATCAAGGCGGTGAATGTCGTAAGTCGGCGCACCGGGATAGGGATGCTCGTCAAAGGCGTAGGAATACTCTCGCTTGATTTCAGGCAAAGCGGTGTCGTCGACATACAGCGTCATGGGCTTTTGCTGCCTGAAAATAAAAGGGCGAAGGTCGTCGAGGCCGCCGATATGATCTTTATGCTCATGTGTGATGAGTACGGCATCAAGTTTGGTGACATTCTCGCGCAGCATCTGCTGGCGGAAGTCGGGACCGGCATCCACAGCCACCGTCACTTGCTCCGTCTGAATCAGGATGGAAGTGCGCAGTCGCTTATCGCGCGGATCCTTGGACTGGCACACGGGACAAGTGCACCCGATGACAGGTACACCTTGCGATGTTCCGCTGCCTAATATAGTGACAATCATATTCTTATCATTAACTTATATTCACCAAAAGCCTCGGCAAATTTCCAGTGCAAAAATAGCGATTTTTACACAAAAAGGCATCCTATTTCATAGAATTTCCCTACATTTGCGGCATGAATTTTTCATCCTACTTCAGAAATAGAGCCTTAAAACGTGCTTTGGAGCAATTTCTCGCTGAGAAACCAATAACAAAAATGCCTAATCTTCAGCGGGTTAACTCCATATTGATTATACTGGACGAAAGCGACAAGAACATCGTCAAGAACATTGAGAGCAGTGCGAAGAGCCTGTTTGGCGCCAACCGTTGCGGGGTCATTATCCTTTGCAACCAGATGTCGGACACCATCCTGCAGAGCGACCTCTACACCGAGATCACGCCCAAGGACTTCGGCTTCATGAGCGTGCTGAAACCCGACCAGCACGAGTTCATCAAGAAGCTGCCTTTCAGCACTATGCTCATCAACATGGCAGCCAAGAACGCCGAAATCAGCGACTACCTCTGCACCCTGCCCAAGACGGACTTCAGAATCTGTTTCCACGAGAGCAAGAACGCTAAGATTTACGACCTGCTTATTCAGAATCCGCGTGCCACCGACCCGGTTTCGAATGTCCACGTACTGCATAATTATCTGAAGGCTTTGGCGGGAACACAATAATCCAGACCCTTCGACGTGTTCGGGGACCCTAGAATAATAACATTATGAAAAACAACATATTCAAAGGTACTGGCGTTGCCTTAATAACGCCATTCAAGCAAGACCAATCTGTTGATACAGAAGCTCTTATAAAAATCGTCAACCATGTCATTGACAATGGTGCCGATTTCTTGGTGGCCCTTGGGACCACATCCGAAGCGCCCACGCTCAACGCGGAAGAGAAAAAACTCGTGGTTAACACCATCCTGAAGTCCAACGATAATCGTCTGCCCATTTTACTCGGCATGGGAGGTAACAACACGCAAGTTGTCGTTGAAGCCATTAAAGCGCAGGATTTCACTGGCATTCAAGGCATTTTGAGCGTTGTCCCTTATTACAACAAGCCTAACCAGCGCGGTATGAGAGCCCATTTTGAGGCTATCGCCGACGCTAGTCCCGTTCCCGTAGTGGTATACAACGTGCCAGGACGCGTGGGTGTCAACCTGCAAGCTGCCACCTGCGTGGAGTTGGCTCAGCATCCCAACATCATTGCCGTGAAGGAAGCCTCGGGCAACTTGCAGCAAATCATGGAGATTTTGCGCGACAAGCCCGCCGAGTTCGACGTGCTTTCGGGCGACGACGGCATCACCCAGCCTTTGATGGCTCTTGGTGCGCAAGGCGTTATCTCGGTGGCCGCCAATGCCTACACCAAACCTTTCAGCCGCATGATGCATGCCATGAAAGAAGGTCGCACCGAAGAAGCCCTCAACTTACACTATGCCATGCTGCGCATGAACCAGCTCATCTTCGCAGACGGCAACCCTGCCGGCATCAAGTGTCTGATGAGCCACATGGGCTTGTGCGAGAACGTGTTGCGTCTGCCTTTAGTGACTGTGAATGAAAAGGTGAAGACTGATATTATCGAAGAATGGAAACAATTGAAAAACAAATAATTAACCATACAATGAAAACTTTACGCTATTTCTTCCTAACGCTTGCTGTCATTGTTTGCGGCAGTATTTTTGCCCAAAAAAGCCAGCAAGAACTGAAACAACTCATGCAGCAACGCAATGAGTATTATTTCACCTTCAACCTGAATGGAAACGATGATTTAAAAGCCATTGCCCACGCCATCTCAGTGGACCGCGTCGACGGTAATGTGGTGACCGCCTACGCCAACAATAGGGAATTTACAAATTTCCAAAAACTAGGTTATGAAGTGACGCTCCAAACCCCGCCTTCAATGCTTGAGGAAGCCGTCATGTGGGACGGCAACAACCGCGCCGAATACGATTGGGACAGCTACCCGACCTACGAGGCCTACGAAGCCATGATGTTCCAGTTTGCCACCGACCACCCCGACAAGTGCGAGATCATCACCCTTGGCACACTGCCGAGCGGCCGTAAAATCTTGATTGCCCACATCAACAACGGTACAACTGAAGGCAAGCCCAAGTTCCTCTACTCCAGCACCATCCACGGCGACGAAACCACCGGCTGGATCATGATGCTCCGCCTGATAGACTACATCCTTGAGAACCCCACCCTTCCCGAGTGCCAAACCGTGCTTGATAATATCGACCTTTACATCGCTCCGCTCGCCAACCCTGACGGCACCTACTTCCGCGGGAACAACAATGTGGGCGGTGCCCGACGCAACAACATCAATGACATCGACTTGAACCGCAATTACGCCGACCCGCACGAAGGCCCCCACCCCGACAACTATGACTACCAACTTGAGACCCAATGGTTCATGCAGTTGGCTCAAGACATCCCCTTTGTGATGGCCGCCAACTATCATGGCGGTGCCGAAGTACTGAATTACCCTTGGGACAACACCTACACCCTCACCGCCGACGACACTTGGTGGAAACTGGTCTGCCATGAATATGCCGACCTCTGCCACACGCACAACCCTGACTACATGAACATGCAGCACCAATATGCCGAAAACGGCATCATCAACGGAGCCAAATGGTACAGGATCGGCGGCGGACGCCAGGACTACATGAACGGCTACGCCCAATGCCGCGAGGTGACCATCGAATGCTCCGTCGCAAAACTTCCCAACGCAAGCCAACTCCCGACTTTCTGGACATACAACAAGGAAGGCATATTCGCCTATTTGAACCAATGCCTTAACGGCATACATGGCACCGTTACCGACAAAGACACCAACGAGCCACTTGAAGCCACCGTCACCATCACCAATCATGACGACGAATACTCATTTGTGGAAAGCCATCTACCTGCAGGCGACTACCACCGTCCCATCAAAGGTGGGACCTACGAAGTAACCTACAGCTGCAGAGGTTATCATCCTCAAACTGTCACTATTACCGTAGCGGACGGTCAAACCTTCACGCAAGACATCCAACTTGAGAACGACGGAACGCTGGTTCCCGACTTTGATGCCAGCTTGACTCATCTATCGCCAGGTGAAAGCATCAATTTTACCGACAACACATGGGGAGCCTATTTGGTCGGTTGGGAATGGACCTTCGAAGGCGGCGAGCCTGCCACTTCCAACGAGCAAAACCCCAGCGGCGTCACCTATAGCCAAAACGGCACCTACGATGTCACGCTGACCGTCACCAACCGCAACGGCCAGACAGAGACTATCACCAAGCAAAACTACATTACCGTGACCGAGTCGTACAATATGCAAGATGGTTCCGTAACAACATGTAACGCAATGTTTTATGACGACGGCGGCCCAGAAGACAACTACAAGGATCGTAGAGACTATACCATGACTTTCCTGCCCGCATACCCAAATCATAAAATCGTCGCTGAGTTCCTCAGCTTCAACACCGAAGCTGATTATGACTACTTGTATGTCTACGACGGCACTTCCACTGCAGCCCCGCAAATCGGTCACTTCAACGGCACCGTTAACCCTGGCACCATCACAGCCACCAATGCAAGCGGAGCCCTCACCTTCCGCTTCACCTCCGACCAAGGCGTGAACGCGAGTGGTTGGGCTGCCTTCATAACCTGTGTCGATGAGTCGTCGTTGAACGAAGAAGATTTTGTGACTCACATCTATCCCAACCCCAACAACGGCACTTTCACCATCAACGTGAGAGGAGCGTTTGACTACCAGCTCTTCAACAGCATCGGCCAACAGGTCATGTCTGGAAAAGGTCAAGGCAGGACCTTCATCGATGCCTCCAGCCTCAACCCAGGCATTTATTTCCTGCAACTGACTATTGACGGAACGCAAGTCGAAAAACTCATCATCGAAAAATAATCAAGGAATCTACACGTTAGTAACGTAATTTTGAGTAATTTTGCAGCCCGATGAAAAAGCGACTTTTGATATTGGCGGTTCTGGGATTCGTAGCCTTCACTTCATGCAACGACTTCAACCGATTGGTGAAAAGTACGGACAATGAGATGAAGTACGAGGTGGCGGTGGACTACTTTGAGCGTGGCGACTACAACCATGCCCTTCAACTGTTCGACCTGCTGCAGGCCTCGTTCCGCAACACTCCCAAAGGCGAGTCGATTACCTACAAGACCGCCCTGTGCTACTATTATCAAGACGACTTCGAAATCGCAGGTTATTACTTCAAGCGTTTCGTGCAGACCTACCCGTTCTCGAAAGACGCTGAGAAAGCCGCCTACATGAGCGCCTATTGCAGCTATCGTGTCTCGCCGGAGTCGGGATTGGACCAGACCAACACCCACACGGCCATCAAACAACTAAACAGTTTCATCGAACAGTATCCGAACAGCGACAGTTTGCAACGTGCCCAAAAACTGTTGACCGACCTCAACGACAAGTTGGAAGAGAAAGACTACAACATCTGCCGTCTTTTCTACCGTATGGAAAACTACAGCGCAGCCATCACCTTGTTCGAGAACATGCTGAAGAAATACCCCAACACGCCGCATCGCGAAGAGATTATTTTCGACATGGCCAAGACATATTATGACTATGCCGAGAACAGTGTCACAGAAAAGCAGCGTGAACGTTACGAATCATGCGTCGAGCAATGCAACACGCTGGTTTACCTCTATCCAAATAGTCAATATCTGCAAGACGTGAACAGCATCGCTGCTAAAGCAAGAAAGAAATTAGAAAACATCAAATAAAATGGATTTCAAGAAGATTAAAACCGAAACGACGGTGGTCACCCGTCAGAAAGACCAATTCTACAAAGGCACAGGCAACATTTATGAGACCGTAGCCATCCTTTCCATCAGGGCCAACCAAATCGCCTCTGAGATGAAAGCCGAGCTCAACGAGAAGATTGAGTCGTTTGCCGCCGCCACCAACGACAGTTTGGAAGAAGTGTTCGAGAACAAGGAACAAATTGAAATCGCCAAGTTCTACGAGCGTTTACCTAAGCCAACGTTGATTGCCATCCACGAATTCCTTCACGACCAGATTTATTTCCGCAATCCCGCCAAAGAAAACCAGGAAGCCTTCTGATGGGCTCAGATCACAAAGGGAGAAGTCATGAAAAGAGTCCTTGCCATATCACTCATAGTTCTCAGTTGCCTGCTGTGTTTCAATACCATGCAGGCACAGGAGCTACAATGCGACGTGCGCGTCAGTTCCAACAAGGTGCAAGGTAGCGACAAGACCATCTACCAAAACCTGCAGACCTCTCTCTACGAGTTCATCAACAACACGAAATTCACGGAAATCAATTTCAGGCAAGCGGAAAAGATTGAGTGCTCGATGCTCGTCGACGTGACCAGCCGCGAAGGCAACTACTTCACCGCTGAAATCAGTTTGGCCTTGCGTCGTCCAGTCTACAAGTCGAACTATAACACGCCGATGTTCAACTACATCGACCGCAAGTTCTATTTCGAATACACCGACGGGCAAACGCTTGATTTCAATCCGAACACCTATATCTCCAACATCACGAGCACCTTAGGGTTTTACGTTTACCTCTTCCTCGGCCTTGACTTCGACTCCTTCTCTCCAAACGGCGGCGACCCTTTCTTTGCCATTGCGGAGACCATTGCACATGCCGCTCCACAAGACCCTGGCTCTGAGAACGGCTGGAGCTCAACGGGACGACAAAACCGCTATGCCATCATCAGCGACATCAACAACCCGAGCAACCAACCGCTGCGTCAATTCATCTATGACTACCATCGCCAAGGTCTCGATATGATGTCCGAAAAACCCGATCAAGCACGAGAAAACATGTTCAATGCTTTAGTGCTGTTGCAGAACGTCTACGAACGTAATTCCATGTGCTATTTCCTGCAGCTGCTCGTCGAAAGCAAACGCGACGAGATTATCCAGGTTTTCTCACAAGGTGAAATGAAAATAAGGACCGAAGCTGCCAACATCATGAAGACCATCGACCCGTCGCAGACCTCGCGCTACGACGAAATGCTGCAAAACAAGGGCTTTTAATCCTTCCTTTTTTTATGCTCAAGCAACTGCACATCAGTAACTACGCCTTGATTGACGAACTGAATGTAAGTTTCGAGAGCGGTTTTAACGTCATCACTGGCGAAACAGGTGCGGGCAAGTCCATCCTGCTCGGTGCCTTGGGTTTTGCCTTAGGCGACCGTGCCGACACTAATGTGCTCTACGACAAGGAAAAGAAATGCGTGGTGGAAGCCCAATTTGAGCTTGATGACGAAACCCTAAAACCTTTATTCGAAACCAACGAACTGGATTTTGAACGGGAATGCATCTTCCGTCGCGAGCTCAACCCGCAGAAGAAGAGCCGTGCCTTCATCAACGACACACCCGTGGCCTTGCAGACCATGAAGGAATTGGGCAGCCTACTGGTTGACATCCATTCACAACACGACTCCCTCCTACTCACCGATGCCGACTTCCAGCTGAGGCTGTTGGACGACATCGCGCAAAACAGCGGCATTTTGGAGGATTACCAGACTGAATACGACAATTACAACACCCTCAAGCGCAAACTAAAAGATTTGAAAGAGATGGCGACTAAAAACGCCACCGAAAACGACTATCTTAAGTTCCAATTGGACGAGCTTGACAAAGCCAATCTCAAAGAAGGTGAGTATTCCGAAATCGAGCAAACGCTTAGTGTAATGGAGAATGCCGAGGAAATTAAATCTTTGCTTGTTACTGCCAACGGTCTTATGGAAGACTCGGAAACCGCCATTCTTGGACAAGTCAACGAGCTGGCCTTAGCCCTTTCAAGGCTGAAAAACCTTATGCCTGACACAGAACCCCTCCAAGAACGCGTCGAAAACCTCAAAGTGGAGCTGAAGGATATTGCCTACGACCTGCGCCGCAAGGAAGACGACACCCAATTTGACGAAGAGCAGTTGCAAAGCCTTCAGGAACGCTACGACCTAATCAGCCGCCTGATGATGAAGCACCGCTTCAATGAATTCGAGGAACTCATTGCCTTGCGCGACAACCTGAAAGAAAAGGTGAACGCCTTTGAGAACATAGATGAAGCCATCGCTAAGGCAGAAAAAGAGTTGAAAGGCAGCGAAAAACAGCTTTCAAGCCTCGCCAAGACACTGCATGACAAACGTTGCGTAGCCGCTACAGCTTTCAACGGGAAAGTCACCGCATTGGTGAAGCAGCTGGCCATGCCTTTTGCACAGTTCCAAGTCAATGTGGAAAGCCAAGACAGCTATGGCAGTAAGGGCAGCGACGCCATCCGATTCCTCTTCTCCGCCAACAAAGGCGTTGCTGTTGACGACCTGCGCCGTGTGGCCTCGGGCGGTGAACTCTCACGCCTCATGCTCGCCATCAAGAGTGCTGTTTCTGACTACAACTACATCCCTACCCTTATCTTCGACGAAATCGACACAGGCGTCTCGGGCGAAGTGGCGGCCAAAATCGGTGGCATCATGCAGCAGATGGGACATTCGCTGCAACTTATCTCCATCACCCACCTACCCCAGGTAGCCAGCAAGGCCGAGCACCACTATTTCATCTACAAGGACAACGATGGCGCACGCACGCAGTCGCATATACGTCTATTGAAAGCCGAAGAGCGCATCGCTGAAATCGCCAAGATGCTCAGCAACGACAGCATCACGCCCGAAGCCTTACGGGCGGCTGAAGTGTTACTTCAATAAAAGGGAAAATTAGTCTTCGCTCCCGACGGCATTCTTCATGATGCCGATCTTGGAACTCTCAATGAACTCAATGATGAAATCACGGTCTTCCGACTCTGGCAGATGTTCGCGAATGTATTGCACCGACTGGGTGACATTCATGCCCACACTGTAAATCACGCGATACACATCCTGAATGGCATTGATGCGTTCACGAGAGAAGCCACGGCGCATCAAGCCAATGGAATTGACGCCAGCGTAACATACCGGATGTCCAGTACCCGTCTTCACAAACGGAGGAATGTCTTTGTTGACCATAGCACCACCGCAAATCATCACATGAGCGCCGATGCGGCAGAACTGACTCACCGCAGCCAAGCCCCCGAAGATAGCCCAGTCGTCGACGGTGATATGTCCCGCCAAGGTGGCAGCATTGGCCATGATGACATGGTCGCCGAGATAGCAGTCATGCGCCACATGGGTGAAGGCCATCAGCAGGCAATCCTTGCCCACCACCGTCTTGCCCGAGGCCGCTGTGCCTTTGTTGACCGTCGCCGACTCGCGCACTGTGGTGCCATCGCCGATATAGCAATACGTAGTCTCACCTTTGTATTTCAGATCCTGTGGTATAGCCGAAATCACTGCACCAGGGAAAATCTTGCAGTTTTTGCCGATGCGGGCACCATCCATGATAACGGCATTGGGACCAATCCAAGTGCCGCTGCCAATCTCCACGTCTTCGCCAATCCATGCGAAAGCCTCGATCTTCACGTCTTCAGCGATGCGGGCATTTGGATGGATATAGGCTAAAGGCTGATTCATGCTTAATATAATAAGGTGTGCTTGATCTTCCTTGCGAAAGAGGTGTTGGAGAAATGCCCAGGCTTCACTGCTGTCACCTTACCTTTGATGGGACGGCCGACCAACGTGAGGTCGCCGATGACATCCAGCAACTTGTGACGAGCGGGCTCATTGTCGAAATAAAGCTCCACATTGTTCAGGATACCGCATTCTTTCACCGCGACTTTCGGCTTCTTGAAGAAAGCAGCGATATGGTCGAGCTCCTCAGCAGAGACGTTGCGGTTGACAAACACAATGGCATTGGTCAAGTCGCCGCCCTTGATGAGGTTACGGCTGATGAGAGTCTCCAACTCATGCAAGAAAACAAAGGTACGGCACGGGGCGATTTCGTTTTCAAAGTCCTTGAGGTCGTGCAGCGAAGCATGTTGCTCGTCAAGCACACGGGTGTTATATTTCACCTTCACGTCGATTTGGAACGAATCGGCTGGCTCAATCTTCAACTCGATGCCCAAGACCTCGTTTTTGTAGGAAATAGGCTCTTCAATGACAAGGTAGTTGCGCGGTGCGTTTTGCTCCACTATACCCGCTTGATGGATGGCCTCAACGAAATACTTGCTGCTGCCGTCCATGATGGGCATCTCTTCCACATCGATGTCAATCAACACATTGTCGATGCCCATGCCACGCAGCGAAGCCAGCACATGCTCGACGGTATAAATCTTCACGCCGCCTTTGCCGAGGGTGGTACCACGGGCAGTATCGATGACATTATCGACATCGGCTTCGATGATAGGCTGATTATCAAGGTCAATTCTACGAAAACGGATTCCAGAATTTATGGGAGCCGGGTTAAAGGTGAGGGTGCCGCACTGACGCGTGTGGAGGCCTGCTCCTTTGACACTGACTCTATTTTTGAGCGTACATTGTTTCTCCATAAAAAATCAAATTCGTGGACAACACTTTCCACAAAAAACGTGCAAAGATAGGAATTATTCTATCAACTGCAAAAAAAATCCGCAAACGGGGATTATTTTCCTCCTTGTTGGCCCTTCAATTCAGCCAACTCCTTTTCAAGTTGTTCCAGTTTCCGCGCCATCTCGTCGATGTGACGGAAACGGGCGTTGGCGACCAAATACTGGCGTAAAGGCTGTATCGGCGTACCCATGAAGGCTTGGTTTTTCTCCTTAATGCTGCCCATGACACCACTCTGACCGCCAAATTGTGAGCCATCGGCGATGTTGATGTGTCCGACGAAGCCCGACTGTCCACCAACCACACAATTCTTCCCGAGATGCGTCGAGCCGCTCACGCCCACTTGTGCCGCCAGAGCCGAGTTTTCGCCAATCTCCACGTTATGGGCAAGATGAATCAGATTATCCAACTTGACACCTTTGCAGACACGTGTCGAGCCCATCGTGGAGCGGTCGATAGTGGTGTTGGCCCCGATTTCCACATTGTCCTCGACGACCACGTTTCCTACCTGCGGGATCTTCTCGTAATGGCCGTCGGGTTGAGGCGCAAAGCCGAATCCATCGGCACCGAGCACTACACCAGCATGAAGGATACAATTCTTGCCGACAATCGTGTTTCTATATAATTTCACACCAGGATAGAGTACCGTATTGTCACCGATGACGCTGCCATCACCGACATACACCTGAGGATAAAGTTTCACATTGTTCCCAATTTTAGCATTCTCGCCCACAACGGCAAACTCGCCAAGATACAGATTTTCACCGCATTGCGCCGTTGAGGAAACAAAAGCCAAGGACGAAACGCCTTGTTTGTTCTGCGTCATCTGATCGTAGAAAGCAAGCAGTTTGGCAAAACAGGCGTAAGCATCGGGCACACGAATCAAAGTGGCCTTGATGGGTGCCGTAGCCTCAAAGTCGTCGTTCACGATGACGATGCTCGATTGGGTTTCGTAGATATAGTGTGTGTATTTAGGATTCGCCAGGAAACTGATCATGCCGGGCGCGCCTTCTTCGATTTTGGCCACGTTCCAGACTTCGGCATTGGGGTTACCTTCCACCTTGCCTTCAAGGATTCCGGCGATTTGGGTAGCAGTGAATTTCATTCGTTCAATAGTTATAATAGTCTTTCAAAATCGCGTTTCAGGACGGCCACAGCCTGTTCCACCATGGGGTTGGGCAAAGCCACGAGACTCTGCGCCAAGATAGACACATCCTCCTCGTCCTTCAGTTGCTCAAAAGTCGTATTGATTTGATTGACAAGCTCTTCCTTGGCGTTTACCACAGCGTTCCAAGTGGTGTTGGAGACATAGAGCTGCTGGGCAAGGTTATGCTCAAACTCCTCGCGCACATTTTGCAAAAGTTGGAGATGCAAGGCGCCTTTCTCCATGCCGGGAGTATAGACTCGCTTCACCAACTGGGGAAGCTGCACGCGTTCGAGATAAAGCAAAAAACGCTCGTAAGCCTGCACCTTGAGCGGCATGATGATCTTGAGGGCTTGCACCTTCAGTTCATATTTGCCTTTGTTACGAAGTTCGGCATCCTTCATCTTCGAGAGACGAAGCAATAGCATCAATGCGGCGACCATCAGCAGAAGGCCGGCGCCCATCAACGCATATACAATCCAAGTGTTCATATCTTTACAATTTGGCGGCAAAGGTACGGTTTTTCCGTCAATATTCAATTTTTCAGCACATTCTGTCCTATTTATCAAAAAAAGGCCTACCTTTGCAATCCATTTTGTAGAGACGTGGCGTGCCACGTCTCTACAACAACCAACATCAAACAATCATCACATAAAGATACATCATGAGCGAAATCATCCTTTCGAACAGAGTTTTGAACATGGCTGAGTCGGCAACGCTGGCCATGACCAACAAGAGCCGTGAACTGAAAGCCCAAGGCATCGACGTCATCAGCCTGAGCATCGGCGAGCCCGATTTCAACACGCCCGAATCGGCCAAGCAAGCCGGTATCGACGCCATCAACAACAACGACACGCACTACCCGCCCGTGCCCGGTACGCCTGCACTGCGCAAGGCCATCGCCGAAAAGCTGAAACGCGACAACGGCCTCGACTACAAGGACACAGACATCCTCGTCTCGAATGGTGCCAAGCAAGCCATCAACAACGTGCTGCTGGCCATCATCAACGACGGCGACGAAGTCATCATCCCCGCCCCGTTCTGGGTCTCCTACCCCGAGATGGTGAAGCTGGCTGGCGGCGTACCCGTCATCGTCAAGAGCGACATGGCCCACGACTTCAAGATCACTGCCGAGCAGTTCGAGAAAGCCATCACGCCCAAGACCAAGGCTTTGCTCATCAACACTCCCTGTAACCCAAGCGGTAGCGTCTTCACCAAAACCGAGCTGACCGCCATCGCAGAGGTGCTGAAGAAATATCCCAACATCATCGTCATCTCCGATGAAATCTATGAGTTCATCCAATACGAGCACAAGCATGAGAGCATGGGACAGTTCGACTTCTTGAAGGACCGCCTTGTCATCGTCAATGGCGTGGCTAAAGGCTATGCCATGACGGGCTGGCGCATCGGCTACATTGCCGCGCCGCAAGCCATCGTGAAGGCCACCAATAAGATCCAAGGCCAAATCACCTCCGGTATCTGCACCATCGCACAAGCCGCCACCGTGAAGGCTCTTGAGCTGTGCCCCGAGAACTCGCATGAGATCCAATTCATGCTAAAGAACTTCCGCGAGCGTCGCGACACCCTCGTGAAGTTGCTGAACGAGATTCCTGGCGTGGAGTGCAACACCCCCGCCGGTGCCTTCTATGTGTTCCCCGAAGTGAAGTCGTACTACGGCAAGACCGATGGTGAGACCGTCATCAAGGGCAGCGACGATCTCTGCATGTGGTTGCTCTACAACGCCCACGTGGCCTGCGTCGCCGGCAAGTCGTTCGGCAACGACGACTGCATCCGCCTCTCCTACGCCACCTCGTTGGACAAGCTTATCGAGGCCGCGAAACGCATTAAAGAGGCATTGGCAAAGCTGCACTAATTCAACCTCTAAAACGCTCTGTTGGCAATAAAACGCGCCAGCGGAGCGTTTTCACTTTATAAAACATACACTATGATCATCTTATCCACCGAGCCCATCCTCCCCATCTTCAACCAAGCCATCGTCGACTATCATAAATTCGACGATGTGGACCATCCTTGCGACAATCCATACGAGGAAAAGACCATCGAATGGTACTTATATAATAAGGTGTGGATCGACACGGTGCAATGGCATTTGGAAGACCTCATCCGCGACCCAAACATCAACCCTGTGGAGGCTTTGGCCTTGAAACGTCGCATCGACAAGTCAAATCAAGACCGCACCGACCTCGTGGAGATGATTGACGGTTACTATCTGCTGCTGTTTCAACGTGTTGAGCCGCAGCCCAATGCCTCCCTCAACACGGAAAGTCCGGCTTGGGCCATTGATCGTCTTTCGATTCTGCAACTGAAGATCTACCACATGAAAGCCGAGGTGGAACGCGAAGACGTCAGCGAGGAGCACAAAGCAAAATGCCAAGCTAAACTGGACGTCCTGCTGGAGCAGAACACCGACCTTTGCACCGCCATCGACCAACTGATGGAGTGTTACAAAAGCGGTGAGAAGGTGATGAAGGTCTACAAGCAGATGAAGATGTACAACGACCCTGCATTGAACCCAGTGCTTTACGGGCAAAAATGAAGAAACTCCTCGTCATACGCTTCTCCGCCTTGGGCGACATCGCCATGACCGTGCCTGTCGTCCGTGACCTGGCTGTGCAATATCCCGACTTGGACATCACCATGCTCAGCCGTGAGATGGCGAGGCCGTTGTTCGAACGTTTGCCCAAAAACGTACATTTCATCGCCGCTGACCTGAAAGGACGACACAAAGGCTTGTTTGGGCTCTGCCGACTTTGGCGTGACGCCCATTTGAGTGACTTCGACTATATCGCTGATTTCCATGACGTTTTGCGCACACATTGGCTTCGCACCGAGGGTTGTCTACGCCGAAAGAAGATTGCAAAAATCGACAAGGGACGCAAAGGTAAAAAAGCCTTGACTCGACAAAAAAGCAAGGTCCTCGTCCAGCAGGCCACCTCTTTTGAACGTTATGCCAAAGTATTGGAACAACTGGGCTTCCCAATCAAATCGCAATTCGTAAAGCTCGACTATTCAGGTTTTTGCGAGACGCAAAAAACAGACAATGAAACTTGGATTGGCATAGCGCCATTCGCCAAACACGAGGCTAAAGTCTATCCTTTGGAAAAAAACGAGCAGGTCATCAAGGCTTTGAGCGAGAGGAAAAACACGACTATTTTCATTTTCGGAGGCGGCAAGGAAGAAAACGAGCAAATTGAAAGACTTTGCGCAAAATACAACCACGTTCAACCTGCCAAGAGCCACCAAGGTTTGAAAGGCGAACTTGCCCTGATGGGCCAATTGGATGTGATGCTCTCGATGGACTCTGCCAACATGCATCTGGCATCCTTGGTCGGCACAAGAGTCGTCTCCATCTGGGGCGGCACCCATCCCTTCGCCGGTTTCTTGGGCTGGAACCAAAAAGCAGAAGATTGCATCCAGTTGGATTTGTCTTGCCGTCCCTGCTCGGTGTATGGCAACAATCCCTGCCTCAGAGGCGATTATGCCTGCATGAACGGCATCACGCCCGAGCAAATCCTTGAAAAGCTCGGCCTGTCATGAGCGTCTCTCCCATCGCGACCATGTTCGACCGCATCTCGCCCAAGTACGATGCGCTCAACCACTTGTTGTCCCTCAATATAGATAAGGTGTGGAGGCGAAAAGCTGCCAAAGCAGTCACAAAGAAACAGTCCAAGACTATTCTGGACCTGGCCACTGGTACGGCCGATTTGGCCATTACTCTGGCAAAACGTAATCCACAGGCGCATATCATCGGCATGGACATGTCAGAGAAAATGCTGGAAATCGGGGAAGAGAAAGTAACTAAACAAAAATTGGACGGCCAAATCGAATTGCGTCTGGGCAATGCAGCCGCGCTGCCCTTTGAAGACGACACATTCGATGCCGTTAGCGTCGCTTTCGGGGTGCGCAATTTTGAGGATTTGGACAAAGGCCTTTCTGAAATCCACCGCGTGTTAAGACCTGGCGGGCAAGCGGTTATTCTGGAGTTTTCGATGCCCGAAAAGTTTCCCGTGAAGCAGTTGTATCGTTTTTATTTCAAACGCATCTTGCCCTATGTCGGGAAGAGAATCTCGAAAGATGAGAGCGCTTATGATTATCTCCCCACCTCGGTTGAGCATTTCCCAAAACCAGAGACTTTTTTGCAACTATTAGGCGAGAAAGGATTGAAAAACAGCACAAAAAGACCACTTTCTTTTGGCATTGCCACCCTTTACCAAGCCAAAAAGCAATGATACATATTGCATTTTTTCCTATTTTTGCCACCGATTCCGTGCAATAAAAACCGACACGCATCGTTTATCCTTCATTAAAACTCTTGCATCTTGAAAAAAGCATTGAAAATATTGGTTGTCGCGCTGTTGCTCACCGCATCAGTCATTCCAGCACAAGCCCAACGCAGAGTCGTGCACTACCTGCCCAAATACGAGCAGGAGCCTTATCATTTCGGTTTCCTCTTGGCCTTCAACGAGATGATGTACACCATAAAGACCGTCGATGATTTCCAAAACAAAGAGCATGATGCTTATTCTTGGCCTGTCGTACAATGGCCTACCAACCAATTCACGCAATCAGATACAAGATGCATCTATGTTTACAACCTTGAAACCCAACAGACACCTGGTTTCACGGTGGGTATCATTGGCAGCAAACGCTTAGGTCGCTATTTCGACCTACGTTTCATTCCTTCTTTGAGTTTCAGTGAACGACGCTTGGACTACACACTTCTTTTGAAAGGCAATGACGGCAATAAAGTCCCGTATCAATTCACCAAGTCGATTGGCACCACTTTCGTAGAGTTTCCGCTCAACATCAAATACCGTTCAAAACGATACAACAACATCGGGGCATACGTTTTTGGCGGTGTCAACCCGAAACTTGACTTGGCCTCGCAAAAAGACAACAAAGAGGTTGACCCCCAAGGCAATGAGTTCATCAACAATCTCGTCACCAAGCGTTTCGATTTCGCCGGCGAACTCGGTGCAGGATTCGACTTCTATAACCAATGGTTCAAGATGGGTATAGAAATAAAAATGAGCTACGGCATGCTCGACATCGTGAAGAACGAAGCCTTCATTTACACCGCTCCCATCGACCAGTTGCGCAATAAACTGTTCCAAGTCTCCATGTTGATTGAATAATTTCCTACCTATTTTTAACGCTGTAAATCAATATTTTACAAAAAAGTTGGCAAAAATCTGCTCGAATTTATTGTAGGTAACGAAATTTTGTCTACTTTTGCAGCGTCAAAAACGACACGAAGTGGTCTCTTCGTCTAGTCTGGTCAGGACGTCAGGTTTTCATCCTGGTAACTCGGGTTCAAATCCCGGAGAGACTACCAAAACAAAACCCTAACCAATCGGTTAGGGTTTTTTGTTTTTCCTTGTCTTTGAGAGTGGGAACTGTTGGACTCGAACCAACGACCCCCGCCTTGTAAGGGCGATGCTCTGAACCAACTGAGCTAAGCTCCCTCTTGCATTTCGCGCTGCAAAAATAGGAAAACTTTTGTTTCGGTGACACAAAAGGCGTTAAATCTTTGGATTGACAGTATCAATTTTTCGTTTTTTTCAGCAAAAACGCTACTTTTTCCAACTTTTTCATTATTTTTGTAGGGCTAAAAAGAGAACTAACTCAGACCCTGAATTATGAAAAAATTGGATTTCAACAAATTAAGACAGTATTTACCCTTTGCATTCATGCTCATGGCCTTGCTATGCAGCACGATGGCCATTGCCGATGTGGGCAACCAGAACCGCTTTCTCGGTGGAGACAGTGGCTTTGACGGTGGAGATTCCGACTTAGGTGCCCTGCTTTGGCTCATATATATCTGCTTCAGGTATCCAGTATTGATTCCCGTTGTCATTGTGGTCATTGTCGTATTGATTATCGTCAGGAAAAAGAAGAAGAAACAAGCCTCCGACCCGAAATTCGTCAACCAGCAGGTACAACAACAAGCTAACACCGATTTTAACTACGACAACAGTGCCATGGTGGCTGCGCAAATCCAAGCCATTGACCCGGCCTTCTCGTCCGACAAGTTCATCGGCTTTGCCCGTGAGGTGTTCATGACCATACAGGCTGCCTGGACCGCCAAGGATTGGAAGCCCATCCGCCCGTTTGAGAGCGAGACCCTCTTCAACACGCACAAGCAACAGTTAGATGAATACATCCGTTTGGGCAAGACTAATGTGGTCGAGAAGATTGCCATCAAGCACTGCTCACTGCAATCTTTCGTCCAGGACGGCGACAAGGAAGTGCTGACTGTGGCGCTCAATGCCGTGATGCGCGACTATGTCATCAGTGACGCCACTGGCAAAGTCATTGAGAGCGACCCCGACCGCGACTGGTACATGAAATACGAGTTGGTCTTCAACCGCAAGGCTGGCCTGAAGACCGACCCAGGCAAGAAGGGCAACTCCATCACCAACTGCCCCAACTGCGGCGCCCCGACTGAAGTCACCTCATCGGGCCAATGCACCTATTGCGGCAGCGTCATCACCAACGGCGAACATGACTGGGTGCTGTCTGATATTCATTCGACAAACTGACCTTTTCGACAATAATTTGGCACATTTATTGAGAAGCAAAACGCGGATTTTTAACAACATTAAACAATAAATAATCAACAATTAAACAAAAAACACAATGGGACTTATTAAACAGATTTTAGGTGCAGCTGGCGGCGCCATCGGCGGAACCCTGAAAGACCAGTGGTTAGACCTAATCAAATGCGACAACATGGACATGGAAACCCTGATGGTGAAGCAAACCACTAAGACGGGTCAAATCTCAAAAGGCAGCCGTATCCTCGTGGCTCCCGGCCAGGTGGCCGTCATCTACGACAGCGGTGCTGTGCTTGACGCAACGGCGGAAGAAGGCGTCTACACCTTCGACGAATCCTCATCACCTTCATTCTTCGGCGGACAGTTTGGTCCCGTTTTCAAGGAGATGTGGCAGCGTTTCACTTACGGTGGCACGCCCGCCAAGGAACAAGCCGTGTTCTTCTTCAACGCGAAGGAAATCCTCGACAACAAGTTCGGCACTGCCACACCTATCCCCTTCCAGGACTGGTCGCATGCCATCCCGAACCAGATGACCGGCTCGCTGAGCCCGATGGGCGTCAACGTGCGCTGCTATGGTAAGTACACCTTCCGCCTTGACGACGTGGCCATCTTCATGCGCAACCATGCCGGTACGGGCAATGTGGTGAAGAAAGGTGACATCACCGAGCAGATGCGTAGCGAGGTAATCGCAGCCTTCCAAAACGTGCTCAACGAAATGGGCAACAGCAAACACCGCGTTCCTGTGCTCGAACTCCCGAGCTACACCGACGAGATCAAACAGGTGATGGACGAGCGCGTGTTCGACGAGCCTATCCGTGCCCGCGGTATCCGTTTGGTCAGCTTCACTGTGGAATCCGTCTCACTCGACGAAGCCAGCCAGGCCAAGATTGACCGCTACGAATACAGCTCCAACTCGATGATGCAGCAAGGTAAGATCATCGACGTCATGGGCGATGCAGCCAACAACCCCGGTGGTGCTGGCAACGCTTTCATCGGCCTCGGCATGATGAACGCCGGCACGGGCGGTATGACGGGTGGCGTGATGCAGAACGCTTGGAACAACCAAGGCCAGCAACAGAACTACGACCCGTATGCACAACAGCAACAAGGCGGTGCTGCCGTTCCTCAAACGCAAGGCGTTCCCTGCCCGAAGTGCGGCACTCCCATCACGGGTAAGTTCTGCCCCAACTGCGGTACTCCCGCCCCGGCTCCCAAGGCAGCCAAGAAGTGCCCGAAGTGCGGCACCGAGACCACTGGCAAATTCTGCCCTGAGTGTGGTGCTCCCATCCCTGCCGACGACGCCCCGAAGAAATGCCCGAAATGCGGCACCGAGGTGACCGGCAAGTTCTGCCCTGAATGCGGAACAGCGATGGCGTAATAAAATTATGGGGTTGCGCTATGCGCAACCCCATAATTTTGAGCGAATAACGGGGTTCGAACCCGCGACCCTCAGCTTGGGAAGCTGATGCTCTACCAACTGAGCTACATTCGCGTTTATCGGCTGCAAAAATACAGAAATTTTGAATTTTGAATCTTAAATTTTGAATTTTTTATGCCCATAACTGAAAAAGAAGAACAAATCATCCGCGAAAGCTTCCACCCCAAATCGTGGAACGACATCAAGACGCACAATTCGTGGTCGGTGTTCAAGATCATGGCAGAATTTGTGGAAGGCATGGAGAAAATGTCGAAAATCGGGCCATGCGTGGCCATTTTCGGATCGGCACGCACCCAGCCAGGCGACAAATACTATGAGATGGCCGTCGAGATTGCGGAAAAACTGGCCGACTATGGCTTTGGCACCATTACAGGTGGCGGTCCCGGCATCATGGAAGCCGGCAACAAAGGCGCCAATCAAGGCGGTGCCACCAGCGTTGGACTAAACATCAACCTGCCTTTTGAGCAGCATTTCAATCCCTATATCGACCACGACAAGAACATCAACTTCGACTATTTCTTCGTCCGCAAGACCATCTTCATGCGTTATGCGCAGGGTTACATCGCCATGCCTGGCGGCTTCGGCACCTTGGACGAACTCTCCGAGGCCATCACCCTCGTCCAAACCAACAAAATGGTCGACTTCCCCATCGTCCTTGTTGGAAAAGACTATTGGGAAGGACTGATTGACTGGTTCAGAAGCACTTTGCTCGCCAATCACATGATCAAAGAAGAAGACTTCGATATTTTCCATGTCGTCGACACCGCCGACGAAGCCGTGAAAATCATCAAGGACTTCTACAAGAAATACGCCATCAAGCCCAACTTCTGATATGCGACGTTATATCGAAGTACCTATTCAACTGCTTGATATCGAGGGAGACGGCTTCCATATCATGGTCAAAGGAACGATTCATGGTAAGGGAGCCCGTTTCCTTATTGACACAGGCGCCTCACGCTCCGTGTTCGACCCCAAAACCATCACCACGTTTATTGATGACCTTCAATTCGAGAAAAAGGAAGGCCTGACTGCCGGAGTGGGCAGCTCCGATTTGGAAAGCTCCACTTTCATCATCGACATTATGTCCATCGGAGAACTGGAAATTACAGATTATGAAGGTGTTGCCTTGGACCTTGAAAACATCCACGAGATGTATGGCAAACTCCATCTACCCCACATCGACGGCATCATCGGTGGGGATTTGCTGAAAAAACACAAGGCCGTTATTAATTATAGGAGTAAAAAGCTCAGACTCACTCCTCCTCTTTCATGAGGATTTCCTCTTCGGGAGATTCTTCCTGTTTCACGTATTTCGCATCCAGACACAGCCTGAAACCGCCAAAAGAGTTCTTCAGGTCGGGCAGACGTTTGCCGCGCCACGAGACACGGCACGAAGTCTTGGGCAACTGCCAACCGCCGCCCCGGATGCAGTACATCTGTCCGTCTTTACCCAAAGTGGCGTTGCGCTCCTTGTCATAATAGCGGTATTTGGATTCGCACCATTCCCACACGTTGCCACTCATGTCGTAGATGCCTAACTCGTTGGCATTGCGTTTCTTCACTTTCTTGGTTTTGCGCGCATTGCCGTTATGCCAAGCCACACGATCCACCTCTTTGCCGCCGCTAAAGATATAGCCTTTCGAGTTTTTCCCGCCACGTGCCGCATACTCCCATTCCTCCTCGGTAGGCAAGCGAAACTGCATCCCTGTGATGCTGTCGAGGCGACGTAAGAATTCCTGCACCTCAAAGTAATCGACATTAGTCACAGGACGTTTAGGGCATTTGTAACGGCTTGGGTTATAGCCCATCACGGCTTTCCAGAGCTTTTGCGTCACTTCAGTTTGGCCGATATAATAATCTTCGCGCATTGTCACGAAATGCACCGGCAACTCATCGATTTGCGCCATGCGGTCGTAGTTGAACTCGGCCGTATCCTTACGTTGCGCGCCCATCCAGAAGCCGCCCGCCTCGATACGTACCATATTGAAAGACACCTTGTTGACCCGATATGAAGTAGGCGCAGGAAGTGTGTCTTGGGCAAAAAGCATCATCTTCAGTCCCAACAGCAAACCAAAAAGCAGTGAAATCCTCTTCATTTTTCAATAATTTGAAGGCAAAAATAGAAAAAATGAGCCAAAAGTCGCTATCTTTGCACAAAATTAAAGACAGATGACCAAGATACTCATCATCGACGACGAGGCCCCCATCCGCCGCGTGTTGCGCGACATCCTCGAAAACGAAAGCTATCAGGTGGAAGACGCCTGCACCGGCAAAGACGCCTTACAACTCATTAAAGACCAAGACTTTGATGCCGTTTTCTGCGACATCAAGATGCCCGAAATGGACGGCATTGAAGTGTTGGAAGCCATCCGGCAGGAGTCGGACGTGCCCGTTATTATGCTTTCGGGACACGGCACTATCGACACCGCTGTCGAAGCCATCAAGAAAGGCGCTTTCGACTTCATCCCTAAGCCACCCGACTTGAACCGCTTGCTCATCACACTGCGTAATGCGCTCAACAACAAGAATTTGGCCACTGAAAACAAAGTACTCAAGAAAGCCGTAAAGATTCAGAGCCAGATGATTGGCGAGTCGGCTCCGATGCTTCAAGTGAAGGACATGATCGGGAAAGTGGCACCGACCAATGCACGTGTGCTCATCACGGGCGAAAACGGCACGGGCAAGGAACTCGTGGCTCGTCAGCTGCACGAACTCAGTCCGAGAAACCACGGCCCTTTCATCGAGGTCAACTGCGCTGCTATTCCTGCGGAACTCATTGAAAGTCAGCTCTTCGGTCACGAAAAAGGCTCTTTCACATCGGCCATTAAACAGAAGAAAGGTGATTTTGAGTTGGCCGACGGCGGCACGCTTTTCTTGGACGAGATTGGCGACATGAGCCTCTCGGCACAGGCTAAGGTGTTGAGAGCCTTGCAGGAAAACAAGATTGTGCGCGTGGGTGGCGAGAAGGAAATCCCCGTAAATGTGAGGATTTTGGCCGCCACCAACAAAAACCTGAAAACCGAAATTGAGAAAGGCAACTTCAGGGAAGACCTTTACCATCGCCTGAGCGTCATCGTCATTCAAGTGCCGCCTTTGCGAGAGCGTAAAGACGACATCCCGTTGTTGGTAAACAACTTCGTCGAATTGATTGCCCAAGACATGGGCAAGGCCGCGCCCCATTTCGATGCAGGTGCCATGGAAGCCTTACAGCAGTACCAGTGGACGGGCAACATCCGCGAGTTACACAACATCGTGGAGCGCCTCGTCATCCTCTGCGGAAGCACCATCACCAAGGACGATGTCGTGCTCTTTGGCAACCCGCTGAACTAGTTCAATTGTAATGCCCAACCTTCTATGTCATTCCAGCAGAGGCATGTGCGCCGCGGGGAATCTATAGAAGGTCGGGCATTCGAATTATACGGCTTTTGAAAGCACAGATCCCATGCCACCGCACTTTCCAACGTAGGGATGACATACTTTCAAAAGCCATCTTAATAAACAATTTTCTCACAGCCCCTTGCGGGATAATGAAATTAACTGTATTTTTGCAGCCCGTTCTTTGGGGACGACCGGTTTTGACAGCAAGCCGAATTGTCATGTAAGCATGCCGAGCCTCGCAGTGACGCTCGTAAATCTTGACTGCAAAAGAATAATTGGCGAGAATAACTACGCTTTCGCTGCCTGATCGAAGTACAGTAGATCACTGGCTTAATCCGCTCACAAGGTGGGTGGACGAAACATCCCGCAGGTGGAGATTCCTGATTCCGGCCTGAGCCCGGGGTGCTAAGCAATTTCGGGATAGTCCTGTCGGCGCTCCGACGGCAAGGCGAAACTCAGGAGATAAGGTCGCGTTTAGGGCGTTCGCTCCCTTGCACGGCACGAAAACCAATAGCGGAATAAACATGTAGAAAGCCTGGGGGTTCCTTGTTTGGACGAGGGTTCGATTCCCTCCGTCTCCACTTTTTGAACGCGAAAGCCACCCTGTTCTGGTGGCTTTTTCTTTTTTAGGCCTTTTTCACCCTTACAATCGAAAAAAAACCGTACCTTTGCGGATTAATTAAAAATCAATCTGCCATGGCAATAGATACAGAAAAAATCATCGGTGAAGGCCTGACCTACGACGACGTCCTGCTGGTCCCTTCCTATAGTAACGTTCTTCCCCGTGAGACAAGCCTGAAGACCAAGTTCTCACGCCATATCGACCTCAACATCCCTGTGGTCTCCGCCGGCATGGACACCGTGACGGAATCGCGCATGGCCATCGCCATCGCCCAGGAAGGCGGTATCGGCGTGCTGCACAAGAACATGACTATCGGCAAACAGGCCGCCGAAGTGCGCAAGGTGAAACGTGCCGAGAACGGCATGATCAGCGACCCAGTGACCATCCACGTTGATGCCACCGTGAAAGACGCCCTAGACCTGATGAGCGAATACCATATTGGAGGCATCCCTGTAGTCGACAGCGGCAACATTCTCGTCGGCATCGTCACCAACCGCGACTTGCGCTTCGAGCGCGGCCTCGACCGTCCCATCGCCGAAGTGATGACCAGCAAAGACCTCATCACCACCACAGAAGTGTCGTTTGAGAAGGCTGCTGACATCCTGCAAGAACACAAAATCGAGAAACTTCCTGTGGTCGACAAGGACAACCGCCTCGTTGGCCTCATCACCTATAAAGATATCATCAAGGTGAAGGCGCGCCCCAATGCCTGCAAGGACTCGCGCGGTCGTCTGCGCGTGGCTGCCGCCGTGGGCATCGCAGCCAACACCCTTGAACGTGCCGCTGCCCTAGTCGACGCTGGCGTGGATGCTTTGGTCGTCGACACGGCCCATGGCCATTCGCAAGGTGTCATCGACATGGTGCGCAACTTGAAGGCCAACTATCCCGACATCGACATCGTGGCGGGTAATATTGCCACTGCAGAGGCTGCTAAAGCCTTGGCCGAAGCTGGTGCTGACGCCATCAAGGTGGGTATCGGACCTGGTTCTATCTGTACCACCCGTGTGGTGGCCGGCATCGGCGTGCCGCAGCTCACCGCCGTCATGGACGTGGCGAAGGCTTTGGAAGGCACGGGCATCCCGCTCATCGCTGACGGTGGCATCCGCTACACTGGCGACATCGTGAAGGCTCTGGCCGCAGGTGCTTCCTCCATCATGGCAGGATCGCTCTTCGCTGGCGTGGATGAGTCACCTGGCGACACCATCATCTACGAAGGCCGTAAGTTCAAGACCTACCGTGGTATGGGCTCATTGGAGGCCATGCAGCAAGGCTCGAAAGACCGTTACTTCCAAGACAACGTGGAAGACGCCAAGAAGCTTGTTCCCGAAGGCATCGCGGGTCGTGTTCCTTACAAAGGCACGCTTTCCGAAGTCGTTTACCAAATGGTCGGAGGCCTGCGTTCCGGCATGGGCTACACCGGCTCACACACCATTGAGGAGCTTAAGAAAGCAAAGTTCATCCGCATCACCAACTCGGGCATCCTTGAGAGCCATCCGCACGACGTGACCATCACGCAGGAAGCCCCCAACTATAGCAAGAGAAGCTGATGAAAGCATCCATTTCATTTCCCGAGCTACAAAACCTCATCGCAGAAAAGGCCAAACAGCAGATTGCGCTCGCTTTCGTTGACGGCAAGACCATGCGCGTGACCTATCCGCTCAACTTGGGCTTCATCAAAAAAGACATCTCCGCCAATTTGATCATCAAAGAGTTGGTGGGCAGCGATTTGCTATTGCAACTTGACGCCGATTTGGGCTCCGACACCATGCTCACCACGGTGCTCAGCCTGTTGAAAGACAAACTGCCCGAAGGATTGATTGAGAAGCAACCCGAAAGCCAACTCCTCGTTCATCTCGGTGAAATAGAAAACATGAAAGCCGTATTTGAGAAAGTCGACGTCACCGATTTGCACGTTCTCGCCGAAGGCCTTGAAGTGGAAGGCGCATTGAAATAACTACCGAAAAACCTCGTTATTGAATATAATAAGCAAAGATATCAGCAATGAAAAACCGTAACTTTTTGAAATTGTTTGTATTGGCAGCATTCATCATGCCCGTGTTTTTAGCCAATGCACAGTCGAAACTCGACAAGCAGGTCTTGATGACCATTGGTGACCAAGACATCACCGTGAAGGAATTCTCCGATGTGTACTACAAGAACAACCTCAAGAGCGACGTCATCGAAAAGAAATCCGTTGACGAATACCTCGACCTCTTCACGACCTTCCGCATGAAGGTGATGGAAGCCGAGCGAATGAAATTAGACACCAGCGCGAAATTCAAGAGAGAACTGGCTGGTTACCGCAAGCAATTGGCCAAGCCATTCATGAGCAGCGACGACATCACCGACGAGCTTGTTCAGGAAGCCTATCAGCGCAAACAGAAAGACCTTCGTGCCTCGCATATCCTTATTCGTTGCGACAAGAACGCCTTGCCGTCGGACACGGTGAAGGCCTACAACAAAGCCATGGACATCCGCAAAAAAGCTTTGGCTAAAGGTGCCGACTTCGCTGCCTTGGCCGACCAATATTCCGATGACCCTTCGGCAAAAGGCATGAAAGCCACCGCAGACTCTCCCGCCCGTCCCGGTAACCACGGCGACCTTGGCTATTTCACTGTTTTCGACATGGTGTATCCCTTTGAGACTGGTGCCTACAACACCAAAGAAGGTGAGATTTCGATGCCCGTGCGCAGCGACTTCGGCTACCACATCATCAAGGTGCAAAGTATGACCGAGGCCATGGGCATGATTCAAGCCGCTCATATCTTCCTCCAGTTGCCCTTTGATGCCTCAGAAGAAGATGAGGCTGCCATGAAGCAAAAAGCTGAAAACATCTACAAGGAATTGATGGCCCAAGACGGCAAGAACTGGTCCGAAAAGGTGAAACAATACACCGATGACAAGGGCACTATAGCTCGCGACGGCGCACTGAGTCCTTTCACCGTGAGCCGCATCGTGCCTGAGTTCATCGAAGCTTGCAAGTCATTGGAAGTCGGACAGATCGCCCAACCCGTCCGCACCAACTATGGTTTCCACATCATCAAACTGATCAACAAGTCTGGAGTGGGCACCTTCGAGCAGGAGAAACAAGGCCTTGCCGAACGCATTGAAAAGGACATGCGTTCCAAGAAGTCGGAAGAGATGGTATTGAAACAGGTGAAAAAAGACTACAAGTTCAAGCAAAACGACAAACACCTTGAAGCCTTCATCACCACCGTTGACAGCAGCATCCTGCGTAAAGCCTACGAGCCTTCCGACAAAGCCGACATGAAGGCCACCCTTTTCAGTTTAGAAGGCAACCCAACGACGGTGAGTGACTTGGTCGACTATATCAAGAAAAACATGACAAAACAGAGTTTTTCCTCTCCCTCTGCTTACGCCTACGAACTCTACGAGAGTTTCCGCGATGCCACCCTCCTCGAATATGCCGATGCCCATCTTGAGGACAAATACCCCGAGTTCAAGGCATTGGTCCAGGAATACAAAGACGGCATCATGCTCTTCGACCTCATGGACAAGGAAGTGTGGAACAAAGCTGTGAAAGACACGCTCGGTTTAGAAGAATTCCATCAGCGCAACGCTAACAAATACATGTGGGAAGACCGTGCCTATGCCACGATCATCACGGTAACGAAGCCCGAATCGCTGCCCAAAGTTAAGGCGCTGTTGGACAGCGGCATCGAACTCGACAGCCTGAAAGTCACCGTGCAACGCGACTCTATCCCTGCCGTCTTTGTGCGCCAAGGCCATTATCAAAAAGGTGACAACAACTTCGTTGACCAAACTGAATGGAAGGCAGGCGTGAGAAACGAAATCCCCTCCACCGTCGACCAGTCGACCACCATCGTATGCATCAGAGAAGTGCGCCAGCCCGAGCCTAAGACCCTCAAGGAAGCCCGTGGCCTCGTCACCTCCGACTATCAAGTGGAGCTCGAGCAGAAATGGGTGCAGTCTCTGAAGGAACGCTATCCTGTGAAAATCAACGAGAAAGTACTGGATAAAGTCAGGCAGAAGTATCAATGAAGAAGTTAGGCGTTCTGATCGGTATCGCTTTCCTCGTGCTGTCGTCGGGTTGCGACTACTTCCAAAAGAGTTCGAAGGAAGTGGTGGTAGCCGAATGCTACGGCAAGTACCTCTATGAGTCCGACCTTCAGGGCATCGTACCCGAAGGGGTTGGCACCATGGACAGCATACAGCGCGTCAGCACCTTCATCGACTCGTGGATCAAGAGGCAAGTACTCATCCATCAGGCTGAAAACAACCTCGACAAGGAAGCTCTCGACCTCGACAAGCAGATGGAGGAATACCGAAACTCGCTTATCATTTACGAATACGAAAGCCAACTCATCGGTCAGAAGCTGGACACCATCGTCCATGAAGACGAGATTGCCGAATACTATGAACAGAACAAGGAAGACTTCCAACTGCGCAATACCATGGTGCGCGTTGTCTACGTCATCCTCGACGAGGACTGCAAGCAGAAACCTGACTTCAAGAAACTGCTGAACGACCCCGACACCCTGATGCTGCAAAACATCGACATCCAAGCCACCTATTACGCCGCGAAGAGTTTTGTCGACGTGGACCAATGGATGCGCCTTGACGAGCTGACCAACATCATCCCGATACAAATCTTCAATGCGGAGATCTTCCTGAAAAAGAACAAGTTCGTCAGCTTCGATGTGAACGGCTACACCTATATGGTGCGCTTCGTAGACTATCTTTTAGAAGAGAGTACCTCTCCCATCGAGATGGTGCGCGACAACATTAAGAGCGTCATCCTTGCCCAACGCAAACAGGCTTTGATTGAACAAATGAAGACCGCGCTTTACGAAAAGGCGAAGAAAGACCATGCTTTTGAAGTCTATGTAGGCTCCTCTACAATTGAAAACGAATAAAACAGAACGGAAACAATGAAACGCAACTCCATTATCATAGCACTCTTGCTGCTGACCCTGTCAGCCTTTGCGCAAAAAACACAGCCCCAAGTCATTGACAAGGTGGTGGCCGTGGTCGGAAAGAACATCATCCTGCAATCCGACATCGAGAACCAATACATCCAATACCGCATGCAAGGCATGGCGGAAGGTACCGGCAAGGAAGTGCGGGCCCGCATCTTGGAAGAGCTACTGCTTCAAAAGCTTATGCTTAACCAGGCCGAAATGGACAGTATCACCGTCACCGACGAGCAAGTGGATGCCGAGTTGAACAAAAGAATACAGATCCTTGTCAGCCGTTTCGGCTCGCAGGAGAAGATGGAATCTATGTTCGGCAAGACCATGTCGGAAATCAAGGATGAAGTGCGACAGGCTTCGAAAGACAACATGCTGCAAGAGCAGGTGCAGGCCAAGATCATGGAGAATGTGATGGTGACACCGCAAGAGGTGAAAGACTTCTTCCGCGAGATTCCCAAGGACAGCCTGCCGACCATACAACCCAGTTACGAGATCGTACAGATTGTGAAACGCCCTCCCGTTAGCATTGATGAGAAGTTGCAAGTGAAAGACCGCCTTTACCAGATCCGCAAACGTATCCTCGAAGGCGAGAGCAGCTTCGCCACCATGGCGGTGCTCTATTCCGAAGACCCAGGCTCGGCCCGTCAAGGCGGCGAACTTGGTTTTGCTGGCAAAGGTGTGTATGTCCCGGAATTCGAGAACGTCGCTTTCAACCTCAGGGACGGCGAAATCTCGGATGTGGTGGAGAGCGAACATGGCTTCCATATCATCCAACTGATTGAGCGTCGCGGCGAGACCGTCAACTGCCGCCATATCCTGTTAAAGGCCAAAGTGCCTGTTGAAGCTTTGGAAAAAGCCCAGCTCCAACTCGACTCGGTAGCCCAGTTCATCCGCAACGGCGACATGACCTTTGAGGAAGCCTGCAAGAAATACAGCGACGACGACTCGAAGAGCAACGGCGGCTACCTCAGCAATGCCGCCACAGGCGGTAACTGGCTTAGTCTGCAAGACATGAAAGAGCTTGAAGAATACTATGCCGAGTACAAAAACCTGGCATTCGTCATCAGCCGCCTCGAAGTGGGCGAAGTTAGTGATGCTGTGCCGATGACCACCAACGAAAACAACGACGCTTTCCGCCTCGTCATGGTCAAGCGGAAGACCGAAGCCCATCAAGCCAACCTGAAGGAAGACTACAGCCTCATACAAAGCTGGGCACTAGCCAAGAAACGTCAAGAAGCCATCGGCAAGTGGGTGGGTAACAAGGCCGCCAAAGCCTACATCCGCTTGGACGAGGCATACAAAGACTATGATTTTTATTACGATTGGAAATTTCAATGACAAACTACGCTTCAGATGTCGACGGTGCCAAGGCACTGGTCGAGAAATATGAGACCCTCCGCAAGGAAATCGGTAAAGTCATCGTCGGACAGCATGACATCATCCACAACACTATCCTGTCCATCTTCTGCCAAGGCCATGTGCTGCTCGTGGGCGTGCCTGGCTTGGCCAAAACCCTGTTGGTCAACACTATAGGAAAAGCCTTGGGTTTAAGCTTCAGCCGTATCCAGTTCACCCCCGACCTGATGCCTTCCGACATCGTGGGCACCGAGATTTTGGACGAGTCGCGGCAGTTCAAGTTCATCAAAGGTCCCGTGTTCGCCAACATCGTCCTGGCCGACGAAATCAACCGTACCCCGCCCAAGACGCAAGCCGCGCTGCTCGAAGCCATGCAGGAGAAGAGCATCACCGTGTCGGGCAAGACCTACAAGCTGCAGGAGCCGTTCTTCGTGCTGGCCACGCAGAATCCCATCGAGCAGGAAGGCACCTATCCCCTGCCTGAGGCTCAGTTGGACCGCTTCATGTTCAACCTCATGCTCGACTATCCTTCTTATGACGAGGAGATTGACATCGTGAAGAGTACCACCGTGGGCAACGTGACTGAGGTAAACGCCGTGCTGTCGCCTGAAGAAATCCTGTATTTCCAGCAACTGGTGCGCCGCGTACCCGTGCCTGACAATGTGTATGAATATGCGGTGAATCTGGTTGCGAAGACCCGTCCTCACACGGAGAAAGCCCATGAATGGGCCAACCGTTATCTCAGCTGGGGCGCCGGTCCGCGTGCCTCACAATACCTCATCATCGGTGCCAAAGCCAACGCCCTGCTGACGGGCAAATACTCGCCCGACATCGAGGACGTTCAACGCGTTGCCATCCCGATTTTGCGGCATCGTATTATTAGGAATTATACTGCTGAAGCCGAAGGGGTCTCGATTGAGGCTATAATTAATCAACTAAAGTAAAACCAAAGGACCTTGACCCACAAGCCTATCTAGGCGGTCCACCAATAAATTTAAACCCCCAGTTGGTCATGGCCAACAGGTCGGGCACCGTTTCGCCACCCAGACGAACGTAATGCCGCACAATCATCCTTGACGAAAACACACCATAGCCGTCGTCGATGAGGGAGAACTCGTTGTCGCCAGCCGCGATGCCGTTTGCAGGGTCATTGAGGTAGATGTACTGCCTCAGATTCTCGCCGGCGGCTTCAATAATGACCTCAGTAGGATAATCGGTAAGCAAACGCCGCACTCCCGAAACCGTGTCGCCACCAACAAATTCGGCCAAATGCGCATAAAACTCTTCAGGGCGGTATTTAAAGACATAGCAACCCTCATCCATGGAGTTGGCAAGATCGCCTTCGAGATAATAGCCCTTATCCCAATACATCGTCTTTGGCACAGAGTCGGCATCGGGTGTACGCTGCTCCAAAAAAGTGAATGCAATGGTCACGTGATAGATACCTGCATTAGTGGCCGGACGGAACAGGAATGATCGCCTCGTGCCGAAATACTCTTTCGAGAAATTCAATCCCAAGCTTTGCACATCGAAAGAGCTGCTGCCCACCATTTTGGCTTGTGTAGTCAAAACACGATTGGGAAGCACGACCCGTAGCCGATAGCTGTATTTATCTTTCTTGGTGTTCATGCCCAAGCGTTCGGTGGTGTAGTAGAGCTTTTGGTGAGGCGCATAGAAGACACCTTGCTCCTTGTTATGGATGGTGATGGTATCGAGAATAATCTCACGTATGGAATCACCATTGCAAAACTCAATCAATCGGACATCCAACTTGCCCGGATAGTTGCTTGAATCTGGGTTGGCAGCTACCTGATAGGCATCCTGCTGCACAAAAAAGGTACGGGTAATCTTGATAAAATTGGTATCAGCGTTGGAATCAAGGACGCCGTATATGACAGGTTTCTCTTGGTAATCGGCATAAAGGTCGATGTCGGTTGAGCAGGAGAAAAACAACGCTGCTATTGGCAAACAAAAGATGATAAAGATTCTTTTCATAGCACGTCTTGAGTTGATACACGCAGCAATAATACGGATAAATTTTGTTTCAAACAAATTTTTTCCGTTTTATTTTAAATTTTTCAATTATTCCTCATCCACCAAAAACACTGCCACCTGACGGATGCCACTGGCACCAATGACCAAGGTCTGTTCGATGTCGGTGCTGCGGCTTGGCCCTGTTATGATGGTCAACTGCGAAGGTTTGTTTTTGGCGTACTTGCGCTTCACGGTCTGAAAAGCCGTGCGCATACCTGGGACGATTTGGTCGGTGGTGGCATACACCAACAAGATGTCAGGCAAAGCGTAAGCCTCACGGGTAAGCGTCTGTGCGTCAGAGAGGACGATGCTGCCCGTTTGTGCCACCAAGCACTCGCAACCCGTCAGGCTGACCAGTTTCTGCTTGGGTTCGCGCTCCTTGCTTTCCGTGAAAGGAATAGCATATTTGCTCAGCATCTGCTTCATCTTCGGACTGGTGCACCACAACGGTTCCCAGCCATTTTCGGGAGCCAGCTGCTTGATGCACTCAGCAAACTCAGCCTCGCTCTCGAGATAGATAAAGATACCGCCATGCTCCTTGAAATTCTGCACGAAGGTGATGGCCGTGCCGTCCTCCTCCTTGATGGGCACCCAAGTCTCTGTGCGCTTGTCAATGTCCTTGAACAAGGCTTCCTGACGCTCAATGAGGGCGTTTCGCACCTTGGCCAGCATCTGCTCCTTAAAGGTGGCATCCGTGTTTTCTCCTTTGTTGTCCCAAGCCATGGCGTTATGCGTTTTCAGGTCGGTCTTCTGTTTCTTTTTCAGCCGCTTTCAAGGCAGCGTTTTTCAGCTTCTCGTCTTCCGAGTTGCCCCAGGGACGCTTGCCAAAGATGTTTTCCAAATCCTCGCCAAAGATGACTTCCTTGTCGATGAGTTTGTTGGCCAATTCGGTCAAACCATCGCGATGCTGCGTCAGGATGGAGATGGCCTCTTGATAGGCTTTCTCAATGATTTTGCTCACCTGTTGGTCGATGGTCTCGGCCGTCTTCTCGCTGTAAGGCTTCGTCAGGCTGTAGTCCTGCTGACCCGTCGAGTCGTAGTAGCTTCTGTTGCCGATTTCATCGTCCAAGCCGTAATAAGTCACCATGGCGAAGGCCTGTTTGGTCACCTTTTCGAGGTCGGACAAAGCACCAGTGGAAATTTGCCCAAAGACCACCTGCTCGGCGGCGCGACCGCCCAAAGTGGCAACCATCTCGTGGTACATCTGTTCCTTGGTGGTAATTTGGCGTTCCTCTGGTAGATACCAAGCTGCGCCGAGCGAGTTGCCACGCGGCACAATGGTCACCTTCACTAACGGATGGGCATATTGCAGCAGCCAACTCGTCGTGGCGTGACCTGCCTCGTGGAAGGCGATAACCTTCTTCTCATCAGCGGTGATGATCTTATTCTTTTTCTCAAGACCTCCGATAATGCGATCGACGGCATCGAGGAAGTCCTGCTTGTCAATCATTTCCTTACCCTTGCGGGCGGCCATCAGTGCGGCCTCGTTGCACACATTAGCGATGTCGGCACCCGAGAAGCCCGGCGTTTGCTTGGCCAAGAACTCCTTGTCAACATCGTCGGCAAGCTTCAAGCCGCGCATGTGCACCTCGAAGATTTCTCTACGACCCACAATGTCAGGCAACTCAACATAAATTTGGCGATCGAAGCGGCCAGCACGGAGCAGAGCCTTGTCGAGGATATCAGCGCGGTTGGTGGCAGCCAACACGATGACGCCCGAGTTGGTGCCAAAGCCATCCATCTCAGTAAGCAACTGATTCAGTGTACTTTCGCGCTCGTCGTTACCACCCGTAATGGCACTCTTGCCACGGGCACGACCGATGGCGTCGATTTCATCGATGAAGATGATGCACGGTGCCTTCGACTTGGCGTTGTTAAACAGGTCGCGGACGCGTGAGGCACCCACGCCGACGAACATCTCCACAAAGTCGGAGCCCGAAAGGCTGAAAAAAGGCACATTGGCTTCGCCTGCCACCGACTTGGCCAGCAGGGTCTTACCCGTTCCGGGAGGGCCTACCAGCAGCACGCCCTTCGGAATCTTGCCGCCCAATTTGGTGTATTTCTCGGGGTTTTTCAGGAAATCGACGACCTCCATAATCTCGACTTTGGCTTCTTCCAAACCTGCCACATCCTTGAAGGTCACGTTGACGCTAGTGTTCTTGTCGTAAAGTTGGGCGCGTGACTTGCCGATATTGAAAATCGAGCCGGCACCGCCTCCTCCACCAATACCACGGCCCATGCCACGCATGATGACGATCCAAACCACAATCAGAATGATGAAAGGCAGCCAGCCAATCAAGAAGTCGGAAAGCCAGCTCTTGCGCTCCACATTATTGATATACACCGGGTTAGCAATTCCTTTTTCCTTCTGCACGGTTTCCACCATTTCCTCAAAACGTTCAAGTGATCCAATTTTATAAATATAGCTCGGCGCCGAAGTGGTGCCGTCCACGCCAGGGGTCACCTCAGGGAAATGCTCCGACAAGCCTTTTTGATTCAGAAATATCTCAGCCTCATTCTTGTTGACCAAGTCGATGCGCTCCACCTGCTGCTTCTCCAAAAGCTCGATAAGCTTACCTTGATTGATGTCCTCTCGAGGTGCACTGGAATCCTTCCATAAGAAATTCACTGCGATGAGGACGATTGCCAAAATGGCATAGATCCACATCAAGCTGAACCGTCTCTTGCCGTTGGGCTTTTGATTCGGTTGGTTGGGTCGGTTAGGATTGTTGCCGAGCCCTTTATTCTCGTTATTCTCCATTGTAAAATCTTGATTTTGAAAAGATTAATCTTCAGCCGCTTTCACGATTCTTTCGGCGTCGGCCCAAAGCTCTTCCAGTTTGTAATAGCCACGTGCCGATTCCAAGAACACATGAACAACGACATCCACGAAGTCTATCAAAATCCATTCCGTATTGTCGCGACCCTCCACATGGTAGGGCTTGCTTTTCGTCTTTTCAAAAACCAATTCCTCCACCTTGTCGGCGATGGCATCCACCTGCGTCTTCGAAGGCGCGTGACAAATGACAAAATAGTCCGTCACTGCGGTGGTGATTTCGCGCAAATCCAAGGTAACAATCTCCTTGCCTTTCACGGCTTCCATGGCCTCTATCGTCGCGGCCACGATGGCTTCCACATTATCGTTTTGATGTCTGATTCTCATAATTGCATAAAATAGGGCGCAAATTTAAGCATTTTTGCGTTATCAAGCGGCAATTTCCTTATTTTTGTGCCATAAAACCGATGTCCCATGAACGAAATCGATTCCCTCTTCTCTCCTATCACCACCTTCATCTTCGACTTCGACGGCGTGATGACCGACGGCACCGTCTTCTGTGACTTCGAAGGGCATCCCCTACGCGCCACCAACGTGAAGGACGGCTATGCACTGCAGTTGGCCACCAAGTTGGGCTATCATGTGGCCGTGATTTCGGGTGCCATCTGTCCCTCGACCATCGTCCGTATGAACAGCCTCGGCGTGACCAACGTGTTCACTGGCATCCCCGACAAAGTACTGAAACTCAACGATTACATGAAGGAGAACGGATTGAAGCCCGAGGAAATCATCTTCATGGGCGACGACATCCCCGACCTGCGCGTGATGCAGTGTGTGGGTCTGCCAGCCTGTCCCGACGATGCCGCACCCGAAGTGAAGGCCATCAGCAAATTTGTCAGTGAGAGGCCCGGGGGCAAGGGTTGTGTGCGCGATGTCATCGAGCGCGTGCTGAAAGTACAAGGGAAATGGATGACAGCTGAGGCTTACGCCTGGTAAGCGTGCTCCGGCCTTTCGACAGGCTCAGGGGCCTGAGCTATTGCACTACTATCTTCCGATTCAACTCCACACCGTCTTCGTCCACGCAACGGAGACGGTAGGTGCCTTTCTCCACGTCAATGGGCATCTGGTGGTTGAGGCGGGTAGCACCGAGAAACTCATCGTTCAGATTCCAATAGATAGTCTTCTGCGGGTTACGGTGGGCAATCTCGAAGATGACCTGCTGGCGGTCGCCTCGGATACCGATGGGGATGCTCACCTTGGCATCGCTCTTGGGATAGACGAAAGCCATCACCTCGTCAGGATGTGCCGTACCACAGCCCGGATAGAAGGCAGGCAAAGGCCGGAACAAAGGCGAATGCTTCTTATAAAACCACTCCATCACAGGGGGCAACACATAATACACTTCATAGCATTTCTGGTCGACGGGATAGCAGTCGGGACGCACCTGGAACTGCCGCGTCTCGTCCAAAAACACCTTTTTATGATAGGGACACACGCCCGTCTGATTTTCCACGTTAGGCACACGGATTTTCTTGGTATGCGGGCAGTATTCCGACTTGGGATAACCCGACTCGGCACAGACCTCAATCTCTATGCTCTCCGATGTATTGGCGGGATAGCGGTAGCTGTCATTTAGTTTGCCGACCACATCAAACAGAACAGGTGCCGCCACGCCCACACCCGTCAGTCCAGGACGACCCTCACCGTCGGAGTTGCCCACCCAGACACCCACCACATAACGATCGGTGAGGCCCACCGCCCAGGCATCCTTGAAACCGAAGCTGGTGCCCGTCTTCCAAGCCACCTGCTTCGAGGAAGCAAAACCGCCCCACCCTATCTGGCTCGTGGGACGCGTCAACCCTTTCATCACGTTAAAGGTCTCGGCGATGGCTTCAGCCGAGAAAGGAGACTCCTTCTCGTCCACCTTCGCGTCATAGCTCTCGTTGACATGCACGGCCAGCTTGCGTCCCATCTTGGCGTAGGCGTTGGAGATGTCATAAAGTGATGCTTCGCCGCCACCCACGATGAGCGACAGACCGTAATGCTCTGCATCGAAGACGATGCCCTTGAGCGGCAGCTGCTTCAGCAAGCCGTGGAAACGCTGCTGTCCGTATTCACGCAGCAGATGCACGAAAGGTGCGTTGAGTGAATTCTGCAAGGCTTTGTCGGCAGGCACCGCGCCCCAATACTCACCACTGTAGTTCTTCGGCGTGAAGCCCGCCAGACTCATCGGCACATCGGGCAGGATCATCTCGGGCAACAAGGTGCCCTCGTCCAGCATAGCAGCAAAGAGGAAGGGTTTCAGGATACTACCTGTCGAGCGTTGCGCCTTCACCATGTCGACCATGGCCGCATCGGAGGCGTCGCTGTTGTTGCCCACATAGGCCACGATTTCATCATTCAGATAATCAACGACATACACTGCTGCATTGTCGATATTGTTCATCACATTGGTCTCGTGATGGCGGTGCATGATGTCCAACACTGAACGTTGCAAATTATAATCAAGGGTGGATGAGATTTGCTGTCCGTGATGGTGTTTGTCCTGGTCGCTGAGATAATGGTAAGCCAACATCGGCATGTCGAAGGGCTTGTCAGGGATGTTCTCCATCATGGCCAGCTCTGCGTCTTCCTCCGAGAGTTTAGGCGCGTGAAACCGTCTTGGGATGTATGCCTTGGCATTGGGCATGCGCCGCAGCAACTCATCACGTTTCTGCTCCAAACGGTCGCGAGAACGGCCTGGGTGGATAAGTGCCGGCGAATTGGGCAGCACGGCAAGGGTAGCTGCCTCGCCCCATGACAGGTTGTCGGGCGTGGTGTGGAAATAGCGCCACGCAGCTGCGTCGATACCTACCACGTTGCCTCCAAAGGGCGCATTGGCGGCATACATATTAAGGATGGATCGTTTGGAGTAATGCAGTTCCAAGCGCATGGCCAAGATGACCTCCCAAAGTTTCTCGGCGTATGTGCGGGGCGGGTTATCGCGCGACATGCGCACCACCTGCATCGAGATGGTACTGCCGCCCCTGACCACCTCTCCCGCCTTCATGTTGTCGATGAAAGACTTCACGAAAGCCACAGGGTTGAAGCCTGGATGGAAGAAAAACCAGCGGTCTTCATATTCCAAGAGGCAGGCGACGTATTTCGGGGAATAGTCGTTGGTAGCAGGGAAGCGCCATTGCCCGTCGTCTGCAATCTTCGCGCCGAGCAGCTCGCCGTTTTTCGCCGTCAACACCGTCGAATAAGGCTTGTCGAACTTCGGCACGGGAATGCACAAAAAGGCAATGAAAAGGCCCGCAAGAGCCAAAATCGCGATTTTCGCTTTCTTATGTCTTGCGAGCCATTTCATCGTTTCATTCGAAGTTTACTTCACCACACACCCACGAGCCGGCACCTGGTAATAAATCTCGTTATTATACATATCCTCGCAACGGACGGCGGGGATCATGTAGTTACCTTCGTAGGTGGCGTTGGCCTTCAGGCTGAAGGTCTTCTTCGCGCCAGGATAGAGGTCGAAGTAGAAGTAGGCGCGGTCGTCACGCAGGTCCATGTGCTTGGCGCCCTCGTTGCCGGTCATGTCGCCCATCAGGCGGTCGTTGACCAGCTCCCAGCCCGAAGGCAGGTAGTACGACAGTGCCAACTCGGTGACTTGCCACTCGCTCGGGTTCTGCACCGTGATCTGCACACGCAGGTCGGTGCCAGCGTTCAAGGCCGACAAGTTGACAGGCGCACCGTTCTTGTCGGTGTAGTTCACCGACATCTTGATCAGGTTGCCGCCTTCGTTCATGTCGTACTCGGCCACCGAGGTCTTGGTGAAGAGGTTGGCCACCATCTTCTGGTCGGTGTTGTTCTTGATCTCGACACTGTTGGCGCCCAGCTTAGGCATATAAGCGAAGCCCACCGAAGCCATGTTGGTGTTCAGCGTGCGCTCCTCGCCGTTCACCTTCACGGTGGCGGAGAGGTTGGTGTTGGCCACATTCATCTTCTCGGCGTACTTGCCTAAGACGAAGAGCGTGAAGGCCGTCGTCTGGGTGTCCATCCAACGGTCGCCACTAATCATGCGGCACACGTTGTTGACGTTGTTCTGCACGGTTTGTTTGTCAACGTCGCAGAGCATCTGGACGTAGGTCAAGAAGGCAAGGTCGCGGGTCTTGGAACCGAACGAGGTGTAGTAGTCCGACATGGCTTGGTCACCAGCCACATTGGGCAACAGACCTTGTGCGATGCTGGTCTTACCCGTCTGGGCAAAGGCGGCAGCAGCCAAAGCCTTGGTGAGGTCATAGTTCATCTCGATTTCCTTGAAGCGGTTCATGGCACCCATCTCAGCCTTACCAGCGAGAGCCAACACGAAGAGACGGTAGGCCTGGATGGTCTCACCCTGCTTGTAGTCGGGGTTGTTCTTCCACTGCTTGGCACGGTCAGCCTGATAGTTCAGCAGACCGTCAAGGAAGTACTGCGGCACGTTGTAGCCTTGCTTGTTGGCTTCAACAAGGAAGTGCAGCGCGTAAATCTCGGTCCACGGGTCGGTGTACCGTCCGCCAGGCCAGTTGGTCATCGAGTTGTCGGACTTCTGGTACGACTTCAGGTTGGTGATGGCCGACTCGATGTTGTACTTCATGTCTGCCTTTTCCTTGTCGTCCAGTTGGACGAAATAGTTCAGATAAAGCTGCGGGAAGGCCTTCGAGGTGGTCTGTTCGAGGCAGCCGTGAGGATAATCCATCAGGTAGTCGATGCGGCCGAAGAGGTCGACGGGCAGCAGCGACGACACGGTGATTTTGCCTTGCTGCGTGCCTTCCATGCCTTCGAGGTTGAACGGCACGGTCACCGTCTGACCGGCTTCGATGTCCTTGGTGATGGTGTTGCGACGCTCGGCATAAGGCATACGGATCGGCATCTGCGTTGACGACTCGGCAGTGTAGCCGTCACCCGTCACCGACACGTTCAGCTCGGCGTTGCCCAAGGTCTTGGGAATGGTCGTCCTGACCACCACCAAGCCTTCGCCGTTACCGTCAATAGCAACAGTGGTCGGCAGAGCACCCACGGGGTTAAGGTTCTTGTTGTTGAACTTCACCGTCAAGGTCTTGTTCTTCATATTCGGGGCCTGCACCTGAACCTTGAGGTTGAGCTCATCGCCAGGAGCCACCACACGCGGAGCCGAGGCATAGAGATTGATCGGGTCGACTACGGTCATGCGCTTGTCGGAGGCGCCGAAAGCCTTGCCTTTGCCCTTGGCCACCACCATGAAGCGCAGGGCACCAGAGCATTGCGGCACTTCAAAGCTGTGGGTATTGGCATCGCCAGCTTTCAGCTCGAAGGGTCCCAATGTGACCGCATAGGCCTTGAAGCGCTTGTCCAAAGTGACTTCCTGGTTGATGACACCGTCACCACCGATGGCGTAGACGGAGCCCAACTCGCCGCTGAACGCATCAACGATGTTAGCGTAGTTGTCCCAAGTGCGTACGCTCAGGGCTTGCTTGCTGTTGAAGTAGCCGTAAGGATTCGGGGTCTTGAAGTTGGTCAAGCCGAGGATGCCTTCGTCGACGATGGCCAGAGTGTAGGTCATGGCCTGTCCAGCGGCTTCGCTCACCTTCACGTCAATCTTCTTCTTGGTATTGGCCGTCTCGGGGATTTGGATATTGGGCTGCAGTTGCAGCTTCTTGTTCTCCACTTTCACCGGCACCACGCCATAGAGGCGGATGGGCAGGTCGTTCTTGGCGTCATGCGGCTGAATCAGCGCCACATAGATGTAGACGTTCGGGATCATCTCCTCGGTGGCAGTGACTTCCACCTTGCCTTCCTCACCGAGGTGTTCCACCAGCATGGTCTGCAACACGCGGTCGTTGGCTTCCACCGTGACAAGGGCCTTGGCCTTGTCGTTGGCGGGGAAGGTTACCACCATCTTCTCGCCCACCTCGTAGCTCTCGGCAGTGGTCTTCATCGAGAGTTGTGCCGGAGCGCCCGAAGCGCTTGAAGAGTGGCCATAGCCCCAGTCAAAGTTGATGACCTTGGCGAAGGTGTGACCGCCTTGCTTGTCGTTGACGACGAGGAGATAGCTACCCCACTTTTCGTTCGGGATGTTGAAGGTCACCGAGGTGGTGCCGTTGCATGTCAGGTTGCCATTCTCGTATGGTGCTTTGTAGGTACCCGAGGCGTAGCGTTGCAGTGTGTAATAGTCCTCGCTCGACCACCACCAGTAGTAATCTAGTTTGTAGAGGGCATATTCCAGCGCGACTGAGGAGTTGTAGGCCGTGCCGTTTTCGTTGACCACCGCGATGTTGAACTTCCAATCCGTTTCCGTGTCGTAGTAGCTGCCGTATTTCGACGAAGTCTTGGGCAACTCGACGCCCACATAACGCGAGTAAGGCGAAATCTTCGAAGTGAACGAGGCGATGCTGAAGTCGCCACCCTGCTCAAAGACCTTCACCACGTATGTGGCGTTCATCATCTGCGAGGCATACACATCCTCCAAAGGACCGAAGCCCACGCTCGTGTTGCCTTCGGCATCCAACTGGCCGCTGAAGAGCGAAACCTCTTGGGGATCAAAGCCTTTGGTCTCGTTCTCGAAGCTGTACTTGTCAAAGTTCTTGAACGAAGTCTCGCCGCCGCGAAGCATCAGGTCGACTTCAGCCTTCATGTTGGTGGCTTTCATGCCGTTGAGCCATTTCGCGTTCAAGCCGACACGCTCGTTGCGCGCCAGACTCACCACTTCAGGCAAATCCATCTTGATTTCCAAACGGTTGGGTTTCACGGTCTCCACACGGAGATTCTTGGTGATGGTGCTGGTGCCCACCTTGAAGCGAGCCGTCCACAGACCCGTCTCGTCCGAAACATTGGTCTTCACCGTGAAGCAATAGATATCGTTGACAGGCTTGGTATTCACTTGCTTGGCATAGAGACGACCGTTGGCGTCAATCACTTCGAGGACGACGGGATAGTCATCCGGCACCGATGATTCCATGTCATTGAGCATGAGATTGAGTTGCAGCTCGTCGCCGGGACGCCACACGCCACGGTTGGCGTAGGCGAAGGCCGTCACGCCTTTCTCGACGGGCTCACCCGAAACATTGAAGCGACTGTATGACAAGGCGTTGCCATCGCTCAGCTTGATGACCGACTTGCTGCCTTTTCTGTCGGAAGCCACCACAAAGGCGGGACGGTTGGCGCATTGCAGTTGCACATGACCTTTGCCGTCGACGGTGCCCTTGCACAGCTCCTGACGCTGGTAGTTGTAAGCCGTCACCTCGGCACCCGAAGCGGGTTGGGCATTGGAGATGTTGAAAACAAAGACGTCCACCAAGTCGTTGCGACCCATTTTGGCAGTCACGGCGAGGTCACTGACGACGATGTTCTTCTTCTTCTCCACATAGTTATAGTAATAGTAGCCGTTGGGGTCGCCCCAATCACCTTCGTAACGGTATTCCTTATAGTCGTAGGCCTCGCCGTCCCAATAGCTGGCTTCCTTCTCGTCGTTGTTGTCGGTCAGGGCGGTCTTCATCTCGTCGGAGGCGAAGGTGTAGTCGGCGGGACCGAAGTTGAGGCTCAGCTGATACATGGCTCCTGGCTCCACTTTGATGTAATCGGAGAGCACGATGGGGAAGGTCTTCCACTGGGTGGGATAAGGATTGTCGATGGCCAGACGCACTTTCTTCTCCAAGCGGCCCGCCTTGCGCACGTTGTAGGTCTCGGTCAGCTCGTTGTCCTGCAGGAACGAAAGGATGTTGTCGTCGAAGATGCGGACGATGCGCAGCGTAACCCCGTTGAGGCAGATGGCATCGAAATAGACGGTGGTCTCATCCACATTCGGGATGATGACGCCCTCGTCGGTCCAGCGCACCTGTGGCTGCACCTCAGTCAAATCCAAAGCATATTCATAGTCCTCCTGGAGTAACATGCCGTTGGCGGAGCGGATGCCGCTGTTCACGCCAATCGTCAGCTCGTCCAACTGGTATCTGTAGAGGTTGCTCTTGTCGAAATAGAAGTCAATCTTGTTCCCCTTGACGTCGGCCTTATAGCCAAGGTTTCTGTGGGTGGTGATGAAACCCGTAAGGTTTTGCGATTCATTCAGCGGCTGGCTGAAGAACAGCGTGGCGTGGTCGGCGCTCTTGTCGACGTCGAAAGTCAACGGGATGAAGACGCTTTTGGCATAGACTGTCAGGTCGCGTTCCATCTTGGCTTTCGAGTCCACGGCCTTGCCGTCGAGGACGACATGCACGTCGTAGTTGTCGTTCTTGCGCTCGAAGTTCTGAACCAGGAAGTCGTAGATGTTGTTTCCGGCATAGGTCATCTCCACGGGATGGCTCTTGCGGAAGGCATCATCGAACAGTTTGATGGCTTCCTCCTGGTCGACGGGAGTGGCAAAGGCGATGCGCAGGTTGTAGTCCATCGTCTCGTTCGATGTGCAGATAGGCTGCTGGGCCACGAGGCTGAAGTTCTGGCGGCGCACGCCGAAGCCGAACTCAAGCATCTGGTCGGAGCCGCAGTCCACGAAGTCGGAGACGCGGAACTTGCAAACGTAGCTCTGATCCTTGTCGATGTTGTCGTACTGGAAGCCGACGGTGGTTTCGTCGACCCAGTAGGCCTTACCTTTCAGGGCAGGCGTGAACTGGAAGGCTTTGGCGGAAATAGGCTCGCCATACTTCGCTGTCATCGTCTCGGGGCTCTTGAAGCTCACCACGATGGGCTCGCCAGCGGCAATCACACCCGAGGTGTAGCTGTCCAACAGCGGCAGCAAGGCCTCATTGATGGGCTGGATACGCTCAATGAAGGCGTTCTGCACACCTGTTCCCTTCTTGCCGCAAGAGGGCAAGAAGCAAAGCAGCATCATCACAGCCAACAGGCCGATGCTGCAGATTTTTTTCATCTGTTTTGTACTCATATCATTAAATTTAGATGGATTCCGAGTACAAAACTATACAAAAACCATGAAAAAAAAGTCATTTTCCAAAGAAAAATGACGTTTTTATGAAAAACAATTGGTTTTCAGATATTTCAATACTTCGCCTTCAGCGTCAAGCCTAAATAATACCTGTCGACAGGCTCCGTTACCCAGAGGTCATTGTCCATACGGGCGAAGGCGGAAAGCGTGTATTGTCGTGCCAGACGATAGTCCACAGAGAGCACGGTGCGCAGGTTGTCGAGACCAGCTTTCTTTGGGTCGTTGGTGAGCCAGAAGAGCTCGGTGGAAAGGGCGTATTTGAAGCGGCTGTTCATGGGCTGGTAGGTCACCTTCAGGCGGTTGCGCCAATACAGCCTCGGATTGACGCGGTGCTCGCCCGTGCGCTCGTCGAAGAAGGTGCCCATAGCCTTGCTGCGCACCTGGAATTTGAAACGGCGATATTCCTCTGTATAAGTCACTTGCAAGCCCAAACGGCCACGATTCTCGTAATAGCCACGGTCGTTGTGACGACGGACATAATCAGCGGTGAGGCCGATGTTCATGCGGTTGTGCAGGCAGCTGTAGTCCACCCCTACCGAGTTGAGCCAACGGTCGAGCTGGGTGCAGTTGTGGTCGAAGCGCAGCTCCTCCTCTGCCGACAAGCCAAAAGGCCCGCTCAAGCCCATCTCAGCCTCGGCCGAGACGATGCCGCCTAAGTCGGTCGTCCGCTCGCTTTGAGCGAAAGCACTTACCGAAAGCAACAGTATTACTATGGTTAGCAGCTTTTTCAATCGAAATCCTTCAATTTGGTAATCGTGTCAATCGTATTCACCTCACCGTCGATAGGTTTATAATACACCTTGACAAACGCCACGTCGCGCAGGTAGTCGATATGCCCCACCTCCACCTTCGAGATGTCCAAGCCCGTGCGTTCGATGAGGTCGGCCTTCAGTTCGGCTTCCTTGCCGTGTTTGGTGTTCTCGATGCGGTCGTAGAGAATGACCTTCGTGGCCGTGTGTTTTAGCAGCTTTGTACCATCTAATAACCATATAATCAACACTGTAAGAAGGTTAACCAAAAGCAGCTCGGAATAGCTCGTCGAGAGTGCCATGCCGTTGACGATGCTCAGTCCCATCACCACAAAGAGGTAGGTCATCTCGCGAATCTTGATAGTCTCCGTTCGGTATCGTATCATGCCGAAGATGGCAAAAAGGCCCAAGGCATAGGCGATGTTCAAATTCATGTTCTCCATCAGCGAGATGATGAGGAAAATGACCACGGCGAACATCAAGAAGGTGAAGTAATAGTCCTTGCGGTTAGCCTTCTTGTAGTAGAAGAAGTGGATGATGACCCAGCAGACGAGGAAGTTAAACACGAAGCGGATCAAGGTTGTCCACAGGCTCTGGGGATCGAAGAGTGGTACGCCGAGGAAGTCCAACGTCGAGACACCGCCACCGTATTCATTGAATATGGTGGAGTCCATGAGCGGGACATCTTCTTGCCCTGCCGCAATGCTATAGTCGATTTCTTGCAGATTGATTTGTAAGGGTAACATATTGAATATTATTTAATTGTCGTTTGTAGAGACGCAAAATTTTGCGTCTCTACAGGATTTTAATTTTTCAATTCTACGTAATTTCTTCTTAAACCGGTTCTGTTTCACCTCGGGTCGGGTCATGCAGGTGCCGATGCAATATTTGCTGACCTTGAACGGTCTGATTCTCAATTCAAAGAGCACGTCTTTCAGCAGGGAATGGGCGCGGCCGTCCTGCTTGAGTTCCATCACGGCAAGGTTGCCCATCGAGGCAGTGTTGCCGCTGCGCAAGTTCTCGAAATGCAGGTTGCAGTCGATGGTGAGGCGCTCGGTCTTGTCGTAGTTCACCAAAGTGAAACGGTCGAAGATAGTGACCAGATGCGGGCTCAAGCTGTCCACCGGATAGGGTTGTCTCTCAGCCAAGAAAGCCGCAGCCTCGGGGTTGTCGGTGATGTTGGCGATGGGCTCCACCTCGATACGTTTCTTCTTCGTGCGCCCTTTGTTGTTCTTGTGCTTCACCTCGCAGAAGGTCAAGTGGGAGTCGACGTAGGTACGCACCCGCACCTTGTCACGCACCAGATGCCGGTCGTGGTGAATGAGATACATCGTCAACTCGGGCGTGTCGTAATACACCGTGCTGTAGGGCGACAGACGGTGGCCTTCCACCTCTTGGGCGTAATAGTTATCCTTGATTCCCAACAAAATAGCACGCAGCTGCGAATCCGTCACCACATATTTCGTGTCGATGCGGTTCATCAACTTCACGGCGCTCATCTCATCAAGCGTGATGGGCTTCATGCTTTGCACTATGTCGAGAATCTCCTCCACGGGCCTTATTTGGGGACGTATTCGAAGGTCTTCACCGACTCCAGCTTGCCGTTGGGATAGTAGTTGAGCTGGCGTTTCTTCGAGCCGTCGTCGTTGTATTCGTACTTGCGAATGCGCGTCACCTTGTCGCGGTCGTTGTATTCGATTTCTCGCTGCACCTTGGCGGTGATGTCGCTGTTAGCGGGATATTCGAACACGATACGCCACTTCTGTCCGTAGCTGGCATACTCGATTTCCTCAATCTTGCGGCCCATCTCGTCGTAGGTCGTCACGCGGTCAAGGAAGGCGCGTTTGTCGCCCGCCGCCGTGTTCCACTCCTTCAGCACCATGCCCTTGCGGTTTTCGCGCTTGACGATGGTGCTCTCCGAAACCGACTGGGCGAAGGCGCCTACACTGAGGCCCAAAAAGGCCAAAACTATAAATAACTTATTTATTTTCATTGTTTTACACATTGATAATAATTTCAAATTGCTCCTCAAGTTCATAGATTTGTCCCGCTTCCTCCACCGTGATGTTCTGGAAGACGAAGTCGGGCACCTCGTTGAAGTTCTGCGTCACCGTATAGACCTCGTAGTCACCGGGTTGCAGCTTCTGGAAGGCGAAATAGCCGTCGGGACCCACGCGGGTGTCGTCGAAGGGGATGTCCTCGCCCACGCGGCGGATGTAGACACGATGCTCACAGGCCCAGCCTTCGCCACGGTAGCTGCTGTTGTGGTAATAGGCGGCATGCACGCGGCCTTTCACAATAGACGTGCCGTAGGCCTTGCCGTCGTGGATATAAAGCGTCGGCACCTTCGCCACCGCGCCACGTTGCAGCTCGACCGTCTCGCTCACCGCCACCTTCTCGCCCGAAGGCAAGGTGCTGTAGGCGAACACGTTATATTCGCCAGGCCGCAGATACTCAAACTGATACAGCCCTTCGGCGTTGGTCTCCGCGTCGTCGCCGAAATAGGCTTCATCGCCATAGATGATGAAGACATCGGTCTTGGCGGCCGCCATGGTGTCGGGCGTCAGGGTGTAGTCGTTGTCGGGATGGTGCACCAGTTTTACCAAGCCTTGCACAGTGCCAGTGCCGCCTTCGCCCGGACCTTTATTGCAGGCAGGCAACAGCAAGGCCAGCGCGACAAACGCCAGTAATAAATGAATGGTTTTCTTCATAGTCATCGGTTTAGAGTTTGCAAAGATACAAATTATCCAATTTTGGTGCCAAAATCGCTGATGTTGCCACACACCTTTTTCAGCACACTGACAAACGTCTGTATGTCATCCTCCGAGATGCCCTCAAGGGCCTGGTTCATCGTGTCGATGGCCAACTGTTTGGTGGAATCCTTCAGGGCCAAACCCTCGGGTGTGACCACGATGTTGTTGACGCGGCGGTCTTCCTTGGCCACCGAGCGGGTGACCAGACCTTTCTTTTCCAAGTTGTCGATGAACTGCGTCACCGAGTTCTTGTCTTTTTGGATGATGAAGGCGATGGCCTGCTGGGTGAGCGTGCCTTCGTTCCACAGCGCGTCCATGACGAGGTATTGCTCGCCCGTCAGGTTGACACCGTTCTTCTTAAACACCTCGGCGAGGTACTTCTTAAGCCTGCAATTCAGGATGTTGACGTAGACGCCAACTTGTTTCACAAGTATCATATTATCCTGTTTTTGGGATTATCTCATTCTTTGAAAATGCAAAAAAAAGGATAATATTTGAAATATGCAAAAAAAGAGCAACATTTCTGTCGCTCTTTTTTGAACGTCTCAAATGATTACTCGATTCTCATGTTCGGGACCTCAGTTCCGTCGTAGAAGCCCTTGTCGAGCTTCTGCCGCACCTCAGCGAAGGCGTTCAACGTGTAGTTGACATCGTCCATGGTGTGGGCCGCCGTTGGGATGATACGGAAGATGATCATGCCCTTCGGGATGACGGGATAGGTGATGACCGAGCAGAAAATCCTGTAGTTCTCGCGCAGGTCCATGGCGATGTTAGTGGCCTGTACCACGTCGCCCTGCACGTGCACCGGCGTCACGCAAGCCTCGGCGGGACCGATGTCGAAGCCCAGGTCACGGAAGCCCTTCTGCAAGGCGCGGGTCACCGTCCACAGCTGCTTGCGTAAGGCGTCGCCCTCCGCACTGCGGATGATCTCCAGACGCTTCTCGCAGCCTTCCACGATGGCCAGCGGCAGGCTCTTGGCATACATCTGTGAGCGCATGTTATAACGCAGGTATTCAATGACATACTTCGGGCCAGCCACAAAGCCACCGATGATGGCCATGGCCTTGGCATAAGCACCGATATAGATGTCGATGTCGTCCATCACGCCGAAGTGCTCAGAGGTACCACGTCCCGTCGGGCCCATCACGCCGAAGCCGTGGGCGTCGTCGATGAGGATGCGGAAGCTGTATTTCTTCTTCAGAGCCACGATGCCAGCGAGGTCGCCAAGTGCGCCCGTCATGCCATACACACCCTCGGTGATGACGAGGATACCGCCACCCGTCTTGGCCACTACCTCCGTGGCAACCTTCAGCTTCTTCTCGAGGTCTTCCATGTTGTTGTGGCGGTACTTGTACTTGTTGCCGATGTGTAGGCGGATGCCGTCCAAGAGGCAGGCATGGGCCTCGTTGTCGTAGACGATGACATCGTGGGGGCTGGTCAGGGTGTCGATGGTTGAAACGATGCCCTGGTAGCCGAAGTTGAACAGGTAGGCGGCTTCCTTCTTCTCGAAGTCGGCCAACTCATGCTCGAAATGCTCATGCATTCGTGTGTGACCCGTCATCATACGGGCGCCCATGGGGGCGGCGAGGCCGTATTTGGCGGCGGCTTCGGCATCCACGCGACGAATCTCGGGGTGGTTGGCCAAACCCAAGTAGTTATTCAAGCTCCAGCAGAGCACCTCCCTGCCGTTGAAGGTCATGCGCGGTCCCAGCTCGCCTTCCAGACGCGGAAAAGCAAAATAACCGTCGGCGCGTTCACGGTATTGCCCAATCGGGCCACCGGAATCCTTTGATATTCGTTCAAAAATGTCCATTATTTTAGTTTAGAGTTTAAAGTTTAGAGTTTAGAGTTGTAGGGGCAGACCCACGTGTCTGCCCGCTACAATTTGATGGGACAAAATTAGTAAATATATTGATTATCCCAACATGAAGGAATTATTTTTAATTTTGCAGCCACATTCACACAGCATTATGTTACAACTAAAAGACAAAACAGCCTTAGTCACGGGCGGCGGTACCGGCATCGGGCAGAGCATCGCCCTGCACCTGGCGCAGGACGGCTGCCACCTCGTGCTGACAGGCCTCGGCATCGACGACCTCAACAAGACCAAGGCGCTATGCGAGCAATACGGTGTGAGGGCTTGGGCCACCGAGACCCAACTCGATGACTACGCCTCCATCGACCGCCTATACGACTACGTCATGGAGCAAGGTCTCAGCATCGACCTTTTCGTGCTCAACGCCGGCATCTCGCAGCGTGAAAAAGCCCTCGACACCGATTTCAGCGTCGACGAGAAAATCCTGAAGATCGACTTCATGAGCGGCGTCTACCTCGTGAAGAAGTTCGGAGAGATGATCAAAGCAAAAGAGCATGTGCAGTTCAGCGTGACCACTTCCCTGTCGGGCTTGTTCGGTTTCCCGCTGCGTTCGGCCTACTGTGCCGCCAAGCATGCCTTGTTCGGTTTCTACGAGTCATTGGAATTGGAATACGACAACATCAATGTTACCTTCCTCATCCCGGGACGCATCAACACACAAATCAGCAAGAGCGCACTGATGGGCGACGGCACCGCCCACGCCAAGATGGATGCAGGACAAGCCAACGGCCTCGACGTGGACAAATGCGGCAAAATCGCCGTGCGGGCCATCAAACGGCAGAAACACCGTAAACTCATCGGGAAAACTGAATTACTAATGGCATATATTCACAAATGGTGCTTACCATTATATTATAAACTATCGAGAAAAATTTCAGCCACATGACGCGCAGCGTCATTGCGAGCGAAGCGAGGCAATCCAGAAAAAACTTCATGTCTAGATTGCTTCGTCGTTCCTCCTCGCAATGACGCAAAGCGGCAACAATAACATAACAACTATGAACAAGAAAGTCATCTGCGGCATACAGCAAGTGGGCATCGGAGTCAACGACTTCGTGGAGGCCTGGAAATGGTATTACGACAACTTCGGCTTCGAGGTCAAGATTGTCGACGACGAAGGCGTGGCGGAGCGTATGCTTCCCTACACGGGCGGCAAGCCCCAGCCCCGTCGTTCGGGCATCGCCGTCAACATCCGCGGCGGCGGCGGCTTCGAGATCTGGCAGCCTAAAGGACGTGAGCTCAACTACCTGAAAGAGCCCGTCAAACTCGGCGACTTGGGCATCCTCATCGCCAAAGTGAAGACGCCTGACATTGAGGCGGCCTACAACACCTTTATTAATAAGGGCCTCGACGTCATCAGTCCCGTGATGACCTCGCCTGCCGGCCAGAAGGAATTTTTCATGAAAGACCCCTACGGCAACCTGTTCCAACTCGAGCAGGACGACTACGTCTTCATCGACGAGAAGAAACTCACAGGCGGTGCCAACGGCGCCGTCATCGGCGTGAGCGACATCGAGCGTTCCCTCCCTTTCTATACCCAACTACTGGAATACGACAAGGTGGTCTTTGACCAAACGGGCATATTCGAAGATCTGGAAGCCCTCGAAGGCGGCAAAAGTACTTTGCGACGCGTCATCTTGGAACGCTCCAAGCCCATCGAAGGGCCGCTGAGCCGCATCATGGGCACCTCGCATCTGGAGCTCATCCAAAGCGTAGACGCCCCAGGCAAAAAGCTTTATGAAGGCCGTTACTGGGGCGACCCAGGCTACATTCACCTCTGCTTCGACGTGCGTCACATGGACGCTGTGAAAGCCGAGACCGAGGCTTTGGGCCATCCTTTTGTGTGCGATAGCGGTGCCGACTTCGGGATGGGCGACGCCAATGGTCACTTCACCTACGTGGAAGACCCCGATGGCACCCTCATCGAGTTCGTCGAGACCTATAAAATCCCTATCGCGAAGAAGTTCGGACTTTACCTCAACCTCGCCAACAAAGACGACCGCAAGCCCTTGGGCATCCTCAAGCTGCTACGCTTTGCCAAAGTGAAGCGTGAGAGCATAAAATAGAAAAAGCCGACTCACGTCGGCTTTTTCTATTCAGATAAGCTTAACCTTATTTGATGCCCAACTTGGCTTTCACATCCTTGGTGCAGTCAACGGCACTGTCGCCAACATAGACGGCGGCACCCGTGGCCAGATCGAGGATATAGGTGTAGCCCTTCTCCTTACCCACGGCGTTGATGGCATTCTGGATCTTGTCGAGCATAGGCTTCAGCAACTCGGCGCGCTTGCCAGCGAACTCTTCCTCAGCGTTGACTTGGAACTGCTGGATACGGGTCTGAAGGTCAACGATTTCCTTTTCCTTCGACTGCTTCACCAGATTTGACATGGTAGCCTGGTTGGCTTCGTAGTCCTGCAACTTAGTCTGATACTCCTTGGCCATGGTCTCAAGCTGCTTCTGCAACTCACCATAATAATTCTCAAGGCTCTTTTCTGCCTTGGCCTTTTCGGGCATGGCATCGAGAACTTCAGCCGTGTTGACGTGTGCAATCTTCACTTGGGCATTGGCCACTCCGCTCATCACGAAGAGGGCGACACCCAGAAACAAAACTCTGAATACTCTTTTCATTTTATTGACTTTTAATAATTTATCTTTCTTTAGTTTGTGTAACGAGTCGCAAAGATACGAAATCCTTTGGATTAGACTCAACAAAGTGAGTCAATTATTTACATTCCTTTCCGATTAATTCGTCATTTCTTCGTCTTCACAGGCACTGATTTGGTGTTGGATTGGTTGCTACCGGTGTTGCCTTTAGTGCTTGTAGTGGTGCCTTTGCTGCCGCCCGTGGCCGTGGCTGCGCTGCCCTTGTGACGGTTTTCGCGGCGCACGGTCTGCATGACATTGCCAAGTTGATCGAGCACGTCGTCGCTGATGTCGTTCTTGTCGCTAGCATAGAGCACCGAGGTACCCGAAGCCAAATCAAGGATGAAGGCGTAGTTTTTGGTCTGAGCCACTTCTTTCATGGCCGTGTAGACCTTCTCCTGGATGGGCTGGATGAGCTCGGTACGTTTCTGATAGAGTTGGCCTTCAGCGCCGAAATACTGCATCTGAAGGTTTTTGGCTTCCTGTTCCTTGTCGACGATAGCCTGCTCACGGGCACGTTTCTGGTCTTCCGAAAGGAGCAGCATCTCGGTCTGGTACTTGCTGTACATCTCCGACACCTTGTCGTAAACGGCCTTCACTTCCTTCTGCCATTTGTCTGACAAAGCGTTTAATTCTTCCTGAGCGTCGCCATATTCGGGAATGTTTTCCATGATGTATTCCGAATCGACATAGACGATTTTCTGTCCACCGCCAAGCTGGGCATTGGCAGTCAAAATGCCGCCACACACCAAGGCAGCGGTCAAGATCAAGGTTTTAAATGCTTTCATTGTTTATAGTGTTTCTAATTGTTTTTCCTGTTTGCTTTATCAATAATCGTTCCAAAAACGGATTTAAAATTCAAAGATTCAAAGATTCAAAATTTCTGGATTGCTTCGTCGTTCCTCCTCGCAATGACGCAAAGCGTCTCTAAACTCTCAACTCTCAACTAATCAATAGATCCACCAATAGAAAAGTGGAACTGGCTATGGTTATTGCCTGTGGTGCCGTATACGTCGTCGAAGCCGTAGCCCCAGTCGAGACCAAGCAAGCCAAACATGGGCAGGTAGATGCGCACGCCGACACCGGCCGAGCGTTTCACCTCGAAGGGGTTGAAGTCCTTGAAGCCAAGCCAGCAGTTACCAGCCTCCAAGAAGGTCAAGGCATAGATGGTGGCCTGAGGATTCAGCGAGAGCGGGTAACGCAGCTCCAAAGTGTATTTCGTCATGATGTTACCACCGCTACCGCCCGTACCGGAATCGTTATAGAAGCCCGGAGTGAGCGAGTTGTTGGCATAGCCACGCATACCCACCAATTCACGACTGTCAAGGGAATAGTTGGCCAAACCGTCGCCACCGAGGAAATAACGGTGGAAGGGCGTGGGGCCAATCTGGTCGTTGAAGAAGCCCAAATAGCCGAAGCGCACACGGGTCATCATCACGAGTTTCTCGTAGAGTTCGGTGTACCAAGCCGCCTTGAAAGTCCAGCGGTGCATCTCGATCCACTTGTATTTCTCGTTCTCTGAGAGGCTGGTGTAGTCTTTGTTAGAAAACAGCGAATAGGGCGGCGTGATCTCAAGTCCCAGTTGGAACTCTGAGCCGCTACGCGGATAGAGTGGCTGACTCACCGAGTTGCGCGACAGCACAAAGCTGTAGCTGATGAGGTTGAACTTACCGTTGCCGTCGTCGAGGTTTAAGTATGCTGACTGGTAGTTGTTCAGGCTGTAACGCTTGAAGTTAAGACCTTGATACAAAGCGAAATAATCGTCTGGCCATGTCAAGCGGCGACCCAAACCAACCGTAGCACCCGTCGTGTTGAACCAACCGTATCTTGAATCCGTCTTTTCATACGCATTGGTGAAGAACGATTGATAGAACGAAGCCGTCAGCGAATTGGGCTTGCGGCCACCCAGCCAAGGCTCAGTAAACGATATGCTATAAGTGATGTAACGGGAGCCCAAGGTGCTCACGCTCAAACCAAGTTTCTGTCCATCGCCCATCGGCAAAGGCCGCCATGCCTTCTTGTTGAAGATGTTACGCATCGAGAAGTTGGAGAACTGCAAGCCCGCCTGCAGCATCAGCATCTGGGCGGCAAAGCCAGCCGAGAAACTGATCTGGTCGGCAGCGGCCTCCTCCACGGTATAGCCAATGTCAACGGTGTTGTCGGCGGGATTGGGCTGCACATCGGGGTTGATGGACTCCTGGTTGAAGAAACCGAGAGTGGCCAACTCACGCACGGAGCGCAACACATCGCTACGGCTGAACAATTGTCCTGGACGGGTGTAAAGCTCACGCAGCACCACATGGTCGTAAGTCTTGGTATTTCCCGCCAACGTGATATTGTTGATGCGCGCCTGCTTGCCTTCGGTGATGCGGATTTCGAGGTCGATGGAGTCATTTTCTATAGCCACTTCAACGGGATCCACACGGAAGAAGAGGTAGCCGTCGTCCATATACAACGAGCTGATGTCGAGATTGGTCTCGCTATAGTTCAGGTTCTTGTCGAGCAACTCCTTATTATATACATCGCCCTTCTTGATGCCCAAGATGGAGTTGAGGGTCTCGTCAGTGTACTTGGTGTTGCCCGTCCAAGAGATGTTGCGGTAGTGGTATTTGTTGCCTTCATCGATGACGAGGTCAATGCCCAGGTTACGGTCATCGATACGATACAACGAGTCCCTGACGATACGCGCGTCGCGATAGCCTTTGGCGTTGTATTTGTCGATGATGAGCTTCTTGTCGGCATCGAAGTTCGGCTCGATATATTTCGATGACTTGAAGATACGAGGGCGATAGTTCTCATAAAAATAGGTCTCCACACCCGTGATGGCGCGAAGCGGATGCAGAGTCACCACATCGGCGACTGTGTTCACAATCATCGGGCCGAGCGGGTCGAGCGGGTCGAAATGACCACGTTGCTTGGTCTCCTTCATGGCCATCAAAACCTGACCGTCGGACAGGTTTTCATTTCCAATCAAATTGATTTTCCCGATCTTCACCTTTTCGCCCTTGTTGACATTGATGACCATGTCGATGTAGTTCTCGCGCACGGTGTCGGGCTTCTGTTCAATGTCGATATCCACGTTGAGATAGCCCTTTTCGTAGAAGAAATCCTCGATGATGCGGGTGGTCTTGGTCACTAAGTGTTCGGTGGCGATGTCGCCGCGCGAGAGGTTGATTTTGTTGCGGATGTCGTCGGCCTCGCTCTTCTTGATGCCATTGAACGAGAACTTCGACACACGCGGTTTTTCCTTGATGACGATTTGAAGGAACACCTTGTTGCCCACAAAATCGGTGGCGTTGATGGCCACATCCTCAAAGAGACCTTGGTCCCAAATCTTCTTGATGCCATTGGAGATTTCATCGCCAGGGATGGAGATGGTCTCGCCCACCTTCAAGCCAGCAATCATGCTCAGCATCGTAGCGTCAACGTACTTGGCACCCTCGACGACCACGCCGCCAATCTCGTATTTCTGCGGACGGGCGTAGTCGATCTCCGAAAGGTCGTCACCGACTTGGACTTGGGCAAAAACACTGCTCCCGAAGCCCAGAAGCGCCACAAGAAACAGCATCATAGGTAAATATCTCAATCGCATAGTATTATCATTCAATCATTTAGTAGTTATTTGCTCGCTGGTCTTCCCGAAGCGGCGCTCCCGATGCTGGTAGTTCAAAATCGCCTCGTAGAAGTCGGCCTTGCGGAAGTCGGGCCAATATTTTGGGGTGAAATACAGTTCAGAATAAGCCAGCTGCCACAGCAGGAAGTTGCTGATACGCTCCTCGCCGCTGGTGCGGATAAGCAGCTCTGGGTCAGGCATATTATAAGTGGAGAGGTAGGACGAAATCGTCGCGTCGTCGATGGCCTCGGGAGCCAGTTTGCCTGCGGCCACATCCTGTGCCATGCGCTGCGTGGCTTGTTTCAGGTCCCAACGACCAGAATAGCTCAAGGCCAAGGTCAAGGTCATGCGAGTGTTGTGGCTCGTGTCTTCGATGGCCTGCATCAGCTGGTCGTAGTTGGATTTGGGCAGACTCTTCAGGTCGCCGATGGCATTCAACTTGATGCTGTTTTTGTTCATCGTCACGACCTCTTTCGTGATGGTCGTGGCAAGCAGCGACATCAGTCCTGTGACTTCGGCAAAAGGACGATTCCAGTTCTCGGTGGAGAAGGCGTACAAGGTCAGGAAAGGCACCCCGACTTCGGCCGAGGCCTCGCTCACCTCGCGCACCGACTGTATGGCGCTTTGATGTCCGTAGAGGCGTTGCTTGCCACGTTCCTTGGCCCAGCGTCCGTTGCCGTCCATGATGATGGCGATGTGCTGCGGCAGACGCTCGCGGTCGATTTGTTGCATCAGTTGGTCTTTCAGTTCCATAGGTCAGAATTTGCTTAGGTTACAGCCTCTGCCATCGGGCAGGTTGAATTTCCATGTGAGTGAAACACGAAACATGCCAAACCAATCGTTGAAGGCTGAGTTGCCCCGCTGTTGGCCACTTTGATAATAGGTAGGCACCTTCATTGGATTCCCATCGGTACCATCACCATATAGTGGATTTCCATTAAGATCAACAAGTTGATTCCCGTTAGAATCTAATTTTGGATAAACTATTGTATTATTAACAACAACGGGATAAATAATATTTTTGTTCTCATCAACAATCGGATAGGCAATATTATTATTCTGATCCACCAGCGTCTTTATGGGAGTTGCCGATGGGTCAGATAGGTTATAAATCATGGCATAGCTTTGATCAATAATAATATTCCCATTTGAATCTTTAATAACGTGAAAATCCTCGTAACTTGCATTCTTCTCTGGATACACAGTGGCCACATCGTCAAGATAGTCAGTGAAAGTCTTCTGCATGCGCCATTCCACCGTAGCAGCCATGTGTTTCGAAAGGGCGAACTTCACGCCCATGCCGAAAGGAATGGAGATGCCGATGGGACTGGTCTTGCCAAAGGCTTTGTCGTACCATTTTGGGTCAGTGGGAGCAGGTTCCGTCAGGTGGTCGCTGAGGTCAATCAAGGTATCCGCGACTTGGGCATAGGCCGTGTAATAGAACACGGAGATGCCGCCGAAGATGTAAGGCGAGACATTCTTTTTCGGGTTGCCAGTATAATATTCCAGGAAGTTGAACTCCGCGACAAAACTGAGGTCGTGTATCTTGCTCGTGAAGTTCAATTCGCGCTCAGGACGCCACTTAATGATTTTGTCATCGGCCTTCACCGTGACATTGGAATAGTCGGCACGGAAAGTCCAACGATTGTTGTAGTTGTAACGCACCACGCCGCCATATTCCAGCTGCGGCATGGCAAAAGGCAAGGTCGGGTTGAGGTCACCCATATAGTAACTCAGGCCAGCATGAGGACCGATTTCCAGCGTTTTGGGGTCGTCAAATTGGGCATTGGCTTGGACAAAAACAGCCAAGCAGCTCATTATCAACAAAAAACGAAGTTTTCTTACCATAATTCAAAACTGCAAAATTACGAATTTTTCTAATGAAAACGACAGAAATCAATTTCTATTGTCTTTTCCCCACATCAACTTGTTGCGGATAGTGCCGAAGAAGTCCTCGCCACGCATTCTGACAAGGTTGAGGCTGAAACTCGCCTTGCGCACCTCAAGCTGCACGGAAGTATCTAAGGTACAACTCCTTGAGTCCATGCTGAACACAAACTTCTTCTCGCGGCCTTCCACCTGTATGCGGATGGTGCTATCGTCGGGGATGACGACAGGGCGCACGGTGAGATTGTGCGTGGCGATAGGCGTGATGACGAAGTTCTTCGCATTGGGTGCAATGATGGGACCGCCGGCACTCAACGAATAAGCAGTGGAGCCCGTCGGGGTGGCCAAGAGGATGCCGTCGCCCCAATAAGTGTTGAGGTAGATATCGTCGACAAACACCTTGATGGCCAACAAACTATGTTCAGGGTTACGGATGACATTCAACTCGTTGAGGGCGTATTTCACATCATCGAAGACCTTCTCGGGCGAGACCAATTCCAGGAGCGTACGCTGCTCGACGGTGTACTCGCCAGTGAGCACACTGTTGACCGCCATAGTGATCTCGTTTTTCGAGATGCTGGAGAGGAAACCTAGACGGCCCATGTTGATACCCACCACTGGAATGCCCGTGTCGAGAACATAAGGCACCGTGTCAAGGATAGTGCCGTCGCCGCCGATGGAAAACAGCAGGTCGGCCTTCAGGTCGGCATGGGATTGGAAAACGCTGTAATGCACGCCTTCGGGGACGTAGGCAGCGACAATGTCGGCGAAAGGTTTGAACACAAGGATTTCAACCTGATGGTCGGCCAGCTCCTTGAACAACTGTCGCATATATTCCCCGTTCTCAGGGGCTAGGGTCTTTCCAAATAAGGCGATTTTCATATTCCTTCTTCTTTTACTGAATCATGGCTCTCATCCGTCATCATGCGGATGTAATTCACATAACGCCAGTCGGCGATGTCGCCGCGCTCGACGGCTTCCTTCACCGCACAACCTGGTTCATGGGTATGGGTGCAGTTGGCGAAACGGCACTCGCTCATCAGGTTGCGCATCTCTGGGAAACGCTGTGCAAGTGTCTCTTTCTCAAGGTCGTACAGCACAAACTCCTTAATACCAGGCGTATCCACAATCCACGCACCAAAGTCAAGATGATGCATCTCGGCGAAGGTGGTCGTGTGCTTGCCTTTCTCATGATAGTCGGAGATGGCGCCGATACGAACGTTCAACGAGGGATCGAGAGCATTCACGAGGGCCGACTTGCCCACGCCAGAATGACCCGAAAACAGACAAATCTTGTCTTGCATCAAGGCTTTGAGTTGGTCGATTTGGAAGCCTGTCTTGGCCGAGACGCCGAATGAGGTGTAGCCGAGGCTTTGGTAGTATTCCATCAACACGCACATCTCCCCTATTTGCTCGTCGGTGTAAAGGTCACACTTGTTGAAAATCAAGGCAGCGGGGATGTGATAGGCTTCGGCAGTAACCAGAAAACGGTCGATGAAACCCGTGGAGGTGCGCGGCTGCGCAATGGTGGCCACCACGATGGCTAAGTCAACGTTGGCGGCAATGATGTGCGAGGCCTTGCTCAGGTTGACCGACTGACGGACAATCACATTATCGCGCGGCTCAATCTTCTTGATGACGCCGGTCTCCTTGCCAGGCTCTTGCTCAAACTGCACGTTGTCGCCCACCGCCACGGGGTTGGTGGAGCGGATGCCGTCCAAGCGGATCTTGCCGCGCAGGCGACACTCCCACTGCCGTCCCTGTTCGTCAAGGACGATGTACCAGCTGCCCGTCGATTTGATGACCTTGCCTAACATTTCTGGTATCTTTTGCCTGGCAGTGCCATCAGCACGCCGTCGAATTCCAAGGTTAATAAGATAGCCGCTATCTTCGTGGTCGGCAGTTCCGTCTTCACGATGATGTCGTCGAGGTTGATGACCGCACTTGAGCCAAAGCAGTCCATGATGAGTTTTTCCTCGGCGGTGAACTCGCGGAACAAGGCCGTTTGTTTCTCCGTCTTCGACTCCGAGTCCCAGCGCATGATGTAGCGCAGGTTAAGCACACTCTCCATGAGGTGGGCGCGGTTGGTGCGAATGAGGTAGTTGCAGCCTTGGCTGTATAGGTCCATCACGCGGCCGGGATAGGCAAACACATCGCGGCTGTACGAGTTGGCCAAGTCGGCCGTAATCAACGAGCCGCCTTTCATCGCCGACTCGATCACGACCACGGCATCCGCCATGCCCGCGATGATGCGGTTACGACGCGGGAAGTTCTCGCGGTCAGGCAAGGTGCCGCTCATGCACTCGGTGAGAATACCGCCGCCATGTTCAATCATGTCTGAGGCCAGTTTCTTGTTCGGAACGGGATAAATCTGCTGCATGCCGCTACCCATCACCCCAACTGTCGGGATACCTTGTTTCACGGAAGCCTTGTGCGCACAAGTGTCAACACCGTATGCCAAACCACTTATAATCAACACGTTGTCCTCCTTCAAATCCTCCACCAGTTGATTGCAGTTCTCCTTGCCGTATTCCGTGATGTTACGTGTGCCAACGACGGCCACCACGCGGTTGGCGTTGAGGTTAGCCTTGCCTTTGTAATACAGCATCATCGGGGCATCATCGCATTGTGACAGTCGGCGCGGATAGTCAGCATCCAAGAAAAACAAAGGCTGTATACCGTTTTTCTCGACGAAGGCGATCTCCTCCTCTGCCCTCTTCAGGTATTCCTTGGGCTTGCAAATGGCGTCGATGGATGCCTCACGCATGCCTGTGATCTTCTCCAGCGACTTGCGCGTCTCCTTGAAGATGGCCTCGGCGCTGCCGCAATACTGCACGAATTTCTTCCCGCTGATATCACCGATACCAGGGAGAAGGGTTAGGGCTATTTGGTATTGCAAGGGATGCATTTAGTTTAGAGTTGAGAGTTTAGAGTTTAGAGATGGATCAATCGAGTTTAAGAACGGCCAGAAATGCCGACTGCGGCACTTCGACATTGCCGATTTGACGCATACGTTTCTTGCCGGCTTTCTGTTTCTCCAACAGCTTGCGCTTACGGGAGACGTCGCCGCCGTAGCACTTCGCCGTCACGTCCTTACGCACCTGACGCACCGTCTCGCGGGCGATGATCTTCGCGCCGATGGCCGCCTGGATGGCAATATCGAACTGGTGACGAGGGATCAATTCCTTCAGTTTCTCGCACATGCGACGGCCGAACTCGTAGGCATGGCCACGGTGAATCAAAGTAGACAAGGCATCGACGGACTCACCGTTGAGCATGATGTCCAGTTTCACCAAGTCGGCATCCTGATAGCCAGCGATATGGTAGTCGAAGGAGGCATAGCCCTTCGAGATGGATTTCAGTTTGTCATAGAAGTCGAAGACAATCTCGCTCAACGGCATCTGGAAGGTCAGCTCCACACGGTCGGTGGAGAGGTAGACCTGGTTCTTCAGCACGCCACGACGGTCGATGCAGAGCGTCATGATGGGACCGGTGAAGTCGTTCTTCGAGATAATCTGCGCGAGGATATAAGGCTCTTCGATATGGTCAATCTTGGTCACCTCGGGCAGGCCGCTGGGGTTGTGCACCTCAATCATCTCGCCGTCGGTTTTGAAACATTTGAACGAGACGTTGGGTACCGTGGTGATGACATCCATGTCGAACTCACGGTCGAGGCGTTCCTGCACAATCTCCATGTGCAAGAGACCCAAGAAGCCGCAACGGAAGCCGAAACCAAGAGCTGCTGACGATTCGGGCTCCCAAACCAAGGAGGCGTCGTTGAGTTGCAGTTTCTCCAACGAAGCACGCAACTCCTCATAGTCGTCTGCGTCGACGGGATAGATACCCGCAAACAGCATGGGTTTGACGTTCTCAAAACCCGCCACCGGCTCGGCGCAGGGACGTTCGACATGGGTGATGGTGTCGCCCACCTTGACCTCCTTCGAGGTCTTGATGCCCGAGATGATGTAACCCACGTCACCCGCACAAAGCACATCTTTAGGCACTTGCTTCAGTTGCAACACACCAATTTCGTCGGCATGGTACTCCTTGCCTGTGGCGAAAAACTTGACGAGGTCATTGGTGCGCATGGTGCCGTTCATAATACGGAAATAGGCGATGATGCCACGGAACGAGTTGAACACCGAGTCGAAGATGAGGGCTTGAAGTGGTGCTTCGGGGTCGCCTTTCGGGCAGGGGATACGCTCCACGATGGCGTCAAGCACAGCAGGCACGCCTTCGCCCGTACGGGCGCTGACCTTCAGGATCTCACTCGGGTCGCAGCCCAAGAGGTCCACCATCTGGTCTTCCACGATGTCGACCATGGCACTCTCCATGTCAATTTTATTCATCACGGGGATGATTTCGAGGTCGTGCTCGAGGGCAGAATAAAGGTTAGCAATCGTCTGGGCCTGAATGCCTTGCGTGGCATCCACCACCAGCAAAGCACCTTCGCAGGCAGCGATGCTGCGCGACACCTCGTAGGAGAAGTCGACGTGGCCGGGAGTATCGATGAGATTAAGGGTGTATTCCTCGCCCTTATAATTGTATTTCATTTGGATGGCGTGGCTCTTGATGGTGATGCCGCGCTCGCGCTCAAGATCCATGTCGTCAAGCACCTGGTCGACGAGTTCCTTGTCGTTAAGCGTATGGGTGAGTTCCAAAAGCCTATCGGCCAAGGTAGATTTACCATGGTCGATATGGGCTATGATGCAGAAATTTCGGATGTTTTTCATTATGGCCGCAAAAATAGAAAAATTTTCGTTTGCGGCCTCAGAAAAAACGCATGAAAGGCATGGGCGGCTTTTATCAATAGGAATAAAGCAAGTCGTCCCAAATGCTGGACTCTAGGAATGCCGTTCCCAGTGCAGCCCAAAGACAGATGATGACCACCAAGCTGATTACCGCGATAACCAAGCCTGCGATGGCGACGCCTTTGGGACGTTTGAAAACGCCGATGAATGAGAACAGGAAACCAAGGAACCAAAACAGCAAATCGAGGAAGGGCACCCAGCAGAACACCAAGCTGAGGATGGAAAACACGAGACCTGTGGTCCCGATGCCGTTTTTACGTTTTGCAACTTGAGGCTGGGCTACCGCTGCTTGAGGTTGGACTGCGTTGACATATACATTAGCCATAGGCGCAGCTCCTTGATACCCAGGTTGTTGATACACCGGAGCACCTTCATTTCCAGGAGCTTGGTAGGGACGTGGTTCGTTCAGCCATGCCGTGCAATACATACACTTTACGGCATCTTCAGGAATCTGTTCGCCACAAAACGGGCATTTTTTGTATCCGCTCATAGAATTTATCGTATTGAATTTGGGGCAAAGGTACACTTTTTTCCGGAAAAGCTTAAAGATATCAAAAAAAATCCCTACAAAATGCCAAACAAACAAAGGATTATGCCTAATTTTGCGGTCTGAAAAAGAAGATTGCCTATGACGCCCATTTTACCCGACACCTATTCCAAAGAAGAGAAAGAAGAAATCGAGCGACGACACCAGCGCCTTCTCGACGCTTGGCAGACGCGCAAGGAAGCCGCTGACCTCGAGATGGTCAACAAGGCTTTTTACTTCGCCGTGGAGGCCCACAAGGACCAACGCCGCCGCTCGGGTGAGCCTTATATCTACCATCCCATTGAGGTGGCCACCATCGCCGCATCCGACATAGGACTGGGCCGCACTTCCATCATCTGCGCGCTACTGCACGACGTGGTGGAAGACACAAAATACACCCTCGATGACATCCGCGAGATGTTTGGTGAGAAGGTGTCACGCGTGGTGGACGGCCTCACCAAGTTCGAAAACCTGGAAGGCGCCGAGAGCGCTCAGGCCGAGAACTTCAAGAAGGTCATCTCTTCGCTGTCGTACGACATCCGTGTGGTGCTCATCAAGCTCTCCGACCGCCTCCACAACATGCGCACCTTGGACTCGATGCCCAAGCACAAGCAGCTGAAGATCGCCTCGGAGACCACCTATATCTATGCGCCCCTCGCCTATCGTCTCGGCCTCCATGCCATCGAAATCGAGTTGGAAGACCTGTCGCTGAAATATACCAACCCCACCATCTATTACAACATCCGCAAACGCATGGATGATGTGCGCGGCAAACGCATGGGCGAACTGCGCGACTTCATTGCTCCAATAGAGGCCGAATTGGCAAAGAATGGCATCAAAGCCAGAGCCGAGATCAAGGAACGCTCGGTCAACTCAGTATGGAAACGCATGATGGACAAGGAGTTGGCATTCGAAGACCTCTATGGTTCTTTCATCGTCCGCCTCATTACCGACTGTCCGAAAGAGCAGGAACGCATGGAGTGTTGGAAAATCTATGCCGTGCTCACCAATTGTTACCGTCCCTACACCAAGAAACTGAAGGATTGGATCTCGTTCCCGAAAGCCAACGGTTACGAGAGCTTACACGCTGTGGTAATGGGCCAGACCGGCAACTGGGTGGAAGTGCAGATCCGCAGCCAACGCATGGAGGAGATTGCCGAGAAGGGCTTCGGTGCCTACTGGAAGTTCAAGACCGACGACGACAAGACCGAAAGCGGCTTCGACGAATGGTTAAAGAAAGCCCAGAACCTCATCGGCAGCGAGTCGGACAACGCCATCGAGTTCGTCGACAACTTCAAACTTGACCTCTTTTCAGACGAAATCTACGTCTTCACGCCTCAAGGCAAGATGATCACCTTGCCCAAAGGCTCCACCGTGCTCGACTTCGCCTATTATATCCACAGCGAAATCGGCGACCACAGCATCGCGGCCAACGTCAACAATCAGCTGGCGCAACTCGACCGCAAGCTCACCAAGGGTGACCAAGTGGAAATCATCACCTCCGAGTCGCAGCACCCGCAAGAGAAATGGTTCGAGTTCCTCGCCACGGCCACGGCCAAGTCGCGCCTCAAGAGCGGCATCAAGGAATACCGCCGCACTTTCCGCGAAGAAGGCGAACAGAAGTACGAGGCTATCATGAAGAAACTCGACATGGAGCCCTCGAAAGTCAACCGCAACGAAGTGATGGCAGCCGAGAAATTGACCAGTACCATTGATTTTTATTACAATGTGGCCATAGGCAAAATCGACGAGCGCCTTATCCGCAGCGTGCTGAAGCCACAATCAAACGGTAGCTTTGTGCGTTACATCACCTTCGGCCTCTTGGGCAACAGCAGCAAGGATAAGGACGAGACGCCGTCCATCACCACCTCGGGCGAGTTCGACTTCAACGTCTCCACCTGCTGCAACCCCATCCCTGGCGACGATGTCATCGCTTTCAGCTTCCCTGGCGAACCGCTGCAAATCCACAGGAGCAACTGCCCCAAGGCCATCCAACTCTCTTCGCGGTTCGGCAACAACATCGTGAAGGCCAAATGGCAGCCCAAGAGCGAGATTGCTTTCCTCGCCGAGTTGAAAATCACGGCTTTGGACACCAAGGGTCTGCTCAACCGCATGACCAACCTGCTCTCCAACGAGATGCAACTCAACCTGCACTCGCTCCACATGGAAGCCAAGCAGGACGTGGTGGAAGCCGCCATATCCATCTACGTGCACAACACCAAGGAACTCGACGACCTCATCGCCAAACTGAACCAACTGAAGGAGATCCAAAAAGTGGTGCGCAAGAGCAATTAAAAATAATGCGCATTATTTAGAATCAGTCTCAAAAGTTTTCTTATCTTTGCGCCTCATCATGACGTAAGAAAAATGAAAGACTCTTTTGACAATACCTATCTGGCCGTCAAGAAGTTATTCATCGATTACCTACAGCGGAGGAAGTTGCGCAAGACTCCCGAGCGTTTCGCCATACTGAAGGAGATTTACTCCACTAACGGGCACTTCGACATCGACTCGCTGTATAACCAGATGAAAGACAACAAGTACCGCGTCAGCAGGGCTACACTATACAACACTATCGACCTACTTCTGGACTGCGGGCTTGTCATCAAGCACCAGTTTGGACACAACTGTGCACAATACGAACGCTCATACAAGTTCCGCCAGCACGACCATTTCATTGACTTGGAGACGGAGACCGTCATGGAGTTCTGTGACCCGCGTTTGCTAGAGATCCAAAGATCGATTGAAGAGCAGTTAGGTGTTGAGATTACGCATCATTCACTTATTTTTTACGGACATAAAAAGAAAGGTTGATGGCTAATGGCCTCTAGCTATTGGCTATTGGCAGCTTCAACCGAGTACGTCATTGCGGGCTTGACCCGCAATCTCCTAAATGCGGTAGAGCTGCCAGAAGCCAAAGGCCAAAAGCCAAAAACAATAACAAGCAAGAAAACAACACTGAAATATAATTGAAAATGAATAAATTAGATATCTTACTCGGCTTACAATGGGGCGACGAAGGCAAAGGCAAGGTGGTCGATGCACTCACCCCAAATTATGACATCGTCTGCCGTTTCCAAGGCGGCCCCAATGCTGGGCATACCATCGAATTTGAAGGCAGGAAGTTTGTGTTACACAACATCCCTTCGGGTGTGCTGACACCAGGCTGCATCAACCTCATCGGCAACGGCGTCATCATCGAACCGCATATATTAAAAGGTGAGATAGAAGGCTTGCGTGAAGCTGGCTTCGACCTGCGCAAGACTCTGATGATTGCCAACCGCGCCCATCTCATCCTGCCTACCCATCGCGCCATGGATGCCGCCAACGAGAAGGCGTTGGGTAAGATGAAAGTCGGCACCACACTGAAAGGCATCGGCCCGACCTATACCGACAAGACCGCCCGTAGAGGCTTACGCATCGGCGACATCAATTCCGCCGACTTCCGCGAGAAATACGAGAACCTGAAGAAGGCCCATCTCCAACAAATCGCCGGCCTCGGCTTCGAGATGCAGGGCTTCCAACTAGACGGCCTCGACTTCGCCGAGTACGAGAAGCTCTGGTTCGAAGGCATCGAATACCTGAAGCAATACCAGTTCGTCGATGGTGAATATTTCATCAACGAAGCCCTTGACAACGGCAAGAAAGTGCTGGCCGAAGGCGCCCAAGGCTCCATGCTCGACGTGGACTTCGGCAGCTATCCCTTCGTAACCTCATCGAACGTTATTGCGGCTGGTGTCTGCTCCGGATTGGGTGTCGCCCCGAGCCGCGTGGGCAAGGTGTACGGCATCTTCAAGGCCTACTGCACCCGCGTGGGCACAGGCCCCTTCCCCACTGAGCTGTTTGACGAGACGGGCGCAATGCTCCGCCAGAACGGACACGAGTTTGGTGCCACCACTGGTCGTCCGCGTCGTTGTGGCTGGCTCGACCTGCCCGCACTGAAATTTGCCGTCATGCTCAGCGGCGTCACCGACCTGATGATGATGAAATCAGACGTAATGGATGACTTAGCGACCGTGAAAGTCGCCACCGCCTACCGCTACAACGGACAAGAGACCAAGCAACTGCCTTTCGCCGCCTGCACTGAGACGATGGAACCTGTCTACACCGAAATCCCTGGCTGGCAGCAGAAAATCAAAGGCAACATTCCTCAAAAATTGGAGGATTACATCAAATTCATTGAGGATTATGTCGGCGTGCCGATCAAATTCGTTTCGTACGGACCCGACAGGACACAGAATATTATTCGGTAATTCAAAATTCGAAATTTAAAATTCAAAATTCAAAATTTAAAATTTAAGATTGTGATCATTTTAGAAAAACCATACGTTTCCGCCCCGTTGGTGGCGTATTTGGAAGAGAAACAGATTCCCGTTTTACACAACGACATGGCCGAGGTGCTGAAACAGCAAGGCCACAGCCTCAACCTCTTGGACGACAAGGCTTTCGTCGAGAAATACGAACAAAGCCATCAATTGTATGCCGTTTCCGAGAACGCCTTGGTGTGGCTCTATGCCCAGCTGCCCGAGTCGGAGCTGGTGAAAAAGGTCAAGATTCTTAAGGACAAGGCCGCTTTCCGTCGCATCTGCCAGCAGATCTATCCCGACTTCTATTACAAAGAGGTGGAGATGAAAGCCTTGCGCAGCCTCAACCCTGACGAGTTGCCGCTGCCTTTGGTGCTGAAACCCGCAGTTGGCTTCCTCAGCGTGGGCGTGTATATCGTCCGCAACAAAGCCGAATGGCAGGCCGCTTTAGACGACATCGACCACAACTTCGCCAAGCAGTGCGCCGTGTTCCCTGAGACCGTCGTTCGCAGCGAGAACTTCGTGCTGGAGCAGTTCATCGAAGGCGAGGAATATGCCGTGGATGCCTATTATGATGCCGAGGGCAAGCCCAACATCATCAACATCTTCCACCATATCTTCAAGAACGAGACCGACGTAAGCGACCGTCTCTACTGCATGAGCAAGCAGATCTTCGAGGCCAACTATCCGGCTTTCAACCAGTTCTGCATCGACCTGAACAGCGTGCTCGGATTGAAGAACTTCCCGATGCACGTGGAGTTCCGCGTCGACAAGCACACGGGTCGCGCCATCCCGATTGAGGTCAACCCACTGCGTTTCGCCGGCATGTGCCTCAACGACCTGACGCGCCACACCTGCCACTTATTGCCTGTACAGTGCTATTTCGAGGGCATTCGTCCCGACTATGCCACCATGTGGGACGGCATCGAGAACGATGTGTTCAGCTTCATCGTCTTGGACAAGCCGTACGACACCAACCGTGCCTTGGACTTCGAGCGCATCAAACGGCACTTCCACGGCGTTTTAGAGACCCGCGACATCATGAACCCCGCCATGAGCATTTGGGGCTTCCTGTTCACGCAGACCACGCCTGAGCACAAAGAGGAACTGAAAGAGATATTGTTTTCCTCTTTGGAAGAGTTTATGGCTTAGTGGACGCGGGACTACGAGACGTAGGACGCGAGACATTCAAAACAACATGTTTGATAGAAGGTGGTAGGGTTACCACCTTTTATCATACTTTTTTACAGTTTTTTCACTTATTGTAAGAAATATTCTTACTTTTGCAGTGTAAAAACGTAGCATTATGAGCAGAACAGTAACCGCATCCATAGGCCCTCATTATGAGGAATTCATTCGGAACAGCATCCTTTGTGGCAGATATAACAATGCCAGCGAAGTCATCCGGGAAGGTCTTCGTCGTCTTGAAGAAGATGAAGCCCGCCTGGCCGCACTTAGAGCCGCTTTGGACGAAGGCGAGGCCAGCCCTGATGTAGAGGACTTTGACCCCGAGGCTTTTCTTTTGGAAATGAAAGCTAAACGGAGCGCCAATGACTAACTACACCCTTTCCAAAAAGGCGCAGGATGACCTTCGCAAGATTTGGTATTACACCGTTGACACTTGGTCGGAGAAACAAGCGGACATCTATTTCCACAATTTGATCCAATCGCTTGATTCCATTGCCGATGACCCAAATTCTGTTGGACGGTCTTATGAAGAAGTACGCGTTGGGTATCGAGGTTTACGCTCCGGAAGGCATATTATCTTCTATCGGATACTGAAGAACGGTAAAGCGAGAATCATCCGAATCCTTCACGAACGGATGGATTTTGAGAGACATTTATAATAATTTTGCATCCATTATTCAAATTATGAAAAACACCTTATTAGCATTTATCACTTTTACCGCCCTGCTGTTCTCGAGCTGCACGGGAGAAGCCAAGCCCAAGAAGTTCAACGAAAAGGCGGCCTTGGAATTCCTATACCAATATATGCCGCTCGGCGACAGCGTGGACTATACCGAGGACTACTACCGCGAGTGCATCCACTATGCCTTCCTCGCCAAGGAGGAGATGCCTTGGGGCAAAAGCATCCTCGAGCGTGAGTTCAAGCATTTCGTGGTGCCCGTGCGCGTCAACAACGAGAACCTCGACCGCTTCAGAGCCACTTATTATGAGGAACTGAAGAGCCGTGTGAAAGACCTCTCTTTATACGACGCCGTCCTCGAAGTGAACCACTGGTGCCACGAACACGTCAACTACAAGGGTAGCGACAGCCGCACCAGCGCGCCTATGGCGACCATCAAGACCTCATGGGGACGCTGCGGCGAGGAATCGACGCTACTGGTGACGGCCTTGCGCACCGTGGGCATCCCCGCCAGACAAGTCTATACACCCCGCTGGGCCCACTGTGACGACAACCACGCCTGGGTGGAGGCCTGGGTGGACGGCCAATGGCACTTCCTCGGTGCTTGCGAGCCCGAGCCCGTGCTCGACTTGGGCTGGTTCAACGAGCCCGCCTCACGCACCTTATTATTACACACGCGCGTCTTCGGTGACTACGACGGTCCGGAGGAAGTCATCAGCCGCAGTGCCAACTATACCGAAATCAACGTGGTGGACAACTACGGCAAGACCGCCAAGACCACATTCACCGTGGTGGATGCCGATGGCAAGCCGCAAGCCCACCTGCCCGTGGAGTTCAAGATCTATAATTACGCTGAGTTCTGTACCGTGGTCACCAAGACCACCGACGAGAATGGTCAGACCTGGATCACTGCCGGTTTGGGCTGCATGATGGCCTACGCCGCCAAGGCCGGCAAGTTCGGTTTCCAAGTGTTCCGCTCCGGCGAGAAAGACAACATCACCATCACCCTTGACCATGAGCAAGGTCAGAACGACATCTTTGAGTTCGACATGGTGCCGCCTGCACCTACCAGCGTCTTACCTGAAGTCACGGCAGAGATGCGTGCCGAGAACGACCGCCGAGTGGCCTACGAGGACTCGCTGCGTAACGTCTATATCGCCGATTGCCAAAAAGCCCATAGGGATGTCATTATGAACACGGGCAACAAGAAACTCTGCAGCATTATAGAGAAGACCTGGGGCAACTGGCAAACCATTGCCGACTTCATCAAATACGCCCAAAGCAAAAACAACGAAACCAAGGCAGTGGAACTGCTCAGCAACATCTCCGACAAGGACCTGCGCGACGTTAGCCTTGAGGTACTGAAAGACCATTTCGATAACACACCAGGTTTGGAACAATCCATTATTTCGATGCCGCCAGAGCATTATGCGCAATACATCCTCAGTCCGCGTGTCAGCAACGAGATGCTGGTGCCTTACCGCAAGACCCTCACCGAGTTCTTCCCCGAGGCGGAACGTCAACAATATCACTACAATCCTGCCCTTTTGGTCGATTGGGTGAAAAACAACATCAAAACCGACGACAACCTGAATCCCCAGCGTTATCCCATCTCGCCGCTGGGTGTGTTGAAAGCCCGCAAAGCCGACCGCCACTCGCGTGACATCTTCTTCGTCAGTATGGCACGTAGCTTGGGCATCGCGGCACAAATCAACCCAGTGAACGGCAACGTGCAATACTTTGGCAAGGAATGGAACAACGTGGACTTCGATGCCACCGAACCTGCCGGCGCCGCCGTGGGTTATTTGGACATCCAGTACTATCCCATCGCCTCCGTGGCCGACCCGAAGTATTACACCCATTTCAGCATCAAGAAGTTCGATGGCAACAGTTTCCGCCTCTTGGCCTACGACGCCAAAGACCCGGGCATCGATGATGGCATGATGCTCTCCACCTTCGAGCATCCCACACCCTTGGACGAAGGCTATTACATTCTCACGGCAGGTACGCGTCTGGACGATGGCACTGCCCTGACCCACAGTGAGCTCTTCAACATCCAGGCCGACAAGACCGCGCAGGTGAACCTCATCTTGCGCGAAGCCGACCATGACATCCACGTCATCGGCTGCTTCTATGCCGACATCCACTATACCGATCCCGAGACTGGCGAAGACGGCAACCCGAGGTTGTTGCTCAAAAACGACCATTTCATCCTCGGCTATCTGGACCAGGGCAGTGAGCCTACCACCCACGCCATGCAGGACATCGCCGCCTTCCGAAAGGACTTTGAGAACAGCGATACACCCATCATTTTCGTCTTCAGCAGCCAAGAAGACTACGACAAGTTCAAGCTAAAGAACTTCAACGACTTACCCGAAGGCATAGTCTACGGCATCGATGACGGCTCAACGCGTGACGAAATCATTGAATGTCTCCACCTCAACCCCGACATCCGCCCCGTCTTCGTCATCGCCAACGCCAACAGCGAGGTGGTGTTCTTGAAGCAGGGCTACACCATTGGCTTGGGCGAACAGCTGTTGAAGGTGATGGCGAAATTATAGAGCCGCTAGCAAGAAAGGAGCCATTTCCATACAGGAACGATTTCTATACTGACACCCTCCTCCTTTATTTGCCGTTCAGTGTCCCAGGTGACGACAAGACCTTTGTATTGTTTGAACGCCTTGAGGAACTTCACCAATCCCCCCACTTCCCGCTCGTAAGTGTCAACATCGTCGATGCTGTATGACACCTGAATGGCTGTATTGGCCTCTGGTATACAGAAGTCCACTTCAACACTTTTGTTATAATAGAACAACCGTAGTTCTTCCGGGGTGTTATGATACAATTTGTTCAAATGGACGGCCACTAGGTTCTCCAACAGTTTCGTTTCGCCTCCCATAAGGAATAGGGCAAGGATACCATTGTCGGCAAAGTAGCGCTTCACGATGGTTTGCTGTTCGGTCAACGGTGACACAAGATTGGGAATGGAGAAGATGAGATAGGCATCTTCCATGTACTCAAGATAATCTTTCAATACGGTAGGGCTGATGCTATCGCCTGTTGATTTGATAATATGTTCCAATCGCTTCAGCGTTGTGGGTTGCATCACGCTATCAGCCAACTTGCGGGCCAACAGACGAAAGATGCGAGGGTTGCGGATTTTGTTACGCTCCACAATGTCGCCCATGAGAATTTTCTGATAGAGCGAGGTAAGCCATTCGCGCTTGTCGGTTTTATCGAACGACTCGGCGAACCCGCCATGGGTGAAATATTCCTGGAAGTGACGCACCACCGCCAACCGTGTTTCAGGTTGGAACTCCCAATTCTTGTCAAGTTGGGTGCCATGGTAGCTTAGGTATTCGGCAAAAGAGAACGGATATATATTGCGCTGGATGTAACTTCCTCCAAGTGTGGAAGTGATTTCGCGGTTGAGCATCTTGGCATTACTGCCCGTTATCATAACATGATGCTTTGATTCCGAAAGACGACGGGCGAACTTCTCCCACCCCGTGATGTTCTGGATTTCATCTAGATAGATGAAAGGACGTTTTTGGTCGTACATCTCCCAATAGGCATCAAGCAGAAGGCCAAGTTCCTCCGCTCGAATAGAAGCAATACGCTCATCCTCGAAATTGACACAAAGGAAATCTTCAACTTTGGCTCTTCCTGTAGTGAGCTTCGCTTGCATATCTTGATAGAGCGTGTATGACTTTCCGGCACGACGAATACCGATGAGCACATAACAGGATTGTTCGTCGAACGCCTCTGCTCGTTGCAGTAGTTTCGTCTTGGTAACTTGCTGTTGCTTTTCGCCGATTACGGTTTTGATGACTTGCTTATCCATAACAATATTATCAAGTATGATTTGCAAAAATAGAAAATTATTCTATATCATACTGAAAAATATTGAAATATTTTACTTCGGTTAAATACAAAGTCATCATATCCAATCCGAAAAAGGAATACCCACTTGTCAATCTGATTTTCAATGATTAATAAAAAGTATCTTTTGCAGAGAATTAATGGCAGGGATATAAAAAAGCGGCAGCTTGTAGAGCCTACGAATTGTAGGTACCACTAGCCACCGCTTTGCCGTTACGGAGCAAATTCCCTTCCCCGAAGGGAAACTTTATTATTCTTCTTTACGTTTCTTGGCGACTAAATAAGCGCCACCAAGACCCAAAAGCAGGGTGATACCTGTGCCAAGCGGTGTGGTCTCATCGGCATCGTTGTTGTATTGATCGTTATGTTCGGGAAGCAAAGGCGTCGTGTTTTCACGGTTAAAGATTAGACTGCCATTGTTAAAATAGCCCATGCCGTAGTATTTTTCGTCGCTGACGCCACGTTTAAACAGGCCGCCTTCTTTGTGACCAGCGAAAGTTGTCATGCCTAAGCCGAGAACAATGGCGAACGTTAATGCTATCTTTTTCATCGTATGCAGTATTATTCGATTATTATTTTTTGGGCTTTTGTTTCTGTACCGTTGACAAGGCGCAATACATATATGCCTGATGGCATTCCGCTGGTAGAGATGGTGTGCACACCGTCTCTACAAACCATGATCACACGTCCTTGCATATCCACAATCTGTAGAGACGTTTCCTGAAACGTCTCAACCAAGAGATGAATTTCCCCATCAGCATAATAGGCAAAAGGTTTATCACCCTCGCTGACCCCTGTAGTCGTTGCATACGTTAGATTGAAACGTTCTGCATAATCAGTCGTTTGAGCATCAAAAGTGTATGACGGGACTTGTAGCAAGTCGACATCTGTTCCAGTTTTGTTGTCAAAAAGATGGAGATAGTCTAAATCAAGGCTGGTGACATCGACACTCAGGGTATAGGTACCGTCTTCTTGTGCTTTGAAACTGACAGGTGTGATACCATTGTTGCCAACGACGGCCACAGCGTAGTCGGTGCCATCTTGCGGTATGTAGAGTTTTGTGTTGTCTGGGTCGAGCATTAACTTTGGCAGCGTGCTGTTGCCTTCGAATCGGATAATGGCCCGATCGATAGTACTTGCACGTTGCTTATACACATTGAGGACGATTTTAGCCCTTGTGTCAGTGTTGCCTTGAGGAACAAAGGTCATCTTTTCGTTGTCTGAGGCGGCCATCACGAAAACGCCTTGCATAGGGTTGACAATCCTAGTTTTGCTGGCAATGATTTCCGTGCCATTGGCGTTCATGACATAGCAATCGCGGTCAATGGTGGCGACTTGTGGGAAGGGATTGCCGACAAGATTCCAGCCTTCGAAAGACAGGCCACCTGTCTTTCTCAGCGTCACCTTTCCATCACCATTGTATGGCATACCAGTAAAAGTAAGGGTGACATTGGTCTTGTGGGCATAGAGATAGCCTTTACCTGATTCAAGGTTAAAAGGGTTGACCTTGTAGTTGCGCCATTCCAGTTCCTCGCTTTGGTCGAAATAATAAAGGTCAAAGTCACCCGTGGTCATGCCTTCGATTTCGGATGGGTCGACATTATCTATCGGCGGAGCGATGAGGTAGTAGTTGCCAGTATTGTTGCCGTAACCTGTAATGGGCAGGGTGTAAGTAACAGAGGGCGTGGCAAATGCTATCTGAAACCAATTTGTTGGATCACCAGCATTAGAATTGTCAACGAAAGTCAGTGTACTGAGGCTTTCCAAAACAAGCTCCTGTTGGATACTATGGTCATAGATACGGAAGGTGATAATCTCTCCGCTGACCACGTTGCTGACGATGTTCAAAGTGACGATATAATCGCCAGTTGGAGGAAAAAGCGAAGCCTTACGACTACCACGACATTCATCTCCGCAAAATGCGCCGATTTCCAACATATTGTTACTTTGCACCACTCCATCAATTACAATGATACCTTTTACGGTCATACTGTACTGAGTACCAGGAATTGGCGACCAATGGTTTCCTTGTTGTGCCATGGTCATTCCCATGATGAGCACACTTGCCAAAATCAATAATACCTTTTTCATATTTTTTTCATTTCTATTTCACAATCAGTTTTCCATGATAGATGTTGCCCGACAAGGTAACAACTTCGACCAAATATACGCCAGAAGACATTGGCCCATTAATGCTTCTTGTATCCACTAATCCGCTCTCAAGTCGCACCACAGCACCAAATACATTGGTGATGGTTAATTCTGTTATGGTTTCAATCTGCGGAATGTCCATGCAGAATAACATATTTTTACCAATCGGATTGGGATAAATGGACAAAGGTTTCGAGTCAACAGAGTTATCTGTGTTGAAATGTATCTCGAAAGGTTTGTCAAGCTTACCGATGATGGCGTCTGTTACAAAAGAGACACTTTCGTCGGCAATCATTTTGCACTTACCGTTTTCTGCATCCATATAGCCGAATTTGATTTTCTCACCATTTTCACCTGCAACTGTCAGCATGGCATAATAACGGTCAAGTGGTTCAAAATACCTAAGTTTAGTACAACCTCGGCACATTCCATTGACAAAAGCGCCCAACATAAGAGGCTTGTCATATTGCTCCACATCATCAACAACTACAATGGCAGTCACGTTGAGATTGTTAGCGTAGATGTGACTATCGGATACCAAAAACTGGTCAGTTGGCATTTTATGGTCAATCACTTCCCTAGTCCCACGGGAATAGGTCAGAGTTTTGTTTTCCGAAGCGTTGGAATGGTATTTATATCCCGCGCCAGGAGTTAGCATAAAATCATCGGGATACCATCCATAACCCTCATAGTAGAAGGCATAGTCCGTCTGACTCTTGATCACATCATCACCCGCAGAGATAAAACCTCCCATGGCTGTTCCTACAGTTTGTTGTATATTAACGGGATAGCCAATCCAGTTCCAGTTAGGTTGGATAGTAATTGTATGATTTTCCGGATTGGCTGGGACACCCACCATCGCGATGCCACAACCATTCGTGACATTTACCAAATACCCTTGTTCGTTGTTGATTTCTTCCAAAGAGCCGTACCAATAATCGTAGTCCATATATTGGTAGTAGTTGTCCACGAACTCGTTCTGTGACTTAATGGTCAAGCCATTGTGTCCTAGGCTGTTCTCAAGTATTGTCAGTCCGTCAAGATTGCTTTGTTCAATGTAAGTGGACCACCAGTTCCATCCAGAAGCCATTGCTGCTGTTTGGGTGGTAGTGAGAGAGAAAGTCGTTGATGTTTCTTCGCCAGAGAACACATTTACGCCTTCCGCTTCGCTGAGTACGATTTCGGAAAGTGTAGCCGTATATTCCTCTAAAGGTGTTCCTATTGGATGCAGAAGTATTTTCAGTATCGCTCCATCGTGTCCTTCGACTGGATCATTCTGCATAGAAAGCACAAGGATACGAAATGTTGAATCATTGGATGGCAGAGCATAAATTGAATGGTTGGCAAAACGTCCCATCAACTGAAAATCAGAGGGCTGCAATGAAAACTCTTGGTAAGGATACTGAAAATCAGCTTGTAAAGCCACAATTCCAGAATAGTTGCTCATGTCCACAGAAAGCGTAACCGTTTCAGCTGAGACTGTTTCAGTGACTAGACTGATACTATTCGGCTCATAGCGGCTACCTGATAAAGTCACGTTCTTCAAGCCATTCTGCGGGTCGTTGCTGTAAATCTTCATCAAGGCACTATAATTGCCTTTTTGTTCACGGTTGTAGCTTACATGCAAAATTGTGGTGGCTCCTTGTTCCACTACTATCGGGAAGGTCTCGATAACAGAAAAATCCGTTTGGTCAAAAACAACTTGGTCTATCCGCATGGATGCGTTACCCTGGTTGCGTACCACATACTCGCGGGTGACAGTTTCGGTGACTGGTGACGAGCCGAAACTTAAGCTGCTGTTGCCGTTGATTCTCGGGCTACGGACGGTGACATAGCCTTGGTATTTGTTAGACAAGGCATTCTCACCGTTGGCATCGGCCAACACCGCTTTGCTGGGGTTCAGATAGTAGTTGCCATACTGCCCATGCAAGCGGAATCGTACCGTACCAATCACACCGTCATCGCCAGTAAAAGCAGAGCCAGACGGCGAGTAGGCCATCAGTCGCAGAGTAGTTCCGCTGACGATGCCCGTCGCGACATGGTCAGTCTTGCGGTCGCTCAAGGTGAAATCTATAAACTCCAAAGCGTCATTGAGATACGCCTCAATCTGCAAGCCGATGATTTCCTCCATGTTGTTCATGCTGATGGGTAGCGCAACGATACTGTCGCAATAACCCGTGACGTAGCCAATGTGTATCTCGTTAACAGCGAAGGGATCGGCCTGCAAGTTGATGATACCGTTGCCTAATATGGAGTTGGAAGCGACAGTAGCCGTGGCGGTTACCGCTCCTTTCACCATCGGCGCAAACTTGAAAGCGAAGCTCGTGCTATTGCCTGGCTGCAAAGTGGTTTCCATGAAACTCGGGCAGCTAAACACGGCATCACTGAAGTTGATGGCCGTGATGGTAAGCGGCTCGTTACCAACATTTGTCACACTAGCGTTTTGAGTGTACTCGCTCCAAATCGGTACATGACCAAAGTTGATGCTTGTCGTGTTGATTTGCAACTTTGGCGAAAGGATAGTTACCATGCCGTTGCTAGTGGTCACAGGCAAGGCATTCCCTGAAGCATCTGATAGCTTAGTCTCGTTCAGTTCCAAGGCAAAGTCGCCCGGCTCGTTCTTGAGTCTCAAGGTAAAGCTGAGCAAGTTACCTTCGCTGCCCACAAAAGGCGTGAGGTTTAGCGAATAGGCATAGATGCGCAGGCTGCCGTTGACCACTGCTGCGCTCACCTGATGGTCGGTGATGCGCCCAGGGTTGAGAGCCACGGAACCTGCCACGTAGGTCAGCTGGCTACCCAAGGGAATTTCCGCTTGGAAAGCCACAGCTGCGTCGGTGTTAGCGAGGGACACTTGAAGTGTCACTTCGTCTTGCGGATGACCGCTTGCCGAAGAGACCACAACGATGTTGTCGGCCCTCGCCGCAAGCCCACCGAGCAGTATTATTAGGATTAATACTAGGCGTTTCATTTTACGTAGACCACTTTAGCGTGTTGAACATTACGACCGTTGACCTGCATGGAGACCGTGTAGATGCCGGTGGCCATGTTGGCTGAGGGCGACCATTCATACTTATACTCGCCTCTACTACGTGAGCCGAGTTCGATGACCGAGACCACCTGGCCCATCATGTTGGTGACGGTGAAGACCACATTGTTGGCCCGCTCGTCGCCGATGATGAAGGGGATGGTGAGGTTGCCGTTGAAGGGATTCGGGTAAGGCTGCTCGAGGAAGAGGGTTTCGTACTCCTCCACGCCTGTGCCTTGGAAGATAGCCAGCACATTGTGGCCTTCGGGGTCTGAGAAGGCTACACTGTTGATTTGGCCTTCGCCAATGCGGAGCAAGGCGTGCTTGCCAGCAGGAATGCGCTTGCCGCTCATGCTGTAGGCCATGAAGAGCGTGCCATCGCTCACGTCGGCCTTCACCTGCTCGAAGCCATCCAAGGCTTGCAAGGTTTCCAACGATTGGCCTTCCATATTGTTGAACACAAACTGCACGCCGCCTAACTCGACTGGTGTATCCACGAAGAGGATGCCGTCCTCGATGCTGTAGTAGGCCGTGGCCACAGGCTTGGCATCAGGAAGGCCGCCTCGGTTAGTGATGATATTGATGACTCCCACGATGTCCAAAATGTCGATGGTGCCATCGCCATTCACGTCTGCCGCCTCGAAGATGAAGGGCTGGGGGTTGCCGTTGGTGAGATAGCTGACGAGGCTCACCACGTCAGCCACATCGACCGCCATGCTGCCGTTGGCATCGCCAGGCACCGAAGTGAGCGGCACGGTGGTGACGGTGAGCGAAGCATCGCTCTCGGTGAGGTTGGTGCGCAATACCTTATAATAGTAATAGTAACGCTGACCAGGCACCACGTCATAATCAGTAAACAAAGTGTCTTGGATAAGCGAAGTATTCAGTTGGATGGAATCCACAGGCATCCAAACCGTATCGTAAACATAGCCCACGCCCGATTGGTAGTGGTAATTGGTAAGCACCGAATCATACACATAGCGATACATATTGTAGCCCAAAAAATCCTCGAAATCCACTTCATTGTTGTTCCATTCCAGATCCACCTTGCCAAGGCCAGGTGTGGCCATAAACTCATTGCTTAATGAACCGGCCGAGGAAACTTGCACATTGAAACGCATATTCTCAATGGGTATCTCGAAATGCTCATTGTCCTTGGCGTTGGCCACATAGATGCGGTTGAGGCCGTCCGTAGCCGTAGTGCCGTTGATGGTGAGGTAAGCGGTGTAGATCGTACCTTCATCATTCCAAGAGCCATTCTCTGCTATGGCATGTTGGGTATATGGCGGACGCACGCCCATAGCCACCATAGGTGTAATGGAAGTATCCATGGGACGGTTGAAATACACCTTGAATTCATGAGTACCACAGCCTAATGGTGGTAATTGCTCAAATTCATCTTGGGCATCGTAGCCGTTGACTTTGATTTTCCAAACTATACCATGAGCATTTGAAAACGGCTGTTCGGTAATATTTGACAGATCAACACTTGCAAATGTATTATATATTTCAAGATATGGATCATTGCCATGATTATATATATCAAACACATGACCATGAACAATATCAACATCCCCACTCCCCAAATATGGTAATAAATTCATATGAACAACTAATGGCATTGTACTCATTGCATACATATCACTAGGAGTATTCGAAAAAATATTGTTATAACAATACATATCCTGACAGCCAACAACAGGAAAAGCTCCAGCACAATATCCACCACCCGCAACATCACGATTACTTGTAATATTATTGTAACAATTCCCATATAAAGTGTTAGTCGCGATGTTACTAATTACATACTGGTAGAATGTGTTTCTCAAAATATTACTATTGGCCACATGAGCATTCCTTACAACTCCATTCGACAGTGTTTTACAATCTGAGATTATTGAATTCTTAATATATGCTCCCGAAACAGCCGCATTATTACCATTAGGTATAATGTATTCAATTCTACAATAATCAAGAGTATCATATCGATTTAATAACATTCCTCTCCAACCTGTCCCAAGGTCAGTTTTTGTAAATGTAATCATATTATCAGGTTCTCCTACAGCTATTATTCTACCAGAATTAGATAGTTGCATCTGATCCTTGAATTTTATTGTAGTTCCTGGCTCTATTATTAGCAAGCCATTACTTGTTATTCCAAGATTACTTGTAACAATATATTGATAATTTGAAGATAAAGTCAACGTGTCATCAATTATTCCACCCAGTTCAACTCCACTTTCAACATTTATCGAAAACGGGAAAACAAATTCATTTAAAGAGTTCGATATAGATGCATGGAATAGTAATTCGATGTTACGTCCATCCATACAATTAGGATTGATTGTTATTCTTAAGGGATTAACAGCTTTGCTTTTGGCATATGCAGATAAGCTCCAACCGAACTCTACTGGTTCTGTGTCCAAGAATGTCACAATATCAGGGTTTTCAAATTCATCCACGGTCAGCCACATCAAAATGTTGTCGGTAGCGCCCCATGTACTACGCAAGGTGGGATAGAGATCAATGGTTTCACCAGCATCGGGACGATAGTCACCGTCACCAGCAATGGTGTCGTTCATTTCAAAAGTTACGAATTGCAGTTGTGCAGGAGCATCTCCAGCATCAAAACAAGCCTTAAAGTTCACGTGATTGCCGGCGGTGTTGATCAAGTCTCCCCATAGCATTTCCTGCGAAGCATAGGTCTTGGCGTGAAGCAAGGCTGAGATGCCGCCCGCCACCAACGGAGCAGCCATGGAAGTGCCGCTGTAAGCGCGGTAATTACCATTTGGCACGGCACTATAGACGCCCGCACCAGGGGCTTGCAATTCGTAATTGTATAGTTGCTCTTCTCCATATTGAGAGAAAGAGGGGCCATCACAATCAATGTTAGACCAACAAGTAGTATATCCGCACAATCCCGGCAATTGCTGTGTGGCTTCCACGCCAAACACGAAGGTTAATGCCCCAGGGAACATGGGACGATCCCATTGGGAATGAGTAAGATCAGTGCAACATCTCGGATCAATATGTTTTCCATCATTACCCGAAGCAGCCACCAACACGCTGTTTTGGTAGGCTTGGGCAAGGGCTTGCTCCAAGGCAATAGAATAGCTATAAGTACCGAAACTCATGCTAATCACATCAGCCCCATTGTTTTTGGCGTAGTTAATGCCTTGTATCACAGTGGCAATATCACCAGTACCGTTGCTCTGCAGCACGGCCACGGGCATAATGTAGGCCATAGGGTTGGCACCAGTCATGCCAATATGGTTATCACCAACAGCAGCAGCGATACCTGCACAGTGGGTGCCGTGGCTGTTAAAGTCGTGCATGTCGGCGGTCTGGTTTACGAAATCCCAGCCGTGGAGGTCATCGGCAAAGCCATTGTTGTCGTCGTCGTAGCCGTTTTCATTTTCGCCTGGGTTGGTCCAGATATTGGCGGCGAGGTCGGGGTGGTCAATGTCAACGCCAGTATCAAGGATGGCAATCACAGCGCGATCAGTGTTGGTGTTGTTGTCGGAGGCCCAAAGCTGCGGAAGATTCACCGCCTGAAGGCCCCATTGCAAGGGATACATCGGCTCGTGGGTGTAGGCCCAGGTATTGAAGTAGCCACCACTCTTGGGATCGTCGCCGCCGGGGACGCTCTTGCCGCTCAAAGCATCAAAACATGTAAAAGCATTATCGACCTCTCCCAGAGCAAATGCCATGTAGTTAGGCTCAGCAAATTCCACTTCGTCCAATTCTTTCAAGGCTTCAATCATTTCGTAAGTCTGCCTGGGGTCTTGCATGATGAAGCGGCAGAGGCGGCTCAAGTCGCGTTCTACCACGTCGGGGCCGTTGTAGGACTTGGAAGTCTTCAGTTGGCGGTTGGGGTTATCATTGGGGCAAAGGCGTTCGGCCTTGGCCACGGGGAAACGCTGCAACAGGGCATCCACACGGCTCATGCCAGTGGCTTGGAGCGTGCCGCGCGCGTCGTTTTGCAGGCGCAGCATGGTATGGTCGGCAAACTTCACGATGAGTTCGCCCTCTTTGGTGGCGTGCTGGTTGTACCAGTCAATCTTCACCACCTCGTCTTCGTTATTGCGGTCCTGGGCGAGGCAATAAACGCAAGTCAGGACCATGCAGAGTAGGGTAAATAATTTTTTCATAGTTGATATTGTTAATTGTTAATAATTTGATTCTATTTGTTTGCATCCTGCACCAACCTAACAGCCAACCCCCAGTGGTAATCGGCTCCTTCGGGGCGTACGTCGCCTTGGAGGAAGTAGAGGCTACGAGCTTTCTCGATATAGGTCGAGGACCAATAGCGACCAAAGCCGTTGACATAGCTGACATTTGTGCCTTCGCGGATGCCTGCGCAAGGCAAAAACACCACACCGTTGGCTTCCAACAAGTTGCTCCAATCGGTTGCAGAGATATAGTTGCTTTCGTATCCGCCTTCCGCGTCATTGATGGCGTTTAAGGCGTATGTGACGGTGCTCCATCCATCGGGAAGGAGCAAGAGGCCGCGCATGTTGTTAACGGTGGCCTTGGCAAAACGCGAGCCGCTGCGGCTGTTGACTAAATACCCCCATTCATCTATGGTGAGCAGACGCCACAAGCCCGCCTTGTTGCCGCCGTTGGAGATGGCATTATTCAAGCCCCAGTCGTATTTCGTGCCAGTGATGCTTACAGGCTCCATATCATAATTGATAAGCCAAGGCTTGATGTCGTTGTAGCCGCTGGTACCCCAGCCGAACAAGTCCACCCAACCTTGATAAAACAGGCTGATATTGCTGTTGGTGTTGCCGATGCAATCGTATTGCTGCTCTGCAAAACGCCAAGTGTCCGTTGATGCCTGATACTGCAAGTTACCTTGAGAGAAGCGCACCGTCTTGCCGTTGCCCACCGAGAAAACACCTGAGAGGCAGCCTTCTGTTATCTGCTCGTTGCCTTCGTTGCCGCCTCCGTTTTCGTTGCCATTTTCCTTATTACAAGCTACAAACGCCGTAAGCAGCAGGCACATTCCAATGATTAAACCTTTTTTCTTCATTTTGCTTTCATATTAGGAAAGCCAAGAGGGATGTAGCTCCCTCTCGGCTTTCAAGGTTTGGTTTAGTAGTTTTGGATGAGACGGACGGAATAACCTTTATATCTAGAATCTGCGTAGCTACCACCAGACTCTCCAAAACCATGAGCCATACCAGGAGAGGAAGAATAATAATTCGAATTAGCCCAATACATAGCACTTCCAAAATAATAATCATTCATCATTCTATATCCTGTTTCCGTCACAACGAATAAAGCACCCGCATTCTCCATCACTTCCCATTCAACTAGATTATAACTATTAGTTTCATAATCACTTGCGCTTCCCAAGAAATGTATACCATCTGGAAGAATCCAAGAATCAGGAAGAACAATCAATCCTTTAATTCCATTTACGATTCCAATAGATTTTTTATATTGAGCATTCTGACGTCCGTTAATAATATAATCAAACTCAGAAGAGCCCAAAGTCCTCCATAATCCGGCTTGATTACCTCCATTGCTAATAGGATTATATACGCCCCAGTCCATATTGGCATAATCACCAGTCATTGGATAGTTGGAATACTCACCATCCCAATAACCATAGCCATATCCATCCACAGTCCACCCCGTATTCTCAGTATCCCAAGGCCTATAATAATGGTTATTGTTATTCCAACCCGAAGTGGCCCATCCAAAGAGGTCAATCCAACCAGAATAGCTTTGTGAAATCAAAGAATTATCACACTTTATTCCATTTTCATATACTGTTCCGTATTCTTCTCCATAATAAGTACCTCCAACATAATCCCATTGGTGATCAGCAAAACGCCAAGTGCCTGTGGAGGCTTGGTATTGCAGATTGCCTTTCGAGAAGAATACTTGTTGCGTCTCGCTCACCGAGAACAAGGCAGGAATTGCACCTTCAGGAGCGGTGTTCGGGTGCGGCAAGGTGGTAAAAGTCACTTCGTTACCATACTTTAAGCCCGCTTCGTTGGCTGCAAATGCACGGACATAATAGGTAGTGTTTCCGTACAAATAAGTGATACGGCATTCAAACTCTCCCATTCCTGTGCCTGCCGTCAACTTATTCCCATTGATGGTGGGATTATGCGAAGTGCCCCAGCATATACCACGTTGGATAATGTCAAGGCCACCGTTGGCCACCACTTCACCGCCGCCAATGGCATAGAAATGGTTGAAGTCGGTCACCTCGTGGGTAATCACCTCGGGCAGATAGGTTTCGTCGGCCGTCATGAAGCTCACCTCATTGCCGTAGGCATAGCCCTCGCTGTTTTTGGCGTAGGCACGTACATAGTAGGTGGTCATCATCTCCAAGCCCGACATGCGGCATTGGAACAATCCCATGCCTTCGCCGCCAGCCACTTTATAGTCAAAGACGGTAGGCTCTTGGTGCGTGGCGTAGCAGATACCTCTTTCGGTAATCTCGGCATAACCATCGTTAATAACGTTGCCGCCGCAGACTGCCGTATTGATGGTAATGTCGGATACTTCGTCCGTAGTCACTGTAGCCAACAGGGGATGCTCAACGGTACGGATAGTAATCACGTCGCCGAAGCTCGTTCCTTCGCTGTTGGTGGCAAAGGCACGGATATAGTAGGTAGTGGCGTTAGTGAGGTTGCTCATCTCGCAGTAATAACGGCCGATGCCTGTTCCTGCCAAGCGCACCGAATCCGACAAGGTGGGATTCTCGTAGATGCTGTAGCAGATACCGCGATCTGTAACGGCAGATCCGCCATCGTTGGTGACGTTGCCTTCCACTGTAGCCGTGGTCATCGTAATGTTGTCAGCGCCAACGGTTTCCACTGTTGGTTTCTCTTGCTTGTCGGTGGTGGTGAAGTCGAAAATCTCGGTCCACATCAGGTTGTAGCCGTTGTAGAACTCATACCTGTAATAATACTTGGTGCTCTTTTCAAGGTAATTCATCTGAGTCACCCATTTGCCGTCGACATATTCGAGTTTCGATGTCTGGGCATACTTCAATTGGTCGTCTTCGCAATAGACCAACAAGGCTTTGGTGATTTCGTTGAGGTATTCGAACTCGCATTCAAAATACGCTTGGGTCGAGCCAACGGTCTTCACCTCGTTTTCCACGGTGACTAGCTCCACATTGACATCTTCGGCTTTCTTGCCGCAACCCACAATGGCGAGCATTGCCGCCATAATGATAAAGGTTAGTTTCTTCATATTGATAATTATTTATTTGTTATTCAATGGTTTAGTTATTTCGAAAATCTAAATCCAAGACCCAAGCGAGCCTCGAAGACATGGAAATTGGTGGTCACGCCGTCAAGCGTAAGCACAAAAGGCTTGAAGTCGAAAAGCAATCCTGCGCCAACATCCACGCCATGGGCGGAAAAGCCGTCGTTGGTCACATAGTCGCCTTCCCAAAGCTGCCAAGCCACGGAACGCATGCCGTAACCCACGCCCGCCTTGGCATAGATGGCATCGTTCAGCCGCATAATGCCACCCACCATGCCCGATACCGCATTAATCTTACTGTTGCTTTCGGGATTGTAGAACGGAAGAATGTCGCCGATGTAACCGTCTCTTTTGCAATGGTCAACCACTTGATAGCCCATGTAGTCGAAATCCAAGCCAGTCATCAGGGTCACAAACCAGCCGAATTTGTCGTACTGTCCGACCGTGAAGCCCACCATCGGGATACCCGAGCTGTCATACGATCCATTGACCGTGAAGAAGGTTTTCATGCCCTTTTTGTTAGTCACAACCGGTGCAGGTTGGACGGGTTTAGGATCCTGCGTGATGAACTTGAAGCGAATCAGCGGATAATCGCCGTAACCCAAATCCTGAAAAGCCTTCCAACGAATGGTTTTGTTCTTACCTGCAGGAATCACACGGTTGACGAAGCCTGTCACCTTCATCGTGTCGGTGTAATGCTCCCCATCGTCAATGGAAATGAGCAGGCGCACATCGGAGCGGGCTTTCAGGTCGTACGTAATCGTCACCATCTTGTCTTCCTGTTTGGCGCGGATGTTGGTCACATTGTCTTGCTGTGCCACAGCCATTTGCAAGCCTACGAAAAGGCATAGTATTAATAGGGAGTACTTCCTCATGGCTTCTCGGTTTTTTCGGATTCAACTTCAGTAAAGGCGCCACGAATGGTCATCTCCACCGAGACGCGGCGGTAGCCACCGCCTTTCTCCTTGTTCTCCACGGCAAAGTTCTGGAAGTTGTTTTCCGTATGCTTCAGTGGTACCACTTCGGTTTTCAGGAAATGCTCCACGCCTTGGGTACGCAGGAAAGCCAACTGTCCATTGGTCTTGATGCCCGTTTTTTGTGTCACGGTCATGTTGTTTGGCGCGCCGTTCAAGGTGATGGGCTTGTCGGTGAAGTCGCCGTACTCGCCCTTGTAGGCAATCTTTGTGCGGATAGGCGTGCCGTCGGTGGCACCTGTGATCTTCACATCCACTTTGGTGCCTTCTTTCAGATAATCAAGAAGGTCGTTCTCCAACTTGTCCTTCAGGAAGTTGCACATCAGCATGCAGGCGTTGGAGTTCTGGATGGTGTATTTGCCGAGGGCGTAGTCATCGGCAGCATCGGCCACCACGAGGGTCTCGTAGGCCACCGAGATGATGAGGTTGTTGTCCTGTACATCCGTCTGGACTTCGATTTTCACGTTGTCGGAGACTTTTCGGCCTTCATCAAGGTTGGCTTTCATGGCCGCGAGTTCTTCCTGCCAGTTGCGTTGGCGTTCTTCGTTGTCCTTTTGGATTTGCTCCTTGGACTTTTCCTTTTTCAGGTACCGGTAGTGAAACCGTTCCGACACCGTCTCGACTTCCTGCCCGAAGCTTAGCACGGACAAGGTGATTAGGATAGTTATTAGTAGAAATTTCTTCATATATAGAGATTTAATGTTTTGTGTTTTCAACTTTTATTCTTCCTGGGCGGGCAATAAAAAACATGGACTTACCATTATTCTTAGTATGTCTTTGGAGGCCTTCGACTGCCTATCACCACAACTAATTACAGTAAAGCCCATGTGTTAAACACATGAGCGTCGCATTACTGCTTTGTGGTGAATTTGAAAGGGTCGAAGTTTTCCAAAGACACAAGCTTCTTGCTACGCTATTTCATTAAATATGTATAGAGGAAGTTATTAATTCATTGGCAGTGGTTTTTATTTTACGGCTCAAAGATACAACTTTTTCAAATATTGCAAGAGAAAAACAAAAAAAAAAGCCTCGACAGTCCGAAAAGATTGCCGAGGCTTTGAGATCCAATAAACTATCGCTTACAACTTCCTAGCAACTTCCTTCTCGGTATAGCCCTCGATGATGTCGCCGACCTTGATGTCGTTGAAGTTCTCGATGTTCAAGCCGCAGTCCATGCCGGCACTGACTTCCTTGACATCGTCCTTGTAACGCTTCAAAGAACCGAGCACACCCGTGTAGATAACGATGCCATCGCGAATGACACGAATCTTGGTGTTGCGGGTGACCTTGCCGTCCAAGACCATACAGCCGGCGATAGTGCCGACCTTGCTGATCTTGAAGGTCTCGCGGATCTCGAGGTTGCAAGTGACGACCTCCTCGATGTCGGGAGCCAACATGCCTTCGATAGCGGCCTTGATTTCCTCGATGGCGGTGTAGATGATGGAATACAAACGGATGTCGATCTTCTCATTCTCAGCCATCTTACGCGCCTGTGCGGTAGGACGCACGTTGAAGCCAACGATGACGGCGTTGGATGCCGAAGCCAGCATAACGTCGGACTCGCTGATGGCACCTACCGACTTGTGGATGACGTTGACCTGCACCTCCTCGGTGGAGAGCTTCAGCAAGCTGTCGGCCAGAGCCTCCACGGAGCCGTCGACATCAGCCTTGACGATGATGTTGAGCTCCTTGAAGTCGCCGATGGCGATACGACGGCCAATCTCGTCCAAGGTGATGTGCGGGCTGGTGCGGCGCGTCTGCTCGCGTTGCAGCTGCTCACGACGGTTGGCGATGGCTTTCACCTCGCGTTCATCGGTCATTACGTTGAAGGCGTCACCTGGCATAGGAGCACCGTTCAGACCGAGCAACAGCACCGGTGTGGAAGGACCAGCCTCCTTGACGGGACGGTTGTGGTCGTCGAACATGGCCTTCACCTTACCGAAGGTGGTGCCAGCCAACACCATGTCGCCAATCTTCAAGGTGCCGTTCTGTACCAAAATCTTGGCCACATAGCCACGGCCCTTGTCCAAAGCGGATTCGATGACCGTACCCTTGGCTAAACGGTTCGGGTTGGCCTTCAGGTCAAGGAGCTCGGCCTCAAGCAACACTTTTTCCAACAGAGCGTCGACGTTCAAACCGATCTTAGCGGCAATCTCCTGGTCTTGGTACTTACCACCCCAACTTTCGACAAGGATGTTCATGTTAGCCAGTTGTTCACGAATCTTGTCGGGGTTGGCGGTGGGTTTATCGATCTTGTTTAGGGCGAAGACGATAGGCACGCCAGCAGCTTGAGCATGGTTGATGGCTTCGACGGTCTGCGGCATCACGCTGTCGTCTGTAGCGATGACGATGATGGCGACGTCGGTAATCTTGGCACCACGGGCACGCATGGCTGTAAAGGCTTCGTGACCCGGCGTATCCAAGAAGGTGATCTTCTTGCCGCTCTCGGTGGTCACCTCATAAGCACCGATGTGCTGGGTGATACCACCTGCCTCACCGGCCACAACGTTGGTGTTACGGATATAGTCCAAGAGCTTGGTTTTACCATGGTCGACGTGACCCATGACGGTGACGACAGGAGCACGTGGCACGAGGTCTTCCTCATGGTCAACCTCTTCGGTTTCAGCGATGGCTTCTTGCACATCAGCACTGACGAAGTCGACCTGGAACCCGAACTCCTCAGCCACCACGGTCAGGGCTTCAGCGTCGAGACGCTGGTTGATAGAGACCGGCATACCGAGGCTCATGCAGGTGCCGATAACCTTCACCACAGGCACGTTCATCATGGTTGCCAACTCGTTGGCGGTGACGAACTCGGTCACCTTCAGCACTTTTTGGTCTGCCTCTTGACGCATCATCTCTTCCATCATGTTGCCCGCCACCTGCTGACGCTTCTCGCGACGGTGCTTGGAAGTCTTCGACTTGCCCATAGGGGCAAGGCGTGCCAAGGTATCCTTAATCTGCTTCGAGATTTCCTCTTCGCTCAGTTCAGGCTTTTCTTCGCGTTTGCCTTTCTTGTCTTTCTTGCTCAGCTTCGGGCTGTCCTTCGGACCCTTCTTGCTTTGGTCGACGGGTTTCGGGCCCTTGCCCTGCTTGCCGCCTTCTTGTTTCTTACCGCCAGCGTTCACATTCGGTCCGGTAGGATTCTCAGAAGAGCCTTCTGGCTTGCCGCCCATGATGCGTTTACGTTTCTTTTTCTTCGACTCGCCAGGCTTGCCGCCTTTCTTCTCAACAGGCAGTTCCATAGTACCCAAAACGGTAGGACCCGTCAGTTTGGGTGCCTCTAACTTGACGACTCTCGGCTCCACAGGTTTCTCTTCCTCTTTCTTGACAGGCTCTTCCTTCTTATTCTCAGCAGGCTTCTGCTGTTGAGGTTTCTCCTGTTTCTTTTCCTGTGGTTGGGCAGGCTTGTCGGCTTTCTTCTCTTTCTTTTTCTCTTGCTTTTCGGACTTCTTGGGCTCTAGGTCAATCTTGCCGAGAATCTTCAGCGAACTGCCCGTAGCGTTGTCATCCTTCTGCTCAGGCGCTGCCTTTTCAGTCTTCTGTTCGGCTTCTTGCTTTGGGGTTTCTTCCTTGGCCTCAACCTTTTCAGGCTCGGCAACGGTCGTCGTCTTGGCCGTTTTCTTTGTTGGCGATGATATCGTAGTCGAGCGGATGATCACTTCCTCGTGTTCTTCCTCTTCGACGGGTTTTTGCGATTGCAATGCCGAATCAACGGAAACACTACCACCCTTGAAAGAGAGGTTGCCCAACTTCATGGCCTCGTTCTTCACTTCCTTCTCGCCCTGATATTCCTTCACGAGCAGCGCATACATGTCTGCCGTGAGCTTCGTGTTGGGAGAGGGATCCACCTGAAATCCCTTTTTGGTCAGGTATTCCACGATGGTGTCCTTTCCCACATTGAATTCTTTTGCCGCTTTCGACAATCGAATTGAAAAATTAGTTTCTTCGGACATAGTTTCTTCTCTTTGTTTCTCGTTTATTTATTTGCCTTGGCATCATTCGGCATCTTGTTCAAACTCGGCCTTCAGGATACGGAACACATCCTTGACGGTCTCAATTTCGAGGTCGGCACGCGAGGCCACCTCTTCAGGCGTGTGCGACAACACGTCCTTGGCGGTGTCGCAACCCATCTTGACGAGTGAGTCGATGACCCACTGGTCGATTTCATCGGCAAACTCTTGAAGGTCGACATCTTCTTCAGCGTTATCGGCCTCGCTGTTGCGGTAAACGTCAATCTCATAACCCGTCAGCTTGCCGGCGAGCTTGATGTTGTAACCGCCCTTACCGATGGCGAGGCTGATCTGGTCGTTCTCCATATACACGTTGGCCATCGTATTGTCGCTGCTCAGGACGATGTTCGTGATCTTAGCCGGGCTAAGGGCACGTGAGATGAGCAGCACCGGGTTGGTGGTCCAGTTGATGACGTCGATGTTCTCGTTGCGCAGCTCGCGGACGATGCCATGGATACGCGTTCCCTTCATGCCGACACAGGCGCCGACGGGGTCGATACGGTCGTCGTATGACTCAACAGCGATCTTGGCGCGCTGACCAGGCTCGCGGACAATCTTCTTGATGGTGATGAGACCGTCGTAAATCTCAGGCACCTCAGCTTCGAGCAGGCGCTGTAAGAAGATTTCGGAAGTGCGCGAAAGCGTAATCACCGGCGATCCGTTAACGCTCTCAACGCTCTTCACGATGGCGCGGATAGTGTCACCTTTCTTATATATGTCGTTCGGGATTTGTTCCGCCTTGGGCAGAATCAGTTCGATGTTCTCGTCGTCGACGACCACGATCTCGCGTTTCCACACATGAGCGACCTCGGCGGTGATGATCTCACCGACCTTCTCCTTGTATTTCTGGAAGATATTTTCCTTCTCATACTCCGACACTTTGGTCTGGAGGTTCTGGCGCAGTGCGAGGATGTCGCGGCGACCAAAACTCTCGATGCGCAGCTCCTCGTTCACTTCCTCACCCACCTCGAAGTCGGGCTCAATCTTGATGGCATCCGAAAGCTTGATTTCGCGCAGCGGGTCAGTCAGTTCGTTGTCCTCAACCACAGTGCGGTTGTGGTAGATTTCGAAGTCACCCTTGTCGACATTCACGATGATGTCGATGAAGTCGGCGGTGTCGCATTCAAACTTCTTGTTCAACATGCCACGGAACACATCCTCGATGATGCGCATCATGGCTTCGCGGTCGATGTTCTTGAATTCCTTGAATTCCGAAAAAGTTTCTACTAATTTGTAGTTGTCCATTTTATATTGTTGATTGTTGATTGTTTAATCGTTGAAATGTTGGTTCGGGGCCTTCGACAGGCTCAGGCACCCTTGTTTTTTGCAAGAGTTAAGGTCCCTGAGCCCGTCGAAGGGCCGACCTTAGAATATAATCGCTGGTTTAATTTCCACTTTATTTCTTTCAAAGAACAGATTACCAGTCTCTTCCACAGGTTTTTTCTTGGATGTTTTCTTGGGCGCAGGGGTAAACTCCACCTTCTCGGCATCGACACTTATCAACTTGCCTTGCATCTTGCCCGTTTCTTTTGTCTTCACTTCCACGTCCTTGCCCACATATTTCTGCAACTGTCGGTCCATCTTCAAGGCACCCGAGAGTCCCCAGGAAAGCACACTCAGCTCGTAGTCCTCCACATCGCGGTCAAGTTTTTCGTTGATGTAACGGCTCAATTCGGCGCAGTGGTCGATGTTGACGGCCGTGTCTGAGTCCACATAGACCTCAATCACGTTGTTGGGCTTCACCTTCACTTCCACCAGGTAGCGGTCGGTGCCGGCTAAGGCTTCTTCACAGAGGGTTGTTACTTGTTCTTTTGTTATCATTTAGTCTTCAATGTTTTATGTCGGCCCTTCGACAGGCTCAGGGAGCTTAGCTTTTACAACAAAAAAACCTGTTACTCAAAGTAGCAGGTCTTTTCTTCCACCTTAAGTTGTCGAGCAAGGATTCGAACCTTGACAGGCAGAACCAAAATCTGCAGTGCTGCCATTACACCACTCGACATCATTCGTTCCCGAATGCGGCTG
>JAGBQJ010000048.1 GCA_017632935.1 Bacteroidales bacterium | reverse complement strand
CAAGGCAGCCTATCTCAGCAAACTCATCGAAAATGGAATAACAGAGGTACACCACTTCGCTCCAGGCAGCGAACAACAATTGGCCGATGCTACTATCGCAGAGCCGCTGCCTACGAAGTTCAACAAGTTCAAGAAAAGCAACGTTGAGGCCTTCTTCTACTGGAATGAAATGCAAGAACTATTTCATAGATAGCACAACGCCAAAAGATAGATTAATTACTTTTGCAGTCGTCAATAAATTACAAAATATACAATAGTAATATACAATGTATAAAACAACAAGATGGTTATGGATCAAAATGAATTTGAATATAGAATAATTGGGAATAGCTTTATTATTAAACTGCCATTTGAAACCCGTAATCATGTATGGTCAAATTCTTATGGAAAGATACAAAAAGAGTTACGAAAGCTTGATGATGATATAACTGATATAATCATTAATGCTCAAAATATGGAATGGGCTGATCCTATCCCGATGCTTTCTTTGCTGATTAGCATTGCCGAGATTCATACTGACAAAAGGTTTTTCTTTGTTGTTCCAGATATCGATAAGATGTATGAAGGACAAAAAAGAGTTTTTGAGTTTCTTCGTAAAGAAGGATTTATATCAGAGATGAAAAGGTATGGCATTAACATCATAAACAACAAGTACGAGCATTTAATTAGTCATAGTACATCTGAGGAATTAAAAAAAGCGACAGAAGAGTCTCTCTTGCAAATAGAAAAGCTTGAAGGATTTGTTTATTACAATGATAGCACAATATTACAAGCGAAAGTAGTGGATTTGATCAATTTCAAGACGGAATCTGATATTGATAATGAGATTGAACGCGAACTTGAGGAAATAAAGCATAGGGTAAAACCTCATCTCCAAGACAGTCAATTGAATGAAATAATATGGAAAGCGGGACTATTTCTTAAAGGGCTACACTTTTAAGCCGTAACTTGTTGATAATCAAGCTACGGCTTTTTCATTTGCACCAAAATTGCACCATCCGTGTCAACCAAGTGTCAACCGATTTTCCAAAACAAGAAAATCCCAGCCGAAGCCAGGATTTTCAAGAACCAAAAACCAAAATTTATGAAACCTTTTACTTACAACCTTATAAAGGCTGCAGGTCTTTTTGATAAAGAACCGCTGCAAAGATACTGATTTTTTGGAATATACAAGCTTTTTTACAAATAAATTATAATTTTTATTCTTTCATCTCTTGACAAAACGCTTTTCTCTTCTTATTTTTGCCACCTAAACACAAAAAACAAGTACTATGGGAAAATTCATGGACAAACTCACCGAGGACATCATCAAGAACGACGGCCTCTCCGAAACCGAAGCCAAAGCCAAACTCAACTTGATCTACATCAAGATGAACCAATCCGAAGTCAAGGAATTCGTCGACGAATATGTCGAATGGCTCATGACCGAAAAGAAGCTGAACTATAAGGCCATCCTACAGACTCCCGACCATCAGGTGCACGACATGTTCCTGTTCGAGTTCAAGCATTAATCTCAACGCAAACAAAAAAGCACGCCTATGTCATTCCCTCGGGAATCTATAGGTGTGCTTTTTTGTATCTATTACTTACCTTATTATTCAATCCGCTTATTCGGGAAGTGACGCATGTCGTATAGCTCGTCAAGATGCTTCTTGAGCCGACGCGCCATGGGACGGAAAGTGTAATAGGTGATGGTGGCCGAAATAGGCGCTCCCACCAAAGGTATCACCTTGCCAACGCCTTTGGCAAAACCTTCTTTCGTCATGTTGAGTCCAATCCACTGGGCAATTTTGATAGCATATTTCGCCATGACGGTCTCCGAAATCTTGATGCTCGCGGCCTTTGACGCTTGCGAGACGACTTTACCTATGGCCTCCACTGCCAACTTATTGCCCATCGCCACGCCCACAAACAGGGTCATGATGTTGAGCGACTCTTCGTCCAACTGGTTCTTGGCATCGGTCAACGACGGCCAGCCGTAGAGATAAAGAAGCTTTTGCATCATCGAAAGGACATGGCCGTAGAACTGAGCCAAGTCTGTGGGAATGGTGCCGGCCATCCACCAGCCGCCAGGGATGCCCATCAACGCGGAAGTGCCGCTCACCATGGTCAGGTGATAACTGATGCATTGGTTGGCCAGTTTGTCTATCTCTTTCTTGGTCAGGACATTCAGTGGGCTCTCGTTGAGAGCGGTCATCACCTCCATAGGGGTGCAGAATTTCGACAGTTCCTTGGTGAGGAACTCGTCGCGGTCAACCTTCACAAAAGGCATCTTCACGCTGGTGGCCAGCACCCTGTTCCACAGGGTCAGTTTGGTGTTGTTGTCGTTGGTTGTTTCGGACATTGTCTTTTTGTTTTTCGGGTTAATAACCGTATTTTTCTTTCCATTTCTCCCGCAGGTTTTTGCGCAACTCGCGCTCGCGGGGGTTATCTTGTGGCTCATACAAAACCGTGCCAGAAATTTCATTTGGCAGAAATTCTTGATCCACAAAGTTGCCTTCATAGGCATGGGCATACTTGTAACCGTCATGATAACCAAGGTCTTTCATCAATTTGGTCGGGGCATTGCGTAGATGCAACGGCACGGGCAAGTCGCCCGTCTGCCGCACCAAGGCCTGTGCCGCATCGATGGCAGCCACGGCAGCGTTGCTCTTGGGCGACGAGGCCAGATAGGTGACCGTCTGCGACAAAATGATACGGCTCTCGGGCCAACCGATTTTGTTGACGGCATCAAAACAGGCATTGGCCAGCAATAAGGCATTGGGGTTGGCGTTGCCAATGTCCTCCGAAGCGAGGATAAGCATCCTTCGGGCGATGAAAAGCGGGTCCTCCCCTGCCTCAATCATGCGGGCAAGGTAATAGAGCGCCGCATTAGGGTCGCTGCCTCGCATCGATTTGATGAAAGCCGAAATAATGTCGTAATGCATCTCGCCCTGCTTGTCGTATTTCACGAGGTTGCTCTGGATGCAGTCAGTGGTGAATTGGTTCGTGATGACCAACTCCTCGGCGGTCTCATCTTTGTCGTTCAATGACGTGACAACCAATTCAATGGCGTTCAATAACTTACGTCCGTCACCTCCGCTGATTTGCATCAATGCCTCTGGCTCCTTGACAGTGATCTTCTTGCCGAAGTCGTATTCCAACGCCTTCACAGCCTTGCCCAACAGAATTTCAAGGTCTTCTTTCTCTAATGACTTGAGCACATACACCTGACAACGTGACAGCAAAGGCGAGATAACTTCAAAACTCGGGTTTTCCGTCGTAGCGCCAATCAAGGTAACCAGACCACGCTCCACGGCGCCCAGCAACGAGTCCTGCTGAGATTTGCTGAAACGGTGGATTTCGTCTATAAATAAAATAGGTGCCTCGGGCGCCATGCGTGCCCTGTCGATGACCTCGCGCACTTCCTTCACGCCACTGCTGACGGCGCTGAGCTGGAAGAATTGCCTTTTCACCTGCTTGGAGATGATGAAGGCCAAGGTGGTCTTGCCCACGCCAGGCGGTCCCCAGAAAATCATGGACGGCACACGCCCCGTCTCGATGGCACGGCGCAGCACGGCATTCTCGCCGATGATGTGCTTCTGCCCGATGTAGTCGTCAAGCGTCGTCGGGCGCAGACGTTCCGCTAATGGGATGGTGGATTGCATTGATGAATATTTTGCGCAAAAATAGCATTTTTTTCTTACTTTTGCACCAAAAGTTACATTCCATATGAAAACCATCAAACACATCCTACTCATTGCCCTGCTTGCCGTTTTCGGAACGGCAGAGGCATGCACCAACTTCCTGATTACCAAAGGCGCCAGCGTCGACGGCTCCAACTTCATCAGCTACTGCGCCGACTCGCACATCCGCTATGGCGAGCTCTACTTCACTCCTGCCGCCGACTGGCCGGCGGGCAGCATGCGCGTGTGCTACGACCGTGGCACCAACGCCCCTCGTGGCAGCGTGCCCCAACCGCCCCACACCTACCAAGTGGTGGGCTACATCAACGAGAACCAAGTTGCCCTCGGTGAGACCACTTTCGGCGGTCGCGAGGAACTCATGGACCCAACGGGCATCGTGGATTATGGCAGCCTGATGTTCATCGCCCTGGAGCGTAGCACCTCCGCCCGCGAAGCCATCAAAGTAATGGCGGACTTGGTGGAGGAATACGGCTACAGCTCTGACGGTGAATCGTTCAGCATCAGCGATGCCAACGAGGTTTGGTATATGGAAATCATGCCCAAGGGCTACACCCCGACCGTGACCAAAACCGGCGACACTATCAACGCCGACCGAGGCGCCGTGTGGGTTGCCATCCGCATCCCCGATGGCTATGTGAGCGGTCACGCCAACGCCGCGAGAATCACCACTTTCCAACTCCGTAACGGCAAGACTTCCATCACCGACAAGGACTGGAAGAAACTCTACAACAAAGACGTTGAGGTCATCTATAAGCATGACATCATCGACTTCGCCCGTCGTAAGGGATACTTCACTGGCAAGGACAAGGATTTTGACTTCTCGGCCGCATATGCCCCTGTTGACTTCAGCGCGGCCCGCGTGTGCGACTTCCGCGTGTGGACCATGTTCAACAAGGTTTGTGACGGTATGGACGAGTATTGGGATTATGTCACGGGCAAGGACCTCACTCACCGCATGCCTCTGTATGTCAAGCCGAACCGCAAAATCAGCCTCAGCGATATGATGAGTTTCCAGCGCGACCATTTCCAAGGCACCGAGTTGGACAAGACCAAAGACGTGGGCGCAGGTCCCTTCGGCTCACCTTTCCGTTTCAACCCTTTGTATTGGGAATACGAGGGTAAGCCTTACCTCAACGAGCGCAGCATCGAGGTGGTGCAGACAGGCTTCTCCTTCATCGCCCAAAGCCGTTCCTGGCTGCCCAATCCCATCGGCGGCATCATCTGGTTTGGTGTGGATGACACTAACTCAACGGTTTACACGCCTTTCTACTGCTCCATCAGCGAGGTGCCAATTGAATACCGCGTGGGTAACGGCGACATGCTGACCTACAGCGACAATGCCGCCTTCTGGGTCTTCAACCGCTTAGCGCACTTCAAATACCTGTTCTACAACCGTGTCATCGGTGACATACAAGCCGTGCAAAACGAGCTGGAGAGCGGCTATCAAGAACAAGTGAACTATGCCGACAACCAAGCTATGAGCCTCTATGCACAAGACCCAAAGCAGGCTATCGCCTACCTCACCGACTTCTCCAACCAAGCTGGACACAACACCGTGGCCATTTGGAAGGAATTGGACAACTACCTGTTGGTGAAATACTTAGACAGCAACGTCAAGCAAGAGGAAAATGGCCAATTCAAGCGCAACGGCTACGGCTATCCCGCCAAACCCAAACAGCCTGGCTATCCTGATTCATGGAAAAAGGCCTTGATTGAGGAGACGGGAGACAGATTCAGAAGGCCATAAACGCCTTGATCTCCGCCTCATCCATGTTGCGGAAACCATATTCATACACCACTCCGCCATCTTCCATAAAAACAATGACAGGCAGGTTGCCGTTGACAGCTTTCAATAATCGCGCCACATCAGGATAAAGCACATCCCAATACTGCGCCGACTCCGATTGTTCGTAAAACGTTGCGACGTCCTCTTCATTACCTAAAAAGAGATACGTGATGTTGTCTTCTGGGAAACCATAAAACTGTTGCATCAGCGAAAGCTTGTGCGCCGCCATTTGGCAATAATCACAACTCGTTGAGAAAAAACAAATTATCTGTTTGCCTTCTTTCAATTGCAGGCTGTCCAAGGGCGCATCGTCAAGCATGGCATCGAAAAGCTCCACCTGAAGATTATGCTCAGGGTCGGAATTTGAGGTAAGGTTGTCGGGAGGAGAAGCCACAAAAACGCCGATGCCCGATGCCACGACAGCAATAATGAGTACGAACCAACGGAGAGGTTTCTTTCTGCTTTCCATCTTGTAAATCAGTAAGAAAAGCAATATCAGCACGCCGTTTTTGGCGAGGCTCCACTTAGGGTCGAGTTGCAGGAAGTCACCGAAGCAATGGCAGCTGTCGGTGCGACCGAGAACGAGGGCATATATTAATAATAAGGTATAGCCGCCGAGCATCGCCACACTCCCCCACCAATACAGTTTGTGAAAGGTATGTGAAACCAGACCTATGCCCAATATCAATTCAACAATGATAGCCAAACGGGCCGCCAAAAACGAGGAATTGAGGCTAAAGAAATGATAACTATAAACGTATATCTCGAACTTGTCCATGTCGACGACCTTGAGGATGGCCGACACGATGAACACAAGGCCCAGTAGAACCTTCAAAACCGATTTACCGAGAGAATTTGACAACCCCGATTATGGCTTGTTACCGTTATTATTGTTGTTATTGTTGCCAAACAGGTCATCCCACCAGTGGTGTTCCACGCCCGTCACCTCTTCCTCCGACACTTCGTAGCAGATCACCTGTCCCCAGCCCTCGATTTCCTTCGACTTGTCGGAGCAGGAAGAGTTGTCCTCAATGGTGTAATATTCCTCGCCGAGATTCACGACCTCCTCATTTTGGATGGTGGTGCACCTGCAATAGCGCGTCTTTTTGCACGAAGGCAAGATTACTATCGCCAAAGCGAGTATGACAAACAGTATTTTTTTCATCCTCTGATTAATTTTCTGTGCAAAAGTACAAAATTTTGCCGTCCCGATACCAAAACGTCAAAAATTAAGGCATATTGCCTAAGCCTCATTGAAAAACTCGGGGTGCAGCTGGGCAAACTTCCTGTCATACTGTCTGATGCGGTTAAGCGAACGGCGTGTCCACACGAGGCGCAAGGCGTTGCGTTCCTCTTCGGTGAGGTGCCAGTCGATGTCGGTGGAGGCATGAAGACGGTTGGTGAGCGTGTACATCAACAAAGCAGCCGAGACACTGATGTTGTAGCTCTCCGTAAAGCCATACATCGGTATGCGCACGTGCATGTCGGCGTTTTCGACAGCATAGTCCGAAAGGCCCAGTTTTTCCGTACCGAAAACCAAGGCTATAGGTTGGTCCAAAGGCAGCGTGTCGGGTGTGAAGTCATCGCGATGTGGACAGGTAGCCACAATCTTGTAACCCTTCTCATGCAGTTGTCGGTAAGCCTCCGGCGTGTTGAACTCGCCTTCCTCATAATAATACATATTGAGCCATTTCGTGCTGCCCAACACCACGTCGGGATTGACGTCGTAATGGTTGTTGTTCTCCACAATATGCACGTCCTGAATGCCACGGAGGTCGCAGCTGCGCAACACCGCGCTGGCATTGTGCGGTTGGAAGATATCCTCCAACACGACCGTGACATGCCTTGTGCGGAAATCAAGAATCTCCTCGAAACGCTGTCGACGCTCATCGGTAATGAATTGCGTCAGAAACTCAAGCATAGCTGCATCGCGGGCTGCATTCTGCTGCAATTCAACGTCCTGCGTCTCTCTTCCGTCATAGACGATGGATTTCTTCATGGGCTTTGTATTCTTTTATGGAGTGCAAAATTACGAAAAAAGAAAAAATTGCAAAAAAATGGACGAGGGTATGCCGAAAAAGTGTACTTTTGCACGCAAATTTTGAATCGCTATGGCAAAACAAAACACAAAACAAGGAGATGAAAGGCTCGAAAACGTTGAAGAAGCCTTAAGCAAGACCGAACTTTGGATTGAAAACAACCAGAAAACCCTTTGGATTATCCTCATTGCCGTGTTGCTCGTTGCAGTCGCCATCTGGGGCTACAGCAGATATAGGGACAGGAAGAATCAGACCGCACAAGACTTGAGTTTCCCGAGCGAAATGAGTTTCGAGGAGAAAGCCACGCAGGCAGTTGATTTTGCTACATATTATATGCAGAACGAAGATTACGCCCAGGCTTTGAATGGCGACGGTGAAAACGTCGGTTTCCTCAGCGTCGTCAACGACTACGGTTCGTCCAAGGCCGGCAACCTCGCCGCCTACTATGCGGGTATCTGCTACCTGAAGCAGGGCGACTACCAGAACGCTATCGAATACCTCAAGAAATACAGCAATAACGACAAAGTGTTTGCTCCTCTGGCATTAGGCCTCATCGCCGACTGCTACCTTGAGCTAGGCGACCAGCAAAACGCCGTTTCATACTACGAGAAAGCCGCTGCCAAAAACGCCAACGACTTCACCTCGCCGATGCACCTCATGAAGTTGGGCATGACCTACGAGATCATGGGCAACTACGCCAAGGCTTTGGAAACCTACAAGACCTTGAAGAAAGACTTCCCGAACAGCAACGAGGCTTTTGAAATCAGTAAGAGCATCGCCTACCTCGAGGAAAAAATGAAGTAACTCTTGTTTGATTAACATAGAATGCCTGGCCTGACAAGGTCAGGCATTTTTTTGACAGTCAATGAAACATAACATCAGAATCGCCTATTTTGGCACGCCCGAATTCGCCGCATCGCAGCTAGAGGCCATTCTCAAGGCTGACTATGAAGTGGCTGTCGTCGTCACCATGCCCGACAAACCTGCCGGTCGCGGACGCAAGATCCAGTACTCCGACGTGAAGAAGACCGCTTTGGAGCACAGCCTGCCGCTCTTACAGCCCGAGAAGCTGAAAGACCTTTCGTTTTTGGAACAACTGGCCTCCTATCAAGCCAACCTCTTCGTCGTGGTGGCCTTCAGGATGTTGCCCGCCGTGGTGTGGCAGATGCCTGAGTTGGGCACCTTCAACCTACACGCCTCGCTCCTGCCCCAATATCGCGGTGCAGCGCCCATCAACTTCGCCATCATCAACGGGGAGACTGAGACGGGGCTGACCACTTTCTTCCTCAACGAGGAGATCGACAAAGGCGCCGTCATCATGCGTGAGCGCGTTGCTATCCGTCCCGACGAGACCGCAGGCGAACTTCACGATGAACTAATGCTGTTGGGCAACCGGGTGGTCGTCGACACCATCAAGAAGATCGAAAGCGGCGATGTTCAGACCTTGCCTCAAGACGAACTCCTCGAAAACCAGCCGCTAAAACCCGCACCCAAGATTTCTAAGGAATTCTGCAACGTGGACTGGAACTGCGACTGTCAAAGCGTCTACAACCATATCAGAGGTTTGTCGCCCTACCCTGCTGCCCACACCCAGTTGCAATCTGAAAGTGGCGAGACCATCGACTTAAAGGTTTATGCCGCCGAAATCGAGGTTTGCACACCCGCTGTCGTCCCTGGGGCTGTGGTCACCGACAACAAGAAATACCTTAAAATCGCCCTTTCTGACGGTTTCATCCACCTGACCCATGTGCAACAAGCCGGCAAAAAAGCCATGCCTGTTTTCGACTTTTTGAGGGGAACTCCGCTGATTGGGGCATGGAAAACAGCCACTGAATGAGAAAAATAAGGCATTTTTTGTCTTTTTTTCAGTTTTTTTTCAAAAAATAGCACATTTTTTCTAAAAAATGCTTGCGTTATTCAAAAATGCATTATTTTTGTCGGGTAAAAGTTTAACCAACTAATTTAAACTCACTATGAATAAAGTAGAATTAATTAATGCTGTTGCCGAAAAGGCCGGTATGACCAAAGTCGATGCAAGAAAGGCCATCGACGCCATCATGGATGTCACTAAAGCAGAACTGAAGAAGGACGGCAAGATCGCCCTCGTCGGTTTCGGAACCATGAGCGTGACCAAGCGTCCCGCCAGACAAGGCCGTAACCCTAGAACGGGTAAGACCATCAAGATCGCTGCAAAGAAGGTTGTGAAGTTCAAACCCGCTGCAAACATCCTGAAGAAATAAGCTTTTATAAAGCAAAAGAAAAGCCGTCAGTGATGACGGCTTTTTTTGTTGTCCTTCCGTCTCACCGAGCCGTCCCTCTCCACTTGGAGTACGCCGTTGTCAACGAGGAAACGTATAGCATCCAGCACTTGCCCCTCTTCAAATTCCTTGCACTGCTCCAGCACTTCGCGCATCGGTTGTGCCGTCTCACGCATCACGCTTTCGAGTTTCTCCTCCACGGTGTCGTAAGAAACTCGATGTTGACTATGCTTTAAGCACACATCACAGCGGCCACAGGTCTTTCGTGTCTTCTCGTTGAAATAGCGCAATAGTTGCACGCTACGGCACTCCTCTTCGTTGTTCACGAAGTCGATGACAGCCTTCACGCGCTCCTCGGCATCTTTCTTACGGTCGTAATAGTTCTCCTTGGACAGGCCAAAATGTTTGGTGTCGACAAACTCTGTGAGAAACAGCACCTGAGGCTTGTCATTACGTTGAGCATACGAAAGGAAATTATAAGCCTCCAACCTCTTCAGCTGTTCGATAATCTTTTCGACAGGCATGCCCGTTTTCTTCGCCATCATCTCCTCGTTGATCTTCACGAAGTCGGTCATCACGCCAGGCAGGCTCCTGAGCATGAACTTGACCAATTCGCTATACTGCGGATTGTTGACCTGAAAGCCATAGATGTCGTCCCGCGAAGCCTTAATCATCACTTTGGATGGCTCATCGAAACTGTCAGAGAGCATCAGGAAGCCTTCCTTTTCAAGGATTTTCAGCGCGTGAAAAACCTCAACAATATTGAAACCATAACGATTGGCAAAGTCTCCCATGACCAATGGATAAGAGACGTTCTCCCCTGCCCCGACCGGGATGTTGAAATAATTACCCAAAGCATTATATATCAGCTTTATGCGCCCAAGGTCAGGAAACGACTGTGTCAAGTTTTCTTGCAGTTTCTTGATGTCGGCTGGTGAAACAAGCAGGAAAGCCTCTGAAGGCTTGAGATCGCGGCCTGCACGGCCCGCCTCCTGGAAATAGGCTTCGATGCTGTCGGGCAGGTCCATGTGGATGACGAGACGCACATCAGGCTTGTCAATGCCCATGCCGAAGGCATTGGTGGCCGCGATGACTTTCACCTTGCCTTTCATCCAGAGGTCTTGGCGTTCGTCACGGGTCTTGGCATCTAGACCAGCATGATAGAAAGTCGCGCTGATGCCCACCGAATTGAGCCAGTCGGCAATGACCTGGGTACGCTTGCGGTTACGCACATACACAATGGCGCTGCCTTCGGTCATGGCTTCTAGCTTGCGGCGTAAGACACCGTATTTGTCGGCCTCGTGATATACGTTGTAAGTCACATTTTTACGTTCGAAGCTGCTCTGGAAGACGTTCTTCTGCTTGAAGCCGAGACGGAATTGTATGTCGTTGACCACTTTGGCTGTTGCTGTGGCAGTCAAGGCCAAGACTGGCGTCTTCGGCATATAAGGTCGTATATCGGCAATCTTCAGATAAGGCGGGCGGAAATCATAGCCCCATTGCGAGATGCAGTGCGACTCGTCAACCGCTAAAAGACAAACCTTCATCCGCTTCAAGGCTTCGATGAAAGCATCCGTCTGCAAACGCTCAGGCGAGACATACAAGAACTTCAGCCGTCCGTATGCCGCCTGGTTGTAGGCCAGTTCCAACTCGTCAGGATGCATGCCAGAATAGATAGCTGCAGCGGGGATGCCTTTGTCCACGAGATGCGCCACCTGGTCTTTCATCAGTGCGATGAGCGGCGTGATGACCAGACAAAGTCCCTCCATCGCCATGGCTGGCACCTGGAAGCAGATGCTCTTACCACCACCCGTGGGCAACAAGGCCAGTGTATCTTTCCCTGCCATCACCGCGTCGACGATGTCTTCCTGTAGCGGACGGAACGAAGGATAGCCCCAATACTGTTGTAATATGGCTCTTGTGGCGGCTGACATAGTTACTGCATCTTCTCGATTTCAATTTGCCATTGTAGCATCTCATCTCTAAACTTCGCTGCAGCGAGGAAGTCCATCTCCTTGACGGCCTTCTCCATATTCTTCTTGGCCTGCTGAATAGCTTTCTGCAATTGCTCTTTCGACATGTAAGTCTCTTGATTTTCAGCAGCCATGGATGTGGAGCCCGTCTGCGCATAAGACGCTGGAGCAGGCTGGCCTTTCAAGGTGCCAAGCGAGTTGTCGATAGCCTTGACGATGGTCTTCGGGACGATGCCGTGCGCCTCGTTGTAAGCCATCTGCTTGGCACGACGGCGCGCGGTCTCGTCGATGGTCTTGCGCATCGAGTCAGTGATAGTATCGGCATACATGATGACCTTACTCTCTGCATTTCGGGCAGCACGGCCTGCTGTCTGCACCAAGGAACGCTCCGAACGAAGGAAGCCCTCCTTGTCGGCATCGAGGATGGCCACGAGGCTCACCTCAGGCAGGTCCAAACCCTCTCGCAAAAGGTTGACACCGACTAACACATCGAAATCACCCATGCGCAGGCCTTGCAGGATCTCCACGCGCTCCATAGTATCCACATCAGAGTGGATGTAGCGTGTCTTGATCTTTAAACCATTAAGATAGGTGTTCAGCTCCTCGGCCATGCGCTTGGTCAAGGTGGTAACCAGCACACGCTGCTTCTTCTCCGTCACTTTGTGGATCTCGTCAATGAGGTCGTCGACTTGGTTTAAGCTCGGTCGCACTTCAATCACAGGATCGAGCAAGCCTGTGGGACGAATCAGTTGTTCTACATACACGCCCTCACTCTGCTGCAACTCAAAGTCGGCAGGCGTGGCACTGACATAGATGGTCTGCCCCGTGAGTGCCTCAAACTCATCGAACTGCAAGGGCCTGTTGTCCAAAGCCGAAGGCAGACGGAAACCGTACTCCACCAAGGTCTGCTTACGTGAACGATCGCCGCCATGCATGCCACGGATTTGCGGTATGGTGACATGGCTCTCATCAATGATGGTGATGAAGTCATCAGGAAAATAGTCCAAGAGACAGAACGGCCGCGTTCCGGGACTGCGTCCATCAAAGTAACGCGAGTAGTTCTCGATGCCCGAGCAATAGCCCAGTTCCTTCATCATCTCGATGTCGAAGTTCACACGGTCTTCCAAGCGTTTGGCTTCAAGGTTTTTCCCAATCTCACGGAAATACTCGGCCTGCTTGAACATATCATCCTGAATCTCCACCACAGCGGAATTCAACTTAGCCTGTGAAGTCACAAAGATGTTGGCGGGGAAGATGGTCAGTTGTGAGAGCTCCTCCATCTTGCGGCCCGTCACGGGGTTGAGCATCTCCAGACTGTCGATTTCGTCATCCCAGAACACGATGCGGTAGGCGTAATCGGCATAGGCAGGGAACACATCCATCGTCTCCCCTTTCACCCTGAACTTGCCCTGCGTGAACTCTATCTCGTTGCGTACATATAAAGCACCTACCAAAGCCTTGGCCACCTCGTCGCGGCTGATTTTCATACCCTGTTCCAAATAGATGACGTTCTTTCCAAAGTCATCGGGATTGCCAATGCCATAAAGGCAAGAGACCGAAGAAACCACGATAATATCCCTTCTTCCCGAAAGCAGTGCCGAGGTCGTCGCCAAGCGCATCTTGTCGATGTCCATGTTGATGGCAAGGTCCTTTTCGATGTAGGTATTGGTGGCGGGGATGAAAGCCTCAGGCTGATAGTAGTCGTAATAGGAAACGAAATAGTTCACCGCGTTCTCAGGAAAGAACTGCTTGAACTCGCCATAGAGCTGTGCCGCCAAGGTCTTGTTGTGGCTCAACACCAAGGCAGGCCTGTTCACCTGTGCCAACACATTGGCAATGGTGAAGGTCTTGCCCGAACCCGTCACGCCGAGCAGCGTCTGGGCATGGTCGCCACGGTTCAAGCCGTCCACCAACTGTTTGATGGCTTCAGGTTGGTCGCCAGTAGGTTGAAAATCAGAGACTAGTTTGAAATCCACAATCGATATCCTTTTGCAAAGTCTGCAAAGATACACATATTTTTTGTAATTTTGCAGCCCAATAATACAAGTATGATTCAAGCGACAGGCATACATAAATCCTACGGCAACCTTGAGGTGCTCAAAGGCATCGACCTCCACATCAACAAGAAGGAAATCGTGAGCATCGTCGGAGCTTCAGGCGCAGGCAAGTCCACCCTGCTTCATATCATCGGCACCTTGGACAAGGCCGACCACGGCCAACTTATCATCGACGGCACCGAAGTCGGCAAACTCAACGACACCCAGCTGGCCGCCTTCCGCAACCAGAAGATCGGCTTCGTGTTCCAGTTTCACCACCTGCTGCCTGAGTTCACTGCCATCGAGAACATCTGCATCCCGGCTTACATCGGCGGCATGGGCAAGAAAGAAGCCATCGAAAGAGCTGAAAAACTGCTTGATTACCTGAATCTTACCGACAGAAAAACACACAAGCCTTCAGAGCTCTCAGGCGGAGAGCAGCAGCGTATCGCCGTGGCACGCGCCCTCATCAACCAACCAGCCGTGGTGCTGGCCGACGAGCCTTCAGGCAACCTCGACTCCAAGTCTGCTGAAGAGCTCCACAAACTCTTCTTCCGCCTCCGCGACGAGATGAACCAGACCTTCGTCATCGTCACGCACAACCCTACCCTGGCCGCCATGTCGGACCGCACCATCACTATTAAGGATGGAAGAATTTAGCTTACACCTATAATAAAAAAGCACGGCTTTCGTTAACTCATAGATATAAGAACGAAAAGATGAAAAGACACATACTCTTCTCCTTGTTGTTTGGCGCCTCGCTCGCTTTCGGTGTCACCACCGTCCAAGCCCAAAATGCTGAGTCGTACGAGTCGTTGATGAAGAAAGGCAACGACAAGTACAACGCCAAGGACTACATCAGCGCGAAGACTTACTTCGAGATGGCCTTGAAGCAGAAATCGGGCGATGCCACGGCAAAAAAGAAACTGGACGAAACCGTGAAGAAGATCCAGGAAGACGGCGCCCGCCAAGAGGTGTTCTATGCCCATCTGGATGCCGGCGACCAGTTTTACGGACAACAGAAATATGAAGAGGCCTTGGCAGAATATGAAGCCGCTCTGAAGGTCTTCCCCGAGGACAAATATGTGAGCGGTCAAGCTACTGCCGTGCGTGCCATCCTCAAAGAACGTCAAGACAAACAAGATGCATATGACACGGCCATGAGCCAAGGTGAGGCGCTGCTCGCCGAGGACAACTTCGATGCGGCCATCATGCAGTTTGAGACGGCCATTGAGATCTTCCCCAATGACAAGCTGCCCAAGGAAAAACTGGCTGAGGCCAAACAGAAGAAACAGCTTTACGCCGAAAAGGTGACACGCTTCGACAAGCTGATGGAAGAAGGCCGACAATTCGGCCTGCGCAAGAACTACGAAGCCGCTTTGGACAAGATCAACCAAGCTTTGGAGCTCTTCCCTAACGACATTGAAGCCAACGCCAAGCTCAACGAATACCAGGCTGCAAAGGGCGTGACCGACCAATACAACGGCATCATCGCCGCTGCCGACCAACTTTATGAGAACAAAGCCTATAGAGAAGCCAAAGCACAATACCAAAGTGCCCTTGCTGTAGTGGCAGGTGACTCCTACGCCACAGATATGATTGGCCGACTCGACAAGCTCATCGCCGAGCAAGATGCCGAAGAAGCCGCAAGGATAGCCGCCGAGCAGGAGGCCGCAAGATTGGCTGCCGAGGCTGAGGCTGCTCGTTTGGCCGCTGAAGCCGAAGCTGCACGTATCGCTGCAGAACAAGAGGCAGCAAGATTGGCAGCAGAAGCCGAAGCCGCTCGTATTGCAGCAGAGAAAGAAGCAGCACGCATCGCAGCAGAACAAGAAGCGGCACGACTGGCCGCAGAAGAAGCCGCGCGCAAAGCCGCCGAGGAAGAGGCCGCTCGTCTGGCTGCCGAAGCCGAAGCTGCCCGTATAGCCGCTGAAGAAGAGGCCGCTCGTCAGGCCGCACTCGCCGCAGCGGAGGCTGAACGCCAAGCCACCATCAAGAGCATGCTGGACGAAGCCGATGCTTTGTTCAACCAACAGGAATACGCCAACGCCAAGGTGAAATACCAAGAGGTCGTGGCCTTCGATGAAGGCAATGCTGCCGCAACCGCCAAGATCCAGGAAATCGACGGTATCTTCGCACAGATGGCTGCCGAGTTGGAAGCCAACTACAACAAGGCCATGAGCGCCGGTAACAGCGCGTTGAACGCCGAGAATTTTGCTGAGGCCATCACGCACTATCAAACGGCCTTGGCCTACAAGCTGGAGGATCCGACCGCCACGGCACAGCTGGCCATCGCCCAGAAGTCGGAGAACGACCGTATCGCAGCCTTGCGTAGCCAATACGACAAGTTCGTCAAGGAAGGCGACGCCAACTTCAAGACCAACACCTTCGACAAGGCCATCGAGGCCTACACCAAGGCCGAAGAACTTGGTTTGGAGACCTACCCCACCGAGATGATTAACCGCATCAGCGAAATCATCGAACAGAACAAGCTGTATGAGCTGAACAACGAGCCTCTGTTACTGGCCGCCGGCGAAGCCAAACGCTTTGAGTTCAACAAAATCGATGTGGCGGTGCGCCGTTCCAACTACATCATCATCAAGGTGCGCAACCCGCATCCTGAGAAGACCTTCCCGATGATCGTCTCCTTCGGCGGTACCGGCGGTAAGAACGGCGGCTTCGTGCTGCCCATCGCAGCCACTGAAGACGAAAAGACCTTCATCTTCCGCATCGGCTCACAGTACAAGTGGTTCAGCGAAGACAACACCTGGATAGAAATCATCTCCGAGAACAACGAGGTGGAAATCGGAAAACTGGAAGTCTCGAGAAGCAATTAAGCCTTGTTCTTTTTCTGGTAATAATCACAGAAAGCCGTGATGCTGCATTCCGAGCATTTCGGCTTTCTTGCTAGACAGACATAGCGTCCGTGCAGGATAAGCCAATGGTGCGCCTTAGAAATGACCGCTTGGGGCAAATGCGCCACAAGGGTCTTTTCCGTCTCTAACACGTTTTTGGAATTCTTGGTCAGACCAATGCGGTTGGCCACACGGAAAACATGTGTATCCACAGGCATGGCGGGCTGGTCAAAGGCTACAGCCATCATCACATTGGCGGTCTTACGGCCTACACCAGGCAACTTCTGCAAATCCTCCAAATTATTGGGAACGATGCCATTGAAATCACGCACCAAAGTCTGCGCCATGCCCAATAAGTTCTTGGCTTTGTTATTGGGATAGGAAATGCTTTTGATATAGGTGTAAATTTCATCTACTGTCGAGGCAGCCATGTCTTGAACCGTCGGGAAACGCTGGAACAAAGCCGGTGTGGTCATGTTGACACGTTTGTCGGTGCATTGCGCCGAGAGGATGACCGCCACCAACAACTGATACGGGTCGGAATACTCCAACTCCGTCTCTGCGACAGGCATGTGCTCCTCAAAATGAGCCACAAAAGCGTCGTATTTCTGCTGTAACTTGGTAGTTTTCATCAAATGATATCGCCTTGTTCGTCGACAAGCACACCCCAACTGACGGCCGTCATCTTGTCGCCCGCGAAGAAAAAGTCTATCATGGCGTCCTCGAAGGAAACGCGCCACTCACCATCTTCCTCTTCTTCCTCCAAATCCTTGAAGCCGTTGTCTTTCATCAACTTGACGACATCATCCTTCTTGAGGCCGAACACCTTCTTGCCGTACAAAGTAGCCGCCTCGTTTTCCGTCTCGAAGCAGGCCACCACCGACTTGGTGACACCCTCGAAATAGATATTCGTCTGAATATCATCATATTCGTAGTAGATGGAACGGTTGCCTGTCTCCTCCATATCGCTCAACTCCTCATAAAAGTCGGGCATGTTCAGCAGTTTGACGGTCTCGTCAAGGGTCATTCCGAAAGGTATTTCGCCGTAGCCTTTCAACGGCACAATGGTAAAGTCTTTCATCATAGTTATGTTGATTCGGCGGCTAAAATAGGCATTTTATTGGAATGGAAGGAAAAAAACAGAGATTTTTCGCTTATTCAAAACGAATCGACTTGGTGGGGCTGATGCGGTTGATAACCGAGGTCGGGATGAGCAGCATCAAGACCCAAAGCAGGAAGGTACCTAAGTTGATGAGAATCAAAGTGCTAAGATGCATTTCGATAGGCACTGCGGAGAGATAATAAGTGGCCGCATCCAGTTTGATGAAGCCTGTGTATTGCTGCAGGAAACAGAAACCCAAACCGATGACGTTGCCGATAATCATGCCGATGAGCAGGATACGCAACGAACGGCGCAGAAACACAGCACGGACAAACTTGTTGCTCGCACCCATGGCCTTCAGCAGACCGATCGTAGAAGTACGTTCGATAATGATAATCAACAACATACTGATGACCGTAATGCCTGCCACGAGCAGCATCAGGGCCATGATAAGCCAAACATTGGTGTCCAGCAAATCAAGCCAGTCGAAGATCTGCGGGTTGCTTTGTCGGGCGGTATAAGAAACCAACTCAGCAGGTAAAGCATGATAAAGCTTCTCATTCACTTGGTCGACATCGGCATTGTCGGTCAGGGCGATTTCAAGCAGTCCGGCCTCGTTGTCTTCCCAACCGTTCAGCTTGCGGATTTGGTTGAGGTCGGCAAAGACATAACGCTCGTCAAACTCATAGAGTCCTGTCTCGAAAATGCCAGAAACAGAAAACTTACGGCCTCTAGCTTGCATGTCCTTGTCGATAAACCATACGCGCACGTCATCACCCACACTGAGCAGCATCTTGTCGGCAATGGATTTGGAGACCAACACCTCGGTGGAGCGTTCATCGGCGGTATATCTCGGGGTCTTGCCCTCAATGAGATAGGTATCGAAATAGGTCCAATCGTAGTTCATATCCACGCCTTTCAGCACCACACCTTGGATCTCATCGTCGGTTTTGATCATGCCCGCCTTGTTGGCCACTTGCTGATAATGGCTGATGTCTTCAACCGTGTTCAACCGGCTAATGAGCATGGAATCCAGGACGAATGGTGTCTCCTCCACCGACTCGTTCTTGTCCAAGGCCTGCACATGGATGGGTGCCACGAAGCCGATGACCTTGTCGCGAATCTGGTTCTTGAAGCCCACCACGACCGCCCAAGCGATGAGCATCACGATAACGGCCAAGGCCACACTGGTGACGGCCAAGCGCATCACTGTCGAGGAAAGGTTTTCCTTCGAAAGCGAAAAGATTCGGTCTGCTATGAATTTTGGGGCGGACATTAGGTTTATTTTGCCGCAAAATTACAAAAAATGTAGAGACGTTGCGCGCAACGTCTGTACAAACTCAATTTCGCATTAATACACGTAGAGACGGTGGGCACACCGTCTCTACATAAAATCCTATCGTCGGAAAACATTATTGCGCCGGGCAAACGAGGCGGACAGAAAAGCCCCTCTCCCTTCTATTATTATCCGATGGGTCACATCTCCAATTATCAAAAAAGACATTACGGGAATCGTATTGACCTCCTGACGAAGAAGACCGATAGAATCCATATCCCAAAATGACACTTCCATCACGGTAGCCTGCAGCGGGAAGGAAGACAGCACCTTGGGGTTCATAAATGGAGGTCCAATCCGCAACAGTGAGTTGGGTTTCAAAATTTGCGTCCGCGCTATTGGCATTCGTCGGATTAAGAACCGCACTGTTCCAATCATCTGGGAAAAGGATAATACCTTTGACCTCATCAATGGTAGCTTTAGCATAGCGCAATCCTGACGAGGTGCTTCGCTCGTTGAAAACATAATTCCATTCTTCATGCGTTAGCGTACGCCATAGGTTTTCGGCATTGCCACCATTGCTGATGGCGTTGTAGCCCCAGTCGGCCTGTCCCGTTTGATCAAACAGATTATAGGTATAGTCGCCATAAACGTAGTAGTCGCTATAAGTATTACTTGTACTCCAAGGCTGGTAACATACAGCGCCATGATTGTATCCGCTCGTCCCAAAGCCGAAGAGGTCGCGGTCGATATTCGGGTCACTGGAAGATTGGCCGTTTTGACCAAGATAATCCAACTGACTATCGGCGAACTTCCAATACGGTGTGCTGGCGCTGCCGATGTATTGCAGGTTGCCCTGTGAGAAATACACCTGTTCTGTTTCACTCACCGAGAACAAGCCGTTTATTGCGCCCGTGGGAACAGTCGGCCCTGCTGCCAGCGTGGTGAAGGTCATATTCATGCCGTATGAGGTGCCCTCGCTGTTGGTGGCGTAGGCGCGCACGTTGTAGGTCGTGCCTGGTGCCAAGCCCGTTATCTGGCTGGTGAAGTTGCCCGTGCCGCTGCCGTCAACGGTGTGGTTGTCGCTCAAGTCGGGATTCAAGTATTCGCTCCAGCACACGCCTCTCGCCGTCACGGGGTAACCGTTGTCATTAATCACGATGCCGCCGCAGGTGGCTCCGGTCATGGTCACGTCGGTCACATCGGAGGTCGACACCGTGGGCGTGTTCACCGAAGTATTGGTGCCGACACCATGCACCAAGCGCACGCTGATGCCATAGAAGCGGCCGTCAACATTGTCATTGATTTCGCTAGAAACAAAGTCTATGCTGTGAAAATTGTCGATACCCGAATGGGTCACCGACATGTAGCTGCCGAAGAGGCCAGGGCGTTCGACCACATTCACCCTACGGTAGCCCGCCGCAGGCAGGAAGACGCAGCCGGCCTGCTCCATCAGGGCCCAGTCGGCGGCGCTGTAGCTGTTGCCGTTCCACCCCGTGTTTTCATCATCGTTGACGCCCACAGGCTGTACCACATTGACAGGATGCGTGTAGGTGTCGGGGAACAGGATCAGGCCTTTCTCGTCGGCCACCTCCGCCTTGGCGTAACGGGCGTTAGCCACGCCGTTCACCGTGGAGGTGCTGCGCTCATAGAGCAGGTACAGCCACTCGTTGTCCGTCATCGTGCGCCACAGGCCTGCCGTGTTGCCGCCGTTGCTTATCGCGTTGTGCACGCCCCAGTCGTATTCCGCCGAGTTCTCAGTCAAGTCAAGCGATGACATGTTGGCCGAGGGACCGTAGCCATAGTAGTTGTAGGTGCTGTTGACCATATTCATCGAGCTCGACCACGGCTGATAGTTTGTGTTGTACGGGTCGTTGCTGTCGTGGTAGCCGCTCGTTCCCCAGCCGAACAGATCTATCCAGCCGCTGTAGGTCGCAGAGATGTTCTCGTTATCGTTACCGATATAGTCGTACTGGTGCTCGGCGAACTTCCAGGTGTCGGTCGAAGCCTGGTACTGCAGGTTGCCCCTCGAGAAATAGACCTGGTCGCTCGCGCTCACCGAGAACTGCGCGTCGATGGCGCCTTCGGGGATGGTGGGCTGCTCGGGCAGCGTGGCGAAGACCACCTCGTTGCCGTAGGCCGTGCCTTCACTGTTTCTTGCATAGGCACGCACATAGTACACCTTTTCGGACAGCATGCCGGAAATCTCGCTGGTGAAAGTGCCTATGCCCGTGCCGTCGGTGGTGTGCGAGTTGTCAAGGGTCGGATTGTGAGTCAAACTCCAACATACGCCTCTTGCAACCACAGAAGCACCGCCATCAGAGGTCACGTTGCCGCCACAAGTGGCCGTGGACGAGGTGATGTTGGTCACGTCGCTCGTGGTCACCGTGGGCAAGGTCACACCACCGCCACCGCCTAACGTGGTGAAGCTCACCTCGTTGCCGTAGGCCGTGCCTGCGCTGTTCCTAGCGTAGGCTCTCACGTAGTAGGTGGTGCCGGGGGTCAGTTGCTCGATGGTTCTCGTAAAGTCGCCCATTCCCGTGCCGTCAAAGGTAAAGCTGTCGCTCCATGTCGGGTTGTGAGACGTGCCGTAGCAGAAGCCTCGCATGTCCACGTCCGCTCCGCCGTCATCGGTCACCGTGCCGCTGACGGTGGCCAGGGTCGAGGTGACGTTGGTCACCACGCCGGTCGTCACCGTGGGAACCACCACGACGGGCGGGGCTCCCGCTGTCGTGAAGGCCTTCATATCGCCGTAGGCCGTGCCCGCAGCGTTGATGGCATAGGCGCGGACGTAGTAGGTCTGGCCTGCCGTCAGGCCGGTCAGCGTCACTAGGTAGCTGCCCATGCCGCCGCCGCTGCTCAAGTGGCTGTCGTTCATAGTGGGGACCGGGGTGGTGCTCCAGCACACCCCTCGCTCCACTACCGTGCCGTTGCCGTTGCCCGTCACCGTGCCGCCGCAGATGGCAGTCGTCTCAGTGACGCTGGCCACTTCGCTCGTCGTCACCGTAGGCAGTACGATGCCGGGAGGCGCCTGTGTGGTCGTGAAGGTCATCTGTGCTCCGTAGGACGTGCCCAAGATGTTGGTGGCGTAGGCGCGAACGTAGTAGGTCTGGCCTGCCGTCAGGCCATTGATCTGTGCCGCAAAGCTGCCCGTGCCCGTGCCGTTGAAAGTATGACTGTCGTCTATGGTGGGGTTTTGGCCGGTGCTCCAGCACACGCCCTTGGCCGTCACCGTGAGGCCGCCGCCTATGCTGACATCGCCGCCGCATACGGCAGTCGTCTGGCTCACGTCTGCCACCTCGTTCGTCGTCACCGTCGGAAGGCTCACCGCAAACCGCAGCGTCACAGTCTCGTCCACGTATTGGGGCTGTGTCACCGCTGCGCTCATCACCGTGCCGCTGCCGTCGGCGAGCATGGCCTCATAGCGCATCACGTCGCCAGGCGCGAACTCGCCTGGGGAGTTGCCGCGTGTCGGCTCGCCGCCCTTGACAGGCTCCGTGGAGACGGTCTCCACCGTGATATCGTTCATGCCGCCCCTGCCCGTGCTCACCAGCTTGGCCACCGAACGGCCTTGGCTAGTCGTGATGACCAGGAAGGCCAGGCCCGGGTCGGCGAGGCGAACCGTCACGTCGTGGGTGCCCGCCTCGAGGCGAAGGTTGTGCGCGGCCGCCACCGAGCCGTCGGTGCGGACGGCCTGCAGCAGCACCTCGCCTGCCTTGGAAAGCTCAAGCGGCACGCGCGTCTCGCCGTTGAAGGGGTTGGGGTAGGCCGTGCCGAGGCGTGAGCCTTGGTGTTCCCCGATGCCCGTGGCTGTCATCACCAGCACCGTGTCGGGATAGACGAGGTAGTCCGACCAGCCTCGTGTCACGTTGGTTGCAGTCACCACGGTGAACGGGCAGTACTGTCCCGTGGTCGTGCCTGCGGTGAAGCTCACCTTCACCGTCTGCTGCGCCGGCAACAGCGTCGCCATCGACAGCAGCACCATAATAGATAGTAAGAATTTTTTCATTGTAATTAAGTTTAGTTATAATTTATTGATATTAAATGTATTACAAAAACAATACACAAATCTTCAATTTTACATTTTTGGCAAAAATAGTAAAAATCTGGTATATGCGGCATTTAGGAGCGAATTTTGCAAGGATTTAAATATCTTTGCAAAAAATTCACCGAAATGAAACGACAAATCTTTGCCATTGCTCTGTTGTTATGTGTCTTCCATGCGCAAGTCTGGGCCCAAGTCTATAAAATGGACAACGAACCCAATACTAGAATCAAAGCGCAAGAGCCAACCTTTTTAGTATCGTCTCGCATCGCTTTCATCGACAAGGAACACTATGTCAGCGCAGCCATGCAACTCAATGACTATCTGCCACTTATAGAAGGAAAACGCGTGGGCATCGTCGGCAACCAGACCAGCATCATCGGCGAAACACATTTGGTGGACACCTTACTTTCCTTGGGTGTCAACGTGAAGAAAATCTACACACCTGAACATGGTTTCCGCGGTACAGCCGATGCAGGTGCCAAGGTAAACAGTGGCAAGGACGAGAAGACCGGCCTGCCCATCGTGTCGCTCTACGGCAAAAACAAGAAGCCCACGCCCGAGATGCTGCAAGGCATTGACATCATCCTCTTTGACCTGCAAGACGTTGGCGTGCGTTTCTACACCTACATCTCCACCATGAGCTACGTGATGGAAGCATCCGCCGAAAACCATCTCCCCGTCATCGTCCTCGACCGACCCAATCCCAATGGCTTTTATGTCGACGGACCTGTATTGAAACCTGAAAACCAGTCTTTTGTGGGTATGCACCAAGTACCCGTAGTCTATGGCATGACCATAGGCGAATATGCCAAAATGGTGAATGGCGAAGGCTGGCTGAAAAACGGCGTCACCTGCGACCTCAACGTGATACCTATTAATAACTACAACCGCAACGCCATCTACGAGCTACCAGTGAAGCCCTCGCCTAACCTACCCAACTGGGAGTCGGTCTACCTCTATCCCACCCTTTGCTTCTTTGAAGGCACCAATGTCAGCGTGGGGCGCGGCACGGAGACGCCTTTCCAAATCTATGGTCACCCCGATATGCGCGGCAGTCACACATTCACCCCAAAAAGCACCAGTGGCGCCTCAAAGCCCTTGTTGGAAGGCCAGCGTTGCCGTGGCGAAAACCTAGTGGAGTTTGCCCACGACTACGCGCGTAACGACAACCAGCTCCATCTAGAATGGCTCACTGAGGCCTATCAACAGCTGAAAGACAAAGGTTTCTTCAAGGATTATTTCCGTCTGCTCGCCGGTGACCAACAGCTGCAGTGTGACATAGAAAACGGAAAAAGCGCGGAAGTAATCCGCGCTTCGTGGGAATCTGGCCTTGCGTCGTTCAAGGCCGTTAGGAACAAATATTTGATGTATTGATTATCTCAATCTACCAGGATACACCCTCAAAGCCTCCTCAAGGCATTTGATGGCGGCCTTCAGGTCGTCGATGCAGAGGCAGTAGGTGATGCGTGCTTGATGGCGGCCCTTCTCTGGGTCGACATAGAAGCCCGTGGCGGGAGCCAGCATGACCGTGGCGTTGTTGTAGCTGAAGTCGGTGAGCAACCACTGGCAGAACTTGTCGCTGTCGTCAACAGGCAGGTCGATGACGGTGTAAAAAGCACCCTTCGGCATCGGGCAGTAGCAGCCAGGAATCTTGTTGATGCCTTCAACGATGACGTTGCGGCGAGCAATGTACTCGTTATACACAGCGTCAAAATAGGATTGCGGGGTATCGACGGCAGCCTCAGCAAAAATCTGACCGAAGCTCGGCGGTGACAAACGGGCCTGAGCCAGACGCATGGCGATGGCGTAAACCTCACTGTTGCGGGTCACCATACAGCCCACGCGGGCACCACAGGCGCTGTAACGCTTCGAGACGGAGTCGAACAGGATGGTGTTGCGCTCCAGACCTTCAAGCTGCATGACGCTGAAATGCTTATGACCGTCGTAGCAGAACTCACGGTACACCTCATCGGCGAAGAGGTACAGGTCGTACTTCTTGACCAAGCCAGCCACTTTGAGCAGCTCCTCTTGGGTGTAGAGATAACCCGTTGGGTTGTTGGGGTTGCAGATCATGATGGCACGGGTGCGCGGCGTGATGACCTTTTCGAACTCCTCGATGGGCGGCAAGGCAAAGCCCGTCTTGATGTCGCTGGGAATCGTGACAATCTTGGCGTCGCACAGCTTGGCGAAAGTGTTATAGTTGGTATAATAAGGCTCCGGAATGATGATTTCGTCGCCAGGGTTGAGGCACACGGTGAAGGCCATCTGAAGGGCTTCGCTGCCGCCTGTAGTGACGATGATTTGGTTGGGCGTCACGTCGATGCCATGGCGGTGATAGTAGTTGCACAGCGCGCGACGGTAGCTGGGAATACCGGCCGAGTGGCTGTATTCAAGGACGCCATGGTTGTTAGCCATATTGGCAGCCGTCTCAGCCAAAGCTTTCAAAGCACCGCTAGGTGTCTCGATGTCTGGCTGACCGATGTTGAGGTGATACACATGAATGCCGCGTTCTTTTGCGGCATCGGCGAAGGGAACCAATTTACGGATTGCCGACTGCGGCAATTCCATACCTTTATTGGAAATTTTTGGCATAGGTTTTTGTTTTTGTATAAAAAGCCATCTAACGTAAACATTAGACGGCTTTTATGGAATTAACTTAATTACATTCTTTATTGCTTGTTGACGGGCGAGCCGCTGCCGAAATCGTTTTTCTTCTCCGGCATGGCTTCGACGGCTTGGTCAAGCACACGGCCTTTGATGCGCAACACCACGGTTGAGTTCTTGAGGGCGTTCGAGGTAACGGTCACAGTTTTGTTGATGACGCCTGGCTTGTTGGTTCTATAGGTCACTTTGATGGCTTCGGATTCGCCAGGAAGGATGGGCTCGTTGGGCCAGGAAGGGATGGTGCAACCACAGCTCGACTTAGGCTTTTGGATCAGCAGGGGCTCGTTGCCCGTGTTGGTGAAACGGAATTCACATTCGCCATTGCCGTTGAAAGGCACATCGCCGTAGTCATGGACGACTTTCTCAAACTCGATTTCGGGTCCGATGGTGGCCTTGCTGTCTTGCGCCTTGGCTGCTCCAACCATAAGGAACATGATGCCAAGCAGATAAATCACTTTCTTCATTTTGTTATGATTTTAAAATTGTTGCAAAATTATGAATTATTTTTGTTTCGTTATTCAAAACTTCCATTTTTTCAAACAATTTTTCTGTTTCGCAAAAACCGTACCAAAAAAAATCCCCCGAGAAAAACTGATGTGACCCCCAGAAGTTGGACGGTTAAACATTAATTGTTTAGGTAAAGAGTTCGGTATTGTACCGGGCTCTTTCCTTTTAGTCTCAACTTAATTCTTTGGTTGTTATAGTAATGGATGTAGTTCATCAGTGCTTGTT
>JAGBQJ010000047.1 GCA_017632935.1 Bacteroidales bacterium | reverse complement strand
GGTTATGGCTTACAAAGACGAGGACGGGAGGTTTGTGACCGACTCGACAAAGGCGGCTTCGCAAGAGAGGTTTGCGTATGCTGACTTTGCCAACAATTACGCATACGCAATCCAAATGGCAATATGTGAAATGGCTGAACGCAAAGGAGGCAAGGCATTGGTAATCAAGATGCTTAACGAGATAAAAGAAAACGAAGAAGAATATAATGTGATTAAGAATTATTTGGGCATAGCCCGAAAAGACATGAATAGAGCCATTAGAGAATTTGTCATTGAGAACTATTAAATTCAAACGTTTCAGATAGGAACTATACTTTAATCCAGGTATAATAAATTCAAGTTTCGCACATCCCTACGGGATGCAAAAGGGTGATGTTGTTTGTTTTTACCGAAAGCAAATCCCTACGGGATTAGTCGGATACTGTGACAGGGCATCCCATCGGGATGCACCACCACTTGCGAAACTTGAATAAACAAAAACTATTTATTATAAGTGATTTATTTATTAAATCTCTATTTCTCCGCTACCGCCGCCTGGCTTTGGTTGACAATCCAAACGCCGGTGAAAACCAGTATCATCGCTATACCCTTCTTCCAAGTGAAGTGGTCCAAGCCAATGATAATGCTGATAATGGTGGCGATGATGGGCTGCACATAGTTGTACATGCTGACCAAAGTGGGTCGCAAGCGTTTCTGCCCGATGGGGATGAGGAAATACGCGACGAAAGTGGCGAAAAACACCACAAAAGCGATCTGCCACGCCACGCGGCTCTCAATCTGTCCAAAAGGTATGTGTATCAAGTTTTTGACATTGAAGGGCACGGTTACTAGCATGGTAAACAGGAACATCCACTTCATAAAGGTGACCACATTGTATTTCGAGATGAGCGGGCGGAAGATGCCGAGATAGAGGGCGAAGGTCAGGCCGTTTACCACCACGAGGACGATGCCCAAGGGCTTGGTCTCGGAAGCGCCGCCGCCCAGTCCTACCGAGTTGAAAACCAAGATCAAAACGCCTGCCAGACTCACCAAAATGCCGCCCACTTTCTTGAAGGTGATGGGCTCCTTCAAGACGATGGCCGCCACAATCATGGTCAGGATGGGGGTGCAGGTGTTGGTGATGCTCGTGTCGATGGAGGTCGTCATGGTGATGGCCTTCAGGAAACTCCATTGGGTGAGAAACAGTCCCAGCATGGAGGCTATGAAGATCTTCCACAGGTCGTTCAGCGGCACTTTTTCCTTGGGCATGAATAGGGATAGAATCCAAAACAACAGTGTGGCGCCCGCCGCACGGAAACACAGCAAGTCCATGGGGGTCATCACATGCGCGTTGGAGATGTTCTTGCAACAAACGATGTTGAACCCGAAGATGCAGTAGGCACCGAAACAAGCGAGATGCCCTGTGACCGATGACTTATTCAATCCCATAGACCTGTTCTTTCAAGCCGCGGCAAAAGTAATAAATCTTTCCGCTCCTCATTTGCAATTCAAGAAAAGTGCTTATATTTGCCGAAATTAAAAACAATACATATGAAAGAACTTTTCAATTACTGTGTTTATAGGATTGCATACGCATACAAGAAAATGAAAATGCACGACTATATTGGTCAAGGGTATTTTTTGATGTTTTTTGCATTTACGGGTTATTTATTAGCGTTAACACAATTCGTTTTGTTTCAATTTGGTCTAGGATTGAACAAACTTATTATTATCCTATTTCTCATACCTCTAACACTTGAAATTATATTCTTTTCAAAACTTTTTCCAAATAGTGAAAAGATATATAATGAATGCGATTCCAAATATCGAAATGAAAAATTCAGGTGGCTAAAAGGCTTTTTGGTTTTTCTGTTTTTAGTAATGTCATTGGTGAGTTATATCCTTGTTTTGTTTTTTTTCAAACCATAGCATGAACTCTCCTGCTTCTTAACACATGTTGAAAACGGATTTTATTGATATTCACACGCATACGGAAGAATCTAGGGAAAATCTTCTTCAAATCGTCAATTTGAATTTGGAGCAATTCTGTCCCGAGCAAGGCTATTACAGTTACGGCATTCATCCATGGACATTGGATAATGCTGATTTTCAATTGGAAGAGGCATTTGCATTATTGGAAGAAAGACTGCCATCATCAAATGTACTAGCCCTTGGTGAGGCGGGTTTGGACAAGATGCACAAAGCGAGTTTTGAACGACAAATCGAACTCTTTGAGCGGCAAATCGAGCTCTCGGAAGCCTGTCAAAAGCCCATGATTCTGCACGATGTGCGCAGCCATAACGAAATCATCGCCCTACGAAAGAAGCACAAAGCCCAACAACCTTGGATAGTTCATGGCTTCAGCGGAACAGAGCAGGACATAAAGCAACTCATCGGGCAGGGGATTTATCTTTCCGTAGGCGAGAGTCTGTTGCATCCCGAAAGAAAGATTCATAAGTCGTTTAAATTCATCGATTTGGATTATCTCTTCCTTGAAACCGATATGGCGGAAATCGGGGTTGAAACGGTCTATGAGGCTGCAGCAAAACTATTAGAAACCGACATTGTTACTTTACAAAAACAAATCTTTACTAACTTTGCGCGGTTATTCGGACGCGAGACTAGAGACAGGGAAACACTACACTGAGCCTTGATCCTCATAGCGGACCGTCATTCCGTGAAAACGGAACGCTATCTCCCAAGCGTGAAGACGAATCCTTTTCGCTCGGGAGATTGCGGGTCTGCGCCCGCAATGAGGTCAAGAGGATAATCCCGTAGTCTCGTGTACCAAAGTCCCACGTCAACAACACTTCAACATGATAAAAGTTCTCTTCATCTGTCACGGCAATATCTGCCGCAGTCCCATGGCCGAGTTCGTAATGAAACACCTCGTCGCAGAGGCGGGTTTGAGTGACCAATATGAGATACAATCTGCGGCGACCTCAACCGAAGAAATCGGCAATCCGGTCTATCCGCCGGCGCGGCGCAAACTGGCCGAGCACGGCATCGGCTGCGAGGGCAAGACCGCCCGCCAGATGACGCGGCAGGACTACGCCTATTACGATTATATCATCGCTATGGACCGCAACAACTTGCGCAACTTGAAGAGGATGTTTGGCGAAGATATCGACCACAAAATCAGTCTATTAATGGACTACACTCACAGACCTGGCGACGTTGCTGATCCGTGGTACACGGGCGATTTTGAAGCCACTTGGGTGGATGTTTTGGAGGGGTGTAAAGGACTGCTGGAACACTTTGAGACGCGATAAATCGGTGTCTCTACAAGTTGGTGGAAAACGGCTCCATCACCCGCCCAAAAATCCCATTCATATAAGCCAACGCCATGCCGTAATTACTTATCGGAATGCCTCGGTCGACGAAAAGGTTGGTGCGGTTGAGCAGTTGCTTGCGCGTGCTCATGCAGCCTCCGCATTGGATGGCCATAGCGTATTTTTCGGGGTTGGTGATGGGGGAAAGGCCAGCAACATATTCAAACTTGATGTCTTTTCCGGAGAATTTCAGGATCATTCGGGGCAATTTCACGCGGCCGATGTCCTCGCAAGTGCTGTGGTGCGTGCAGGACTCAAGCAATAAGACCGTGTCGCCGTCTTTCAGTTGTGAAAGATGGGGCGTGCCTTTCACATAGTTGTCGAAGTCGCCGCGCAGGCGTGCCATGACGATGCTAAAGCTGGTCAAAGGAATATCATGAGGGACGATTTTGCTCACATAACCAAACACTTGGCTGTCGGTGACCACTAAGGCAGGCTTGGGCATGGTTTCGAGGTATTGCTGCAAATGGGTTTCCTTCAATACCACGCAGATGCATTCGTTGTCAAGCACATCACGAATAGCCATCACTTGGGGCAGAATCAATCGGCCTTCGGGGGCTTCGGAGTCGACGGGGCATACTAAAACCACCACCTCGTTGGGTTTTATGATACCCCCCAACAGGGACACCCTCTGATAGGCACTTTCCGGGATGGTTTTTTTGAGCTGCTCAATGAGCGGGGAGATGTCTTTGTCTTTTACAATACTATAGTTCAGCACTTTCGTGTCGTAGTTCTTTTCGATCATCGCCTTCACTACGGCAAGAAGCGACTCCTGGTCGGATTTGTTGTGGACGACGAAAAACGGCACCGCTCTTTCCTTCATGCGGGCGATGAGTTGCTTTTCAGGGTCACCGAAGTTGTTCTCCGTGATGACCAATATGGCGCAGTCAATCTCCTCCAGCACCTTCATCGTCTTGTCCACACGCTGCTGTCCCAAGGCTCCCACGTCATCGATGCCCGCCGTGTCGATGAGCACGCAAGGCCCGATGCCGAAGATCTCAAGGCTTTTCTTGACAGGGTCGGTGGTGGTGCCCGCCGTGTCGCTCACAATGGCGATATTTTGTCCCGTAAGCAGGTTGATAAGGCTGCTTTTTCCACAATTTCTGCGCCCAAAAATGCCGATATGAGGCTTCAAATCCTTTGCCATTTTTCGTTGTTTTTCATTTTTGACGCAAAAATAATAAAAAGTTGTCGAAAAATGGGAAAAACTTAATCAATTGATAATAAGTAATATATCCGACAGCAAACGACAACAAACGATTACAGTCGACTACAAACGTTTGTTCAACGGCTTAGTCTTGACAAGTGTTGTTACTTTGCATCGTCAAACCAATCAAAGGGGCGACACGACAAATCAAACTTATCATTAATTATTAAACACACACAACTATGAGTACAATGAGAAATTCGGTCATGCTGATTGGCCGCCCGGGTGCAGAACCTGAAACGAGAACCTTCAACGACAACCGCATCGTCACGCGCTTCAACCTCGCCGTGAACGAAACGCGCCGCAACGCCAACCACGAACAAGTAAAAGACACGCAGTGGTTTACCGTGGTGGCATGGGACAAGACCGCCGAGCGTGTCGCGCAGGTGGTGAAAAAAGGAAAGCAGATCGCCATCGACGGCGCCTTGCGTAACAACGAATGGATCGACAAGAACGGCCAACGCCATCTGTCGACAGAGATCCATCTAAACAACTTCATTCTCCTGGACTGGGGTAAGGAACAAAACAACTAATCACCTTATTAATAACACTTAAACACACAAAATCATGAGTACAATGAGAAATTCGGTCATGCTGATTGGCCGCCCGGGTGCCGACCCCGAAATGAAAACCTTCAACGGCAATAACAAAGTATCGCGTTTTCGCTTGGCTGTGACAGAAAGTCACCGTAACGCCAACGACGAATGGGTTAACGAAACGCAATGGTTTACTCTAGTGGCCTGGGGTAAACAAGCCGAAAGAGTTGAAAAGAATGTAAAGAAAGGACTACAGGTAGCTGTTGAGGGTTCACTGCGGAACAACGAGTGGACTGACGACAAAGGTCAACGCCACTCCAACACCGAGGTTTGGATCAATGATTTGTTCCTTATTGACAAAGTAAAAGATTGAAAAAAGATTTGGGGACGGCGCGCCGTCCCCAAATCTTTTATCCCGTCACCATAAACACCCGCGCGTCTTTCCACTTGGAATGGCGTAACATTTCGTTGGTGAAGTGCGTGCGGCTGCCCATCTGGTCCAACAAATCCTTCGCCTTGTCGAACTGACGCAGCTCACGATAAATCTCCGGCACCTCAAGGTCAATCTGCTCCTCGGGGTGCTTTTCCAATAAGGCCAACAGACGCTTCAGGTTTTCGGTGAAGTCTTTGTGGTTCTTGATGAATAGCTTCTCGCCCTCCAGAATCAGCTTGCGGTTGCAGTGCCACACGCCGAAACTCATGAATCCGTTGAGCAGGTATTTCAGGCGCACGTGCTGGTGGTTGCGGTGCAGGTCGTTGTAGGCCCACCACAGGAAACGCCGCAGATAAATCTCTTTCTTCGGGTCGTAGTGACTCTTCTTCAGGAAGGTCTTGTAGTGGTTGACCAAAGCCATCTTACCCTTGTTGTCGGAGAAGCTGATGCCGAAGAAGCGCCAAGTGTTCCAAGAATAGATCTCGGCATCGGGTTTTTCGTAGGTGATGAAAGGCTCCTCGGGATGCTCAACCCAAAAGCTGTGGCCGCATGACGGACACATTATCATCTTCTGAGGCGTGGTGATCAAGTTGTCGTTCAACACTTTGCCGTCGGAATACAAGATTGCCTCGTTCACCATCTCGGCCTTTAGGTTGCGACCTTCGAGCCAAGCTTGACAATGCGGGCATTGGAAATAAAACGAGTCGTATTTCAGCATCTTGTTTTCGGAATTATGGCGCCAAAAGTAAGATTAATTTTTATTTCCCGACATTCGTCGGGGAATAATTATCTTATTTCCTGCCGAAATCGGCGGGAATTTCGCCCCAAATCTCGGTTTTCCACTTCATGACGGGCACCTCTATGGCGTTTTCGTTCAACCATTTCTCAGCACGGGCGATGAGTTCAAAGAGGTAGGCGTTCTTGTCGTTGGGCTGCAGCTTGGTCTTGCATTTCTTTTGCTTGATCCAAAGCTGTGCGTTGTAGGAATCGCTATATATGGGGTAAGCCACGTGTTTCTGTTTCATCCACGCCAAGGCATGCACGATGGCCAAGAATTCACCGATGTTGTTAGTGCCGTTCTCAAAGACGGGACTCTTGAACAGCTGTACCGTTGTGTCAGGCTGCGTGCCGAAGTCCACAAAAACCCCTTGGTACTCCATCTTCCCAGGGTTGCCCGCGCATGCCGCATCTACCGCCACGGCAGGACTAACGGGTTGCTCTTTGACCTTCGATAAGTCGACTATAGGAGACACGTCCTTGCCCCAATATTTTTCAGGGCCTTCACGGAAAGCGGTCTCGGCACTTGAGCGGTCGGTGAACCCTTTGTATTTGGCCCCTTTGAAACCTTCTATCTCCTTTTGGCAGGCATCCCATCGGTCGTAAATGCCAGGGTGATGGCCCATCCATACTACATAATACTTGTTCTTCGCCATGGGCGCAAAAATAGGAAATATTTGGTGAAAAAACGGCATTGGAGAAAAAACACTATTTTTGCCCAAACAAAACTTTGATTCGATGAAAAAGCTTTACCTCATCACCCTATTGAGCCTTTTGCTGTGCGTCTCCTGCACCAAGAAGGCCGAAACCGACCCCGAAGTCATCGCCATGCGTGGACTGGTGAACCGCGTCGTGCCTGAGTATTCTCAAAATATCGTCCTCGAAAAGCTTGAAAACGACACTGTCGATCGCTTTGAAATTGAGACAAAAGGTGAGGACCTCGTCATCCGTGGCAACAATGCCAACAGCATGGCTGTCGGCCTTAACCACTACCTGAAATACTACTGCAAGGCACAATATTCTTGGTTCAAAGAAGAGACGCTTCAGATCCCTGCCACGATGCCCGCTGTGCCCGAGAAGGTCAGTCTGAGTGCCCGTGTGCCCGACCGTTTCTTCCTCAACTACTGCACTTTCGGTTACACCTTGCCTTGGTGGAACTGGTCGCAGTGGGAGCATTTCATTGACTGGATGGCGCTTAATGGCATTAATCTGCCCTTGGCCATCACGGGACAGGAAAGCGTGTGGTATGAGGTGTGGAGCGACTTCGGCCTCACCGACGAGGAGATCCGCAGCTACTTCACGGGTCCGGCGCATCTGCCTTGGCACCGCATGCAGAACATTGACCGCTGGGGTGGACCGCTGCCCATGTCGTGGCTCGAGAACCAAAAGGAACTCCAAAAACAGATCGTAGCTCGTGAGCGGGAACTGAACATGAAACCCGTGTTGCCTGGTTTTGCTGGCCATGTGCCGCCTTGCATCACAAGACTTTATCCCGAGGCACCTTTGGCCTCTTTGGGCGATTGGGCAGGCTTCGACAGCATCTGTTGGTGCAAGTTCCTCGACCCCGAATGTGAGTTGTATCCCATGATACAAAAGAAATTCATTGAGAAGGAAATCGAGTTCTACGGCACCGACCACATCTATGGTATTGACATCTTCAATGAGATGATTCCGCCGAGCTGGGAGCCCGAATACCTGGGTCGCGTAAGTCGCCAAGTCTATGAGTCGTTGGAGGCAGCCGATCCTGATGCCAAATGGCTTGAGATGGCGTGGCTGTTCTGGAACGAGCGTCAATACTGGGAAGTCGACAACCGCATCGAGGCTTATATCACCTCCATGCCAAAAGACAGACACATCATGCTCGATTACTATTGCGAGAGACAACCCGTGTGGGAGCGCACTAATGCCTATTATGGCGTGCCTTACATATGGTGCTACCTCGGCAACTTCGGCGGCAATTCCATGCTGGCCGGCAACCTTGATACCGTGAATGTTCGTATTGAGCGCGCCTTTGAGAAGGGAGGTGACAACTTCGTCGGTATCGGCTCCACATTGGAGGGCTTCGACTGCAATCCGTTCATGTATGAATATGTCTTTGAGAAGGCTTGGAACAACCCACTCACGAACAACGTGGACGCATGGGTGACCCGCCTCGCCGACCAACGTGCCGGCAAGGAAGATCCGAACATGAGAGCAGCTTGGACTTTGTTGGCCGACAGTGTGTATAATAAGGTCTCTTCACCCGGACAGACTGTCCGTATCAACCAGAGACCCACGATGGGCGACATCAAGGAATATCGCCAGTATTACGTCGCCCCGACCTATAAGTATAACAACATCACCCTGCTGGATGTCTTGGACGACCTGCTAGCTACCGATTGCAACACGCGCACGCGCCATTTTGATGCGGTGAACATCACTCGCCAACTATTAGGCAACTACTTCAGCGACCTTTATGCCGATTATGTGAAGGCCTATCGCGAAGGCGATTACGAAACGTTGCGCCAAATCGAGAAAACCATGACCTCAATTTTGGACGATACCGATGCCATCTTGGCGACGGAGAGTGCCTTCCTTGTGGGTCGATGGATTCGCGATGCGAGGGCTATCGGCATCACCGAGGAGGATAAGGACTACTTCGAGAGCAACGCCCGCAACATCATCACCACTTGGGGTGAGGAAGATGCCTTGCTCAATGAATATGCCAGCCGTGCGTGGGCAGGTCTCACCGCGACCTATTACGCCTACCGTTGGAAGGAGTTCTTCAAAGATGTGGATGCCGCCATCGACGCGAAAAAGCCTTTCGACGAAAAGGCTTACCATGAGCGCATCTGCAAATACGAAGGCCAGTGGTGGCGCGAGCGCCTCGGCACCTTCAGCGCCGAGCCGGAGGGTGACGGTTTCCCTTTGGCGAAAGAGATAGCTGATAAATATCGTGCTGAATTAGAGGCGAGGTATAGAAAATAGGAAGTGATACAGCTTACATCAACAAACAAACCCGCAAGAGTGTTTCCTGCGGGTTTCATGTCATTACTGCCGAAGTAAAAATATACTGACAGAACAAGAATAGTGTCAAGTGTTGCTTATGACAAAGTTTCCAAATTCTGTTCCTAGACGATCCATGCCATCACTGATCAAGTTTTCAAATGTACCGAATTTACCTCCTTGACCGTATAAGCCATCAATGATAACTATTTCTTTATCATTAATACTATCTTTTATCTCCATTAATCCAGAAATAGAACCATTATCATCGATGTTATGGACTTGAAATACAGCTTTGTATTGCGCTTCTGGGAACTCGCCTAGTCTTAATCCTATTACTCGAGTAATGCTATTTGCTTTCATACAAAACTTTCCCAAGAATTGTTTGTAACATTTGGTTTTCCAATGTTCCCTCCATCCTTCTCCTATTTTTGATATTAAACATTGTCCCCGTAAAAAATCTTCTTCTAAAAGGCCTTTAATTATACTTTGAGAAAAATCCAGACGTACATCTAGTTCTTTTATTTCTTTCAGTATGCTCAAAGAGCCAAATTGAATAATTGGACCTGTTTGGTTGTTTTGCTCTTTTGATTTGCGTTTGTGTCTCACAACTATTGGAACAATAATTGAAAGAAAAACAACCAATGAAACTAACAATAAAACTAGGAGATAACTAATAACACTTGTTGCCATCGCAACATACCCTATATTTGTGTCGGGCGCAACTATTAAGTGATTATTACACAGCAAATATACCACTTTTTTGCAAAATCAAGCGGATGTGTGTGAAAAAATGTATCTTTGCAGTCGGAAAAGAGTCTATGGGTATGGATAGGCAACAATTACAACAGATTATAGCAGCGTATTTTGCCAATCAGCCAGTGTTGAAAGCATGGCTCTTCGGCTCATATGCTCGTGGCGAGCAGCGGGAGGATAGTGATGTGGATATCATGGTTGTGCTTGATGGAGAAGCCCATGTTGGCTTGTTCAAATTAAGCGGAATGCGACTTGATTTGCAAGACCTGCTTTCGCGAGATGTTGATTTGGTCACTGAAAAAGGGCTTTTACCTTTTGCCCGCAAATCTGCTGAAAACGATAGAATTTTGCTTTATGAGAGAGCGAATTAAGGATAAAATGCGGTTGGAGCATATTGCTGAGGCTATTCAACGCCTTCAGACTCATGCTAGAGACCTTTCGGAAGAAGAGCTCCAAGCTGATGTCTTGCGTTATTATGGCATTGTGAAGAACATTGAAATCATAGGTGAGGCGGCTCGTATGCTCACCGAGGAATTTAAGGATGCTCATCCTGAAGTGGAATGGCGCAGCATTGGCGATATGCGGAATTTCCTTGTTCATGAGTATTTCCAAGTGGACAGTGAGGTGGTTTTCAGTGTCATCCACAATGAAATTCCTGAATTACAAAATCATATTTCTCGTTATCTTTCCGAAATAGATTGGGAAGCTTGGGAAAAAGAGAATTAAATCAAAATGATTATCACCGAACAAGATAAAACCTGTATGCGCGAGGCCATCCGCCTCGCTAACGAAAGCGTGAAAAACGGTGGCGGTCCCTTTGGGGCCGTCATCGTGAAAGACGGAGAAATCATCGCTGGCAGTTCGAACAGCGTCACCCGCGACAACGACCCCACCGCCCATGCCGAGGTGAACACCATCCGTCAGGCCTGCCGCAAGTTAGGCACCTTTGACCTCTCGGATTGTGTCATCTACACCTCTTGCGAACCCTGCCCAATGTGCCTCGGTGCCATCTATTGGGCGCACATCAGCCGCATCTATTACGGCAACACGAAAAAAGACGCCGCTGACATCGACTTCGCTGACGACTTCATCTACAAGGAGTTGGAGCAACACATCGAAGAACGCTCAGTGCCGTTCATCCCCTTGCTGCGCGACGAGGCCATCGAAACCTTCCGCACATGGGAGCAGAAGCAGGATAAAATAGAATATTAATTTGCAGATTAATCTTCTGCAAGAAGAAAAAAAACTATCTTTGCAGCCGCAAAACCAACCGCCGCACTCATCACTGAGATGAAGACAATGCGTTGACATCGAGGTCAGTGCGGGAATCATAATCATCTGATCCTGAGGACATTCAAATGGAAAGGAGAATAGGCTCAGTCCTTATTTATGTGGGAAACCGTGAAGCCGCGCCACAAGTCAACGCGGTACTATCCCGTCACGCAGGCATCATCATCTGCCGCCAAGGCTTTCCCCGTGGTAATTACAGCATCATTTCCGTCATCTTTGAAGGCACCACCGACGAGATAGGTTCCCTCACGGGCCAGTTGGGTCGCATCGAAGGCATCGAGGTGAAGTCGGCCTTGCTTAAAGGACACGAGACTTCGTGACACGAGACACGAGACTTTGGATGTCTCGCGTCCCATAGTCCCGCGTCTCGCGTCAATAACTGATAACTGAACAACTTAAAACTGAAAACTGATATGCAATTTCATCCCGAAAAATGTCGCATCCCCGACGAGCCTAACCGCCCGTTTATCTCCTCGGAAGAGATTTGGGACTACATCAACAACACCAAGAGCACGCCCGAGCGTGTGCGCGAAATCATCCAAAAGTCGTTGGATAAGAACCGCCTGACGATGGAGGAGACCGCCGTCCTCGTCAATACCACCGATCCTGAGTTGGTGGAAGAGATCAAGGAAGGCGCCCGCGAGCTGAAACGCCGCATCTACGGTAACCGCATCGTGCTGTTCGCCCCGCTGTATGTGGGCAACTACTGCGTCAACAACTGCGTTTATTGCGGCTTCCGTTCCTCCAACAAGGAGCAGATCCGCACCACTTTGACCGATGAAGAGCTCATCCGCAACGTGGAGGCTCTTGAGGACGACGGCCAGAAGCGTCTTATCCTCGTCTATGGTGAGTCGCCGAAATACTCGCCGGAGTACATCGCCCACACCGTGAAGGTGACCTACGCCACCAAGAAAGGCAAGGGCAGCATCCGCCGTGTGAACATCAACGCCGCTCCTTTGGATGTGGAAGGTTTCCGCATCGTGAAAGAGGCGGGCATCGGCACCTACCAGATCTTCCAGGAGACTTACTGCCCCGAGATCTATAACGAATATCACCCCATTAATACCAAGAAGGGTGACTACAACTACCGCCTGACCTCGATGGACCGCGCTCAGCAAGCTGGCATCGACGACAACGGCCTTGGCATCCTCTTTGGCTTGTACGACTGGCGTTACGAGGTGCTGGCCATGATTCGTCACACCAACCACTTGGAGGCTTGTTTCAACGTGGGTCCGCACACCATCTCGTTCCCGCGCATCAAAGACGCTTCGGGTCTGAACATCGACAAGAAATATTTCGTGGATGATGACACCTTCGAGAAGATTATCGCCATCTTCCGTCTGGCCGTGCCTTACACAGGCATGATCCTGACCGCCCGTGAGGATGCTGCTTTCCGCGCCAAGGCCATCGAATACGGTATTTCGCAAATCGATGGCGGCACCAACCTGCAGATTGGCGACTACAAATACCACCACGAGGAAGAGGAGAAGAACAGCGACAAGCAGGAGGACCAGAACCTGCACCGCGAGCAGTTCAAGATTGGTGACGACCGTTCGTTGGGCGACATCATCGACAAACTCCTCGACCACGACTTCATCCCGAGCTTCTGCACGGCCTGCTACCGTTTGGGCCGCACGGGTGAGCATTTCATGGAGTTCAGTGTGCCGGGCTTTATCAAGCGCTACTGCACGCCGAATGCCATCCTTACCTTGAGCGAGTATTTGGTGGACTACGCCACGCCTGAAGTTGCTGCCAAAGGCTGGAAGTGCATCGAGAACAACTTCAAGAACGTCGATCCGAAGTTCTTGGACGAGCTGAAGAGCCGCATCGAGCGCATCAAGAAGGGCGAGAGAGACCTGTACTTCTAAAAGACTCCAATTAACATTATTAGACAGTGAAAAAGCCTCTGCTTATGGCAGGGGTTTTTTCTTTGTTTGACCTCATTTTCGCTCCATGATTGCCAAAAAAAGTAAGGACATTGGCTTTTGAGGAAGATAATTATATTATTGATTTTCAGCATAATCTGATAAGGACAATCCAAAAAAGTAGGGACATGGCTCCTTGGAGAGCCTCTCACCTCTTGACAAACGTTTTTTTGCTATATTTTTGCAATGACGGATATGGGACTTGGGTTTACGAAATCCCCATTGAAACCGTCATTGCGGGCTTGACCCGCAATCTCCTGAGCGAAAGGAATACGTCTTCGCGCACAGGGGATGGCGGATGTTCCTCCGCCATGACGGTAAAGGGAATAGACAGAGCGACCCGGTCAATAGTCCCGCGTAAAAGTAGAAAACCTATGAAAACATACTTGAAACCACTCATCCTAATCGCTATAGCTTTCGCGCTGACAGCCTGCGATAGCCCAACGAAGCGCATGGAACAAGCCCAAGCCCTCTATAATGAAGGTGTGCAACTGCGCGAGCAACGCCGCTCCGAAGAGGCCGCAGAGAAGTTCCTGCAAGGGCTGGCACTGGTGCAGCGTTCCGACAAGACCTCCGAAACCGTCCAATTGGAAGGCCAGCTCTGCGACAACCTCGGTGCCATGTACCTCAAACACGGCCTTTTCGAGGAAGCCTTCAAGCAACATCAGCAGGCGCTGAATTGTTTTAAGCAAACCGCAGACTCTACAGGCATGATGAACGCCTACCGCAACAGCGGTCGGGCGGTGCGGGCGCAGGAGCAATACACCCAAGCCAAGCAATACTACGACTCGGCCTTTCGTGTTGCCACCTTCATCAACGACCAAGCCATGCTCGCAGACCTTTATCTCGAGATGGGCCGCGACTACTACATGGAGACGGGCAACTTCGTCAAAGGCATCGAGAGCGTCAACCAGGCTTTGGAAATCGGCCTCAGCGACAACGACACCGACATCGCCCACATGACTTTGGGCATCCTCTATTATTACACACGCGAAAACGAAAAGGCAAAGTCCTACTTGAACCAAGCCCTCCGCAGCGGGCGTGCAGGACTGAAAATGTCTGTCTATCAAACGCTTTATGCCATCGCCTACAGCGAGGGCGACTACCAGCAGGCGGTGAAATACCACACGCATTTTTCAGACAACTTGATGCAAGCCGATGCGGAGCACTCCAGTGAGGCTATGCAAAGAATCAAGGCGGAATATGAGCTGAAAGCCCAGCAGTCCGAGTTGGAGAGTTTGCATTGCACCCGCGACTTGAAACTCTATCTGATTATCGCCTTGGCGGTGATTACCTTGCTCGTCATCCTCTTGATTGTGAGGAAGAAAATCAGCGACCATAAGTTGGAGATGGAGCACTTCGGGCGGCAGGTGGAGCGCGACCAGAACCGCATCCACGAGTTGGTGAGCGACATGGAAAACCTTATCCGCACCAACGACGAGCTACGCCGCCAGCAGCAGACCCTTCCACCGAAGGATTTGATGTCGATCCAGAAAATCATGACGCGAAACAAGATCATGGTCACCGCGCAAGCCCTCACGGAAGAAGTGAACAACGACTCGCTCAACTTCAAGCTGACAGACAACGACTGGAACGACTTCATCAGCCTCACCGACTTGGTCTTCGACGGCTTCTCGCAGCGGCTGTTGCAACTCTACCCCAAACTCGGCAAGTGGGACGTGCGCATCTGCTGCCTCTCCAAGAACGGCTTCTCCAACCAAGTGATTTCCATCCTGTTGGACACCCAGACCGACTCTTACTACAAACGCAAAACCCGCATAAAACAGATGAAGATGGACCTTGGGGATGATAATAGAAGTTTTGAAGAAATTGTGAATGCAGTGTAGCTTCTGGCTTTTGGCCTCTGGCTTCTGGCAGTCCATCAATAAAGGTGTCATTGCGGACTTGATCCGCAATCTCCTGCAGATAGGGGGACTGCCAAAGGCCAAGAGCCAGTAGCCAATAGCAAAAAGAAATCAAACAATTAACAATCAAATAATTAGACCTATGAAAAAATTAGTATCAATCATCATCCTTTGCCTCGGCTGCCTTGGCATCCTTGGGGCGCAAAATGTTTGGAAGCCTATTAGCAGCAACAGCCCGATTCTCGGTGCAGCTTCCAACGGTGACCTTTATGCCATGGGTGGCTACAGCGGCCTCTTGCGTTCGCAAGATGAGGGCGAAACTTGGCAAGTTGTATTGGGCTATGAAACTGGTTTCAGTGGTTACTT
>JAGBQJ010000046.1 GCA_017632935.1 Bacteroidales bacterium | reverse complement strand
GACTGGAAATGGCAGGTGAAGAACCGCATCGAGACCTTAGAGGAACTCAAGAAATACGTGAAGCTGACCGCCGAGGAGGAAGAAGGCGTGAAGAAGACCCTCTCGACCCTCCGCATGGCCATCACGCCTTATTATCTGAGCCTCATCGACCCGAACGACCCGCATGACCCCGTCCGCCGTCAGTGCATCCCCACGGGATTGGAGACCCACCAGTCGCCCGCCGACCTGCTCGACCCGTTGCATGAGGACGAGGACTCGCCTACACCCGGCCTGACTCACCGTTATCCGGACCGTGTGCTGTTCCTCATCACCGACATGTGCTCCATGTACTGCCGTCACTGCACGCGCCGTCGTTTTGCCGGCCAGACCGACAACGAATGCGGTCCCGACCGTATCGAGAAAGCCCTCGAATACATCGAGAAGACCGAGAGCGTGCGCGACGTGTTGCTCTCCGGCGGCGACGCCCTCATGGTGAGCGACAAGAAACTGGAATACATCATCTCGCGCCTGCGCCAGATCCCTCATGTGGAGATCGTGCGCCTTGGCACTCGTACCCCCGTGGTCTGCCCGCAGCGTATCACGCCCGAACTGTGCGACATGCTGAAGAAGTACCACCCCGTGTGGATCAACACGCACTTCAACCACCCGAACGAGGTGACCGCCGAGTCGCGTCGTGCTTGCGAGATGCTGGCCAACGCCGGTGTCCCGTTGGGCAACCAGAGCGTGCTGCTCCGTGGTGTCAACGACTGCGTCCATGTGATGAAGAACCTCGTCCATGAACTCGTCAAGATGCGCGTGCGTCCGTACTACATCTACCAATGCGACCTCTCGATGGGTCTGGAGCATTTCCGTACGCCCGTCTCGAAGGGTATCGAGATCATCGAAGGCCTCCGCGGCCACACCAGCGGCTTCTGCATCCCGACCTTCGTCGTCGATGCTCCTGGTGGCGGCGGCAAGACCCCGGTCATGCCCCAGTATGTCATCTCGCAAGCCCCTGGCAAGGTGGTGCTACGCAACTTCGAAGGCGTCATCACGACCTACACCGAGCCGACCGAATACCACAGCGAGTGCAACTGCCCCGAGTGCCAGGCTGCACGCGCCAAGGAACAAGTCGCTGCCGACAAGGCCGTTGACGGTGTCATCTCACTGCTGGAAGGCGAGCGCATGAACATCGAGCCGAAGGCTTTGAAGAGACACGAGCGTAACGAGAACAGATAATTAAATAAGGTGCAACTGTAGAGGCGCGATTTGGTCGCGTCTCTACAATTTGCCACCTTGAAGCAGAATATGGGTTATTATAGAGCCAACATATTAAAAGAGAATAAATTAGCATTGGGTTCAGTTATTAAGGATTGTTTAATAACTGACACCCTAAATAGGAATGTGGGCTTTTATAGTGACAATATGCTGAAAGAAAGCGTGTTAGTATTAGATTCAGTTGTAAAGAATTTCTTTATAACTGCCGAGAAAACCTCTGTAGTTCACAAAGAAGGAAAAATGCAAGTATATAAGGAATCCATACCAACTGCTTTAACTTGTGCAGAAATTGCACAGGTTCAAAAGGATGGCAAAATGAATCGTCAAACTGTCGCAAAATATGCGATAGTTCAATAAGGATGGTCTAGGGGAGAAGCAAAACGACTATTAAAAGTAATGGAAAAAGGAGAAATCATACTCTATCAACCTGACAACAGCATTGAGTTGGAAGTGCGAATCGAGGCCGAAACTGTTTGGCTTACGCAGGCGCAGATGGCTGAATTGTTTCAAAAGGATAGAACCGTTGTAACGCGGCACATCAATAATGTGTTTGCGGAAGGTGAACTTGACCAAGAAAGCAATGTGCATTTTTTGCACATTCCTTTTTCCGACCGTCCTGTAAAACTCTATAGCCTTGATGTCATCATTTCTGTTGGTTATCGTGTCAAGTCGCAGCGAGGTACCCAATTCAGGCGTTGGGCAAATCAGGTATTGAAAGAGTATCTGTTGAAAGGATATGCCTTTAACCAACAACTGCTGCATCTTGAGGAGCGAATCGACAACCGACTTATAAAACATGAGCGACAAATCGATGAACTATCGGAAAAAGTTGATTTCTTTGTCCGTACTTCATTGCCACCTGTTGAAGGCGTTTTCTATGACGGCCAGATTTTTGATGCCTATGTCTTTGCCTCCAATCTGATAAAGTCGGCGAAAAGCAGTATCGTTCTGATTGACAACTATGTCGATGAGTCTGTCCTGACCACTCTCTCGAAAAGGGAAAACAATGTATCGGCGAAGATTGTCACTAAAAGCATCTCCGACCAGTTTCTATTAGACTTGAACCGCCACAACAGCCAATACCCTCAAATCGATGTGGAAGAAAGAACCAACATCCACGATCGATTCCTGATTATCGACGATACTGTGTATCATATTGGTGCCTCATTGAAGGATTTGGGAAAGAAACTCTTCGCTTTCTCAAAACTTGGGATTTCGCCCGAGGTTATTCTAAATGTCGTTTCAAAAACTTAAATATCATGAAGACAACAAGAGTTTTCACTTTGTTTGCACTACTTTTAGTAGTAACTAGCATGACGACTTTGACATCATGCAAAAAAATTCCTGATCAAGTTACCATTAGTGGGATTGTAACCGATATAGATGGTCAACCTATTGAGGGTGTTCGTATTGGCGTATTTGACGAACATTGGTTTAGCGGCTTGGGATACGCAGGTTTGGATTGGTACACTGATGAGAGTGGCTATTATAGAGTCGAATTTGAACCATACCGATGTAACGGTCAATATTGGATGACTTTCGAAATCACCAAGGATGATGGCGAGTATTATTACCGTTGCGACATAGATAAGTATAATGCCGAACAAGAAATCAATGTCGTTTTATTGAAAAAAGAGGAATAGAAACCTATGAATTTCATAGATGACATATTGAACTACGACAGCCTATCCATCGTAGGCTTGCAGAAGAACACAGGGAAGACCGTGAGTTTGAACTATGTGCTCGACCGCCTGCCTATTGATAGGAAGCGCATTGCCGTGACTTCAATAGGCATTGATGGAGAGACCACCGACCAGGTGACGCGCACCCAGAAGCCGGAGATTTATCTGCGCCAAGGCATGTATTTCGGCACATCCGAGATGCACTACCGCCAGCGCAGAATCGTCTCCGAACTCATCGATGTGAGCGACGAAAACACCTCATTAGGTCGCGTGGTGACGGCCAAAGCCTTGACAGGGGGCAAGATCCTCCTGTCGGGGCCTTCGTCGGCCAGCGGACTGAAACGCTGGATGAAAGACATGCACCGCGTGGGCCTCGACCTTGTGATTATCGACGGGGCTTTGTCACGGTTGAGCCTCGCTTCGCCCGCTGTGAGCCAGAGCATGATTTTGGCTACGGGTGCGGCTTATTCCACCAACATGACCACCTTGGTCAACCAGACGGCCTTCATCGTGGAGCTGATCAACATTCCGCTTACCGATGAGGAACAACTGAAACTGCTGATGCCCATCGAGAAAGGCGTGTGGTTTGTGGATTCGGAAGGTGCTCTGCACGAGATAAAAACTGTGTCGTCTCTGTCGCAAGAGATTCATTTCGAGGGTATGGACAACTGCAAGACGCTGTATGTGGCGGGCGCCTTGGTGGACGGATTCCTCGAAAAGGTGAGGAAAAACCCGAAACTGAAGACCACCGAACTGGTGGTGCGCGACTTCACGAAGATCTTCGTGTCGCCCCAGCAGTATCGGATGTTTTTGAAGGTAGGCGGTAAAATCCGCGTGCTGCAAAAGAGCAAGTTGATTGCCGTGACCGTCAACCCGACCTCGCCCTTGGGCGTGACGCTTGACTCCGACACGCTTTGCAGCAAGCTGACGGAAACCATCCACTTGCCGGTTTATGATTTAATGAAAAACGATGCGGACGAGCCGTCCGCAAGCCCAGTATGCAATTGAGAGACCACATAGAATCACCATGCGGACTACGTTACGTGTTCGAGCAGCTTGAACTTCAAGCGGGCTACACCCGCCGTTGGATGCTCGACATGCCGATGATGCGGACAGGGGAGGAGATTGCCCAGTCCTACGCGGTGCTGCACCAGTTCGTCGATT
>JAGBQJ010000007.1 GCA_017632935.1 Bacteroidales bacterium | reverse complement strand
TCTCGGGTTCCGCCTTGATGTTCTCTTGTGTTTCCTTTGTTAAAGGTTCCTATCCCTGACGCCGCTCCCGCGGCGCCTGGTCTTGTGCTGGCCTCAGACTTTCAAAGAACTTCGCCTTCGGGATCCCCTCTCGTCTTCCCCTCGTTCCTTCCGAAAGCGGGTGCAAAAGTACTGCTTTTTCCGTTACGCGCAACATATTTTTTCGATTTTTTGAAACTTTTTTATATTATATTGATTATCAATATATAAAAACCTTAAATTTTTATAAAAAAGCATTGTCTAGGAGAGAAAAAAGCGCCCTTTCCCCTCAAAAAGGTCCTATTTTGACCGGGGTTTATAGGAAATTTTTCATGATTTCGAGGTCAAAACAAGGCATTTGTCATCGCCAACGAAGTCCGTTCCTTGCCACACCTTATTAATATAATATTGGAATCGCGATTTTTTTGCCGAGAGCGAAGTCGAAATCATCGCAAAATCGCTATTTTTGCCGAAAATAAAACACCGATGAGGTTTTACACCAGAATCATATTGCTCTGTGCGGCCGTGTTCACCTCGTTCATGGCCAAGGCACAAGTATACACCAACGACTTTGAGAACCGACTAGAATGGAATGCGCCTTGGTTCAACCTGCATATTGTGGCCGACAGCAGCGCGGCGGAAGAGAATTACGTCTGCATTTGCGACACCATACATGAATACGGATTAGGCTTCGGCATTAATGCAGGCAAGGTATTCCCCCACCAAAATATCAACTGCAAACTCGACTTCCTATTCAAGGCCGATGCCAACACCCAAGCCGACATTGTGGTGAGCATCGACGACACGATCCGCAACCGTTACTGGGCTGCCTACCCCCTTGCGAATTATGTGAATGATACCGCCGAATGGTCTCAGGTACAGCTCAACCTCAACTTCCCCACCAGCTATACGCAAGGCAGCGAGATCAAGATTTATGTTTGGAACAAAGCCAAGGAATATCTGGTTTTCGATGATGCCGAATTGGAAATCAAAGCCGATGTTTTTCCGAGCTATCAGCCTAATATTAAACGAAATACGGATTCATTTACTGAGCAAGACTCACTATATTATGAATTACAATACCTCGATTACTGGTACGAGTTAAAGCCTGTCGTTGAATATATCAATGCCGATGGCGACACTGTCAATGACCCTACTATTGCGGAAATCGACATCCAGCGAGACATCATCTGGGATAAAACCTATAAACTTAAAGACCGTTGGGATTACCAACCCCGTTTTGGTCGAAAAATCACGACCAAAACGCGATTCAAGGAAGATGTCAAACTGATTCGGTTGGCTTTTGTTCTGTCTCTGCCAGAAAAGGGTGAAATCACTGTTTATCGCCGCAACCAGCAGATTGACAGTACCCATCTTCAATCATCGTATTACCTAGACAGAGAAGGATTTACAATCAAATACGGCAACATCGGATTCAGCACATACCACAACACAGGTATCTCGTCGCTACAACTCGACACCGAACACCGGACCGCCTGTTTCAATATCGACTATTGGCGCGACCATCCGCTGGTACATTTCCCCATGCGCAACGACACTTCGGATTATTTCGAGGACATTTCCTACCGTAACGTCAAAGCGGGCGAAGTGCTGACAGGCGAGTTCAACTTGTTTCATAAAGCTCCCGAAGACCTCCCCCGCCTCATGCCCGTTTGGGACGGCTACCAAAGCGCCTTCATCTTCACCGAACACGCCGATTGGACCGACTTGCGCACCCATCGCGCCGTACTCTTTGGAAATGAAAACATTACCAAACCCGAAGATGCCGTCGGCGGCTTCTGTTATTTCAACATCCCCGTCACAAAGAGCGTATTCTATTGGAATCCCGACAATGTGACCAACGCCGAGACCAGCAAAGGCAAGTTCCCGGAACCCGTAGCCACTATCAAGACAGACAAAGAATTCTATAAGTTACTGAAAACCTTAAAGAAAGAAGGTTTTGGAATCTGTCTGCACTCGCCCGAGGTCTACACCACCATCCCGAGCGAATTCCCTAAAGCCATGCGCTTCATGAGAAGACAATTCGACACCAAGAGTTGGATTGACCATGGCTACAACAACGGTCCCGACAAGAACCGCGAAGACATAGTTTGCGACGGCCTGCTACCCGACTCACCCCAATATGCCACCGAGCTGTGGAAGAAAAACGGCGTGCGCTACCTCTGGAACGCCTATTACGAGGAGAACCGTATGGAGAGTCATAACTTCGATGGACACTTCGTTCAGCCTTTCGACGGTTTCGGCGATGCCTTGCCTAACCGTCAAATCACCACCCTACCCAATGGCGACAAGGACTTCCTGCTGTGGGCTACGCCTTCGACTTTGGAAGTGAACGAGGGCAAGGAATGGTATTTCTATTTCGACAGCATTCGTCTACAACGCCTTGTGGATCAGCATAATGTGTTCATCACCCACATTTATCCCGCCTGGAGCGACCCACATAGGGCCTTCTGGCAGTACAACGAAAACGGCACCGCCGTGGCCATGCCCGGCTTCAATTTCGCGCTGAGCCAACTTGCCCATTTCCGCGACGAGAAGAAAATCCTGCCCACCACCATCGAGCAATACCTCAGCTATTACGAAAAACTACAAAACATTGAATACCTAATCCTGGACAATAAAACCATACGACTGAACAACAACGGTGAAGCCATCAAAGGCCTGACCTTGCTTTGCAGCAAGCCTATCATCGTGGAAGGTAAAACCATCGATTTCCGCAAGGTGGACGAAGGCTATCTGGTGTGGTTCGATTTGGGCAAAAACGAAACCGTAACCATTAGATACAGAGAATGAAAAGACTATCCATATTCGTCAGCGGCAACGGCACCAACCTGCAGCGCATTGCCGAGTATTTCGCCGACAACAAAGAGGTTGAAATCGTCAACGTGGTGTGCAACAATCCCAAGGCCTATTCCATCGAAAGGGCGAAAAATTTAGGCATCCCGCTGCGCATGATCACTAAAGAGGAATTCAAGAGCGAGGCCTTTGTCAAGGAGATGCAAGACCTTCATGTTGACCTGATTGTGCTTGCCGGTTTCCTTTGGAAGATCCCGGAAAACATGGTCAAGGCCTTCCCCAAGAGAATCGTCAACATCCACCCTGCCCTGCTGCCGAAATACGGTGGCAAGGGCTTCTATGGGGAGCACGTACACGAAGCCGTGGTGGCCGCCAAAGAAGCCTTCTCGGGCATCACCATACACTACGTCGACGAGGTGTACGACAACGGCGAAATCATTCTCCAAGCCTACGTCGCCTTAAGCGAAAAAGAAACGCCTGACTCCCTGGCGGCTAAGATCCACCAATTGGAGCAGGCGTATTTCCCTGTAGTTATCGAACAATTGATTCGGTAAGCGATTTATTGGATGTGCGCCACAATGCGCTCAATCATCGCATCAATCTGTTTCCCGTATTCTTCGGTATAGCCAGGATTCTGCTTGAACAGCTCATGACAATTCTTGATGCCCTGAACGAGGTCCTTTACCGCATCAGGATTGTTGTAATAAATGCATTGGGGATCGGTGTAGTTTTCCTCAAGAGGCTCCTCACCCACCATGAATTCCATGATTTCCTTGGGATCTTCCGTGCCAAAGGCGTCCACCATATCCTCATAAAAGTCTTTGCAGTCTTCGCGCAAAGAGGTTTCGTTAAAGAGCACATCGTCAATTCTCCACTCGCCGTTCTCCTTTAAAAGCTTCAGCGTATAAGGAGCGTCATAGCAAGTCGAGTCGACATAACGCATGGCGACATCACAATGCAGCGAGTCAACAGGCGTGATCCCCTCGATTCTCGCTTCGCGATTCTCGGAGCAAGCGTCCTGAACGGCGAGGTCCCATTGGAAACCCGGGAAGAAGTCGGCCCAGAAATGCACGCTTTGAGCCTTTTCCTGCATGGCCAACAGTTCGGTGGTGAGGATTTTGTCGGCGTCAAAAAGTTCATGCATTTGCATCATCTGTTCGACACGTTGTTTGATTTGAGCTTCATTTTCTTTCTCTTTTGAGGCTGTTTCATTGCCTCCATTGCCCGTATTCTGGCAGGCCATAGCCATCACAGCCAAAAACGCGACAACTGCAACTAATGTTTTCTTCATGGTTTTAGTATTTAAGTGATTATATCATCATTCTGTAGGAAGCGCCTTGAAGCCGTTGCCCATAATCTCGGAGCTTTCAATCACGTTGACGAAAGCATTGGGGTCAAGGAAGCGGAGGTTGGCCTTCAGCTTCACCAAATCGGAGCGGTTTAAGGTGACGTAAATCATCTTTCGTTCAGCGCCTTGATACAAACCACTACCAGCAAATACCGTACCACTGCGGTCCAAGTCCTTGATGATGAAATCGCGCACCTCTTCGATCTTGTCCGTGACGATAAAGGCCGTCTTGTAACTCTTCACGCCTTCCACCACAAGGTCGATGATCTTGCTTTCGATGAAGATAAGGATGATGGAATAGATGGGCAGACGGAAGTCCTCAAAGGCGAGCAAGGTGGTGAGTGAGATAATGCTGTCGACAATCAGCACCAACGTTCCGAGGCTGATCTTAGTGTATTTGTGGATAATCATGGAGATGATGTCGGAGCCACCCGAAGTGGCGCCCGAACGGAAAATGACGCCGATGGCCACACCATAGATAAGACCTGAGACCACCGTGTTCAGGAACATGTCAGGCATAAACCAACTCTGCGTGCCGTCCTTGGCAATATAATAGAGCGCAGACTGGGTGTCGGCAACCACTTCACCACCGTGAATCACAGGCCCGTAGCCCCATAAAGTCTCAAGGACGTATGTGAATACAGGGATTAGAACGACAGAGATGATGGTCTTGACACCGAATTTGGGTCCAAGTATGATGGTGCCAATGATGAGCAGCGGGATGTCCATACAAATACCAGCCAAGGAGATCTTCCAACCCCACATGGCATTGAACACGTTGGCGAGACCATATACACCACCAGGCGCCAAATGATAAGGATTCACGAACATCACATCGCCCACGGCAAAAAGCGCCGAGCCTAAAACCAAATAGAAATAGGCCAGAATTTCTTGTTTCAGCTTTCCACTTTTCATATCTTAAATGATTATAATACAGCAGTTTAGATTAGAAAATATGCTTTTTGAAGCCGCAAAGGTACGAAATTTCCAAAATCTTACTACCTTTGCAAGTCAAAAAGGACCCGTAGTTTAATGGATAAAATAAAGGATTCCGGTTCCTTAGCTCAGGGTTCGATTCCCTGCGGGTTCACAGCAAAAAGGCTAAGCATGCTTAGCCTTTTTGCTGTTTATCGGTAATTATCACATCTATTGCACCGACACCGAACTTGGCGATGCTGGCCATGCGGTTTTCCGTGTTTTTGTAATTCTTCAATTCCTCGATGATGGCATTTTTCAACACGCCATTGCCCACACCATGAATGAAGGTCACCTTGGTGTATTCAGAGGCAATGGCACTTTCGAGCATCTTCTTGAAATAGTCCGTCTGGATCTTGAACATGTCGTGGCTCGAAAGGCCAAGGATGTTGTCGACCAACTCGCCGATGTGCAAGTCGACGACGGCCTCACCAGGAGCCACCCTATGCTTATCGATGGGGGCTTCCTGCTTCACCAGGGTCTTGGCAGGTGCCTGGGAACCAACACCTTCCTTCAAAATCTTCGCAAAATCGCCGCTACCTTGTTTCAAGGCAATGAGCTCGGAGAGGCAAATCATCACCGACCTCTCGCCCAAGATGCCCGAAGGCAGATAACTGCCCTCCTTGTAGAAACGCCCGGGGCGCAACGAGAAAGGCACATTCAACGGAAGCAACACAACATCGGAGGTCTCGGCAGTTAAGATGGCCTGAACTACGCCGTTGAGCCAATACTCAAGGTCGTCGCGCGAAATGGTCTCGATGACGATTTTCTCGTATTTGTCGACTTGACCGAAATCCACATTAGCGAACTTATCCTCCTCCTTGATGGTGAAAGTGTAGAGCATCTCGTAAGGCGTGTGGTTGACCAACACCACATCGAGTGGACCCGTGAGAAGCCACTGCTGCTCGTGCGGCACGAAAGCCATGTAGACACCTTCTTTCTCAGCCTCTTTGGCAAAACGACGCAGACCACCCTTGCGGGCTTCTTCGGCCTGCTGTTGCTTCAAAAGTTCCTGGCCCTGAACCTCTTTCTGCACCTTATCGACCGTCTGTTGCTGCTTGCTTGGGGCGGGCATGGAGCGATAGTCGAGCACCAAATCCGTAATCAAGGTGGGGATTTCGAAGCCGTCGTCCACCTCAACCATCACCATGCGTGAGTCGATGATCTTCGTGATTTTACCCCCACCCACGGTGCTGAGGAAGTTCACTTTGTCGCCAATCTTAAATTCTGCCATAGTTTTTCGGTTTAAGGCGGCAAAATTACACAAATTTGGCAGATTTTTTGTACTTTCGCGTCCAGAAAAACTTCGGAAATGAAGACAAGAATACTAGTTATATTGTTGGCCGTGTTGGCAGTGGCATGCACAAAACGCAACGACCAGGCCGAAATCGACCTTAACGTCAACTATGAAATCAATGGAAATCCGTTGATTACCGATACTTTATGCTACACCAACGAAGCGGGTAACCTATTCCTCATCACCGAGATCCAATGGTTCCTCTCCGACATCGAACTGAAAAACGAGACAGGCAATTGGACCTTGCTTCGTCAGCGCGGAATTTCTGATACTTTGGACGCCAGTCGTGTTTTCTACATCGACACCGACATCCCAGAAACACAAAACTTGCGTTCCTGCCCCGTAAAAACAGGCCACTACACAGCCATCCGTTTCACCTTTGGATTGGATGACTACGACAACTATACCGGCCTTTTTAACGATCCGCCTGAGTCGGAGATGTTTTGGCCCGACGTGTTGGGCGGTGGTTACCATTACATGAAACTCAACGGGAAATATGCTGGTTCATCAGGTCGACTCAAGCCCTTTGCCATTCACCTCGGCATTGGACAAAACGAGGATTGCTCCGAGTTCTACCAAAACTACTTCATCGTGGAGTTGCCCCTCGATTTCGACGTCAAGGCAAATGCCGACAACCGACTTGACTTGACCATGGTCATCGACAACTGGTTCCGCAATCCGCATGTCATCGACTTCAACGAGTTGG
>JAGBQJ010000045.1 GCA_017632935.1 Bacteroidales bacterium | reverse complement strand
TTACTGCCAGATTGTTCTGGTATTCCTATCATGTCACTGAAGATCATCTCGACCAAAGCGAGACTTTCATCACTTGTTCGGTCTCACCCGAATTCTACACCTTCCTGTTGGATGTCTTCAACGAAGACGACTGGAGTCTGGGCCTGTTCGCCACCATATCAGGCAACGTGCGAGGCAATGTCAAGAACGGCTACGGCTATTTCTTCGCCTCCGATGTGCGACGCCATCCTTTTACTTACCACGAAATCTACGACGCCATCACCCCCGAAAACGAATAAGCCATGAAACGTATCCTCATCACCATATTGTTCTTTGCCTCTATTATCGGCCTTCAGGCACAGACCTACACTTTAAGCGGCCACATCACCGATGCCGCCACGGGCGAGACGCTTATTGGGGCCACATTATATGAGGCCTCCTCTCAAACAGGCACCTCGGCCAACGGCTACGGCTTTTATTCGCTGCGTTTGCCCGCAGGAAAACACAAGTTGCAATGCGCCTATTTGGGTTACAATACCAAAGAGATTGAAATTCAACTCAATGCCGACCAAACCTTGGAAATCAAATTGGAGGAAAACGCTGTGGGTTTGGGTGAAATCACTGTGGAGGCAGCAGCGGTGGAGCGTCCGCAAAAGCAGAACGAGTTCCATGCCGAGATGCTGACCATCAACTCGATACGCAAACTGCCGAGTGTGTTTGGCGAAGCCGACATCCTCAAGGCGGTGCAGATGCAGTCGGGCGTGAAGACTATCGGCGACGCCTCGTCGGGGCTGCTCGTGCGTGGCGGCACCAACGACCAGAACCTCATCCTCATTGACGAGGCACCCATCTACAACCCCTCGCACCTCTTCGGCATGATCTCCATCTTCAACCCCGAAGCCGTGAACCAGGTGACGCTCTACAAGAGCAACATACCCGCTCAATATGGCGGTCGCGTCTCTGCCGTTCTTGACTGCAAGATGAAGGAAGGCAACATGAACCACCATGATTTTTCGGTGGCGTTGAGTCCTTTTGCCGCCACACTCACCGCCAATGGCCCCATCGTCAAGGAAAAGGCTTCTTACCTGATTTCGGCACGCAGGAGTTTCATCGACTTTTTCGTGAAGCCCAATGAAAGCATGCCGCTTGTCCCGAGGTTTTACGACCTGAATGCGAAAATCAACACCAAAATCGGGCAGAACGACCGCATTTATCTCTCGTTCTATCGAGGCCACGATGTCATTGAGTCCATGGGCGGCATCGACCAATCGCAAGGCATGTACAATACCTGGGGCAACGCTTCCGGCACCTTGCGCTGGACGCACAACTTCGGCAGCCGCTGGTTCCTCAACACGGCCTTCATCGTCAGCGATTACAGCAACGACCTCGACTACCAATTCAAAAGACGCAAGTTCAACTGGCGCACAGGCATTTTCGACCTCAACCTGAAAGCCGCATTGAGTTATTACATCGCCCCCGACTGCGAACTGCGCATCGGCGCGGGAGCTATCCGCCACAATTTCACGCCTGGCGAGTCCGACAGCATCGGCATGAGCCTGCCGCATTACCAGGCGATGGAGTATTCCGCATACGCATTGAACGACTGGAAACCCTTGCATTGGTTGGGCTTCAACTATGGTGTACACCTGTCGGCTTTCCAGCCCTTGAACAGCGACGAGAAACTGATGGTCTATCCCGAGCCTCGCGTGAGCATGAACGTCATGTTGAGCGAAAACACCTCACTGAAAGCCGGTTACGCGAGGAACGTGCAATATATCCAAGTGCTGCAAAACACAGCCTTGGACTACCAATCGCTTGAAACTTGGTTCCCAGCCGTCAACGGACTGAAACCCGTCATTGCCGATGTGGTGTCGGGTGGCTGTTTCCTTGATTTCGGAGGTCAGTATTCCGCTTCGGCCGAACTCTATTACAAGAAAGGCCAGAACCAAATCGACTTCATCGACCATGCGCAGCTCATCAGCAACCCGAATGTCATTAACCAAGTGAGAAGCGGAAAATCAAAGGCTTATGGTCTGGAATTGAACCTTTCGAAGAATGCCGGAAAGTTCACGGGAGCCATGAGTTACACCTATTCACGTGTGATTTATACCATCGACGGCATCAACGACGGCAATCCCTATTCGGCTTTGTCCGACATTCCGCACGATTTCCGCATCAACGGCTGCTACCAGTTCACGCCGCGCTGGAGTGCAAGTGCCGCATGGCAGTATTCGAGCGGTCATCCCGTCACCTTGCCTGTGGGCTTCTATGAATACATGGGGCAGACCGTCCCGGTTTACACCGAGCGAAACGCCAGCCGCACGCCTGCCTATCATCGCCTCGACCTTTCGTGTGCCTATCATTCGCCGAAATACAGAAACGGCTTCAATTGGAGTGCGAGTGTCGGAGTATTCAATGCCTACAATCGTCTGAATCCGTTGGGGTATCAGTTTGAGACTGATATAGAATCAGGCGAGATGCGGGCTTACGCTTATTCGATGTTTGGGATTTTGCCGAATGTTTCGTTGCGGGCGGGGTGGTAAAAGTGTTTTTATAGTTTTATGCCCATAAACGCCATAAAGGCTATGCCCATCAATCCAGTGATAATAAACGAGATGCCTACGCCTTGCAGGCCTTTGGGAATCTTGGAATAACGCAGTTTCTCACGGATGGCGGCGATGGCCACGATAGCTAACAACCAACCTATGCCTGAACCGAGACCAAATACGGCAGCCTCGCCTACATTGCCGAAGCCACGCTCCTGCATGAAAAGCGAACAGCCCAAGATGGCGCAGTTCACTGCAATCAACGGGAGGAAGATGCCCAAAGCGGAATAAAGCGAGGGCGTGAAAGTCTCAATGATCATTTCCAAGATCTGCACGATGGCCGCAATGATGGCAATGAAAATGATATAAGTGAGGAAACTCAAATCGACAGAAGCCCAATTGGGGTTAATCCATGCCAAAGCTCCAGGAGCTAACAAATATTTATTGATTAGGTAGTTGACGGGAACGGTAACGACCAAAACGAAAGTCACGGCCAAACCCAAACCTGCACTCGTCTTGACGGTCTTCGACACAGCAAGGTAAGAACACATACCCAAAAAGTATGCGAAGATCATGTTGTCCACGAAGACCGATTTTATCAAGAGTTTGAAGAGTTCCATGGCCTTTTAGTTTTGGTTGTTTTCCTGCATTTCAGGATTTCGGGTGCGTTGGATCCAAATAATAATGCCTACGACGATGAGCGCCATGGGCGGGAGAATCATCAAACCATTGTTCTGGTACCCTGCTTCGTAGAAAGACTGCGGAAATACTTGGAAGCCAAGCAGTGTTCCAGAACCCAACAACTCACGGAAGAACGCCACGATGACAAGTATCAAGCAGTAACCCAATCCGTTGCCTAGGCCGTCCAGGAATGATTCCCAGGGCCCATGGGAGAGTGCGAAAGCCTCCAAACGGCCCATAATGATGCAGTTGGTGATGATAAGACCCACATAGACAGAGAGTTGCTTGCTAACATCATAGGCAAAGGCCTTCAAGAATTGGTCGATGAGAATGACTAAAGTGGCCACGACAACGAGTTGGACGATGATTCTGATGCGGTTGGGGATGCCCTTGCGCAACAAGGAGATGATGAAGTTGGAGAGCGCTGTCACCACGGTCACGGAGGCACCCATCACCAAGGCGGGCTTCAGCTGGGCGGTCACGGCCAAGCACGAACAGATGCCCAGCACCAACGCGGTGACGGGGTTGGTCTTGCGTAGGGGTTCTATGATGAGTTTCTTCAGGTTGGCCATGGTTTATGCTCCTCTTTCAGCAAATTTATTCAAATAAGCCGAATACTTCTCCAATGTATTGTCAATCATTTCTTTCACTCCATTTGAGGTCTTGGTGGCGCCTGTGATAGCGTCGAATTCGATGGGAATCGGATTGCCGTTGCCCATGACCTGTTTGCCGGCAAACTGGCCTTGGAACTTTTCGGTCGTGATCTCGCCGCCCAAGCCCGGGGTCTCCGACTTGTGCCCAAAAGTGGCACCTACAACGGTCTTACCATCGGCAGCGATGGCGAGGTAGCCCCAGATAGGGCCCCAAAGGCCGTTGCCCTGCATGGGGATGACGCTGGTCTGACGGTCGATGACAAACACGGGCAGGCCTTCGTCGCCTTCTGTCGGGTCGCCATTTTCGTCCAACAAGAACTCCGATGTACAGTGTTTCTCAAACATCAGCGCCGCATTCTTGGCGTTGACGTCAGGGATGCCCGCCGCCGTAAGGATATTGATACGTTTCTCGTTCTTCTCGTTACGGTTTTGGAAAGGCTGCAGCCACAACGCCGTTATTGTAAGAAGCACGGCCACAATCACGATTAAAATCGTGGCGTACAGGAAGATATGTCGGTTACTGTTGATGTCTTTTTTCATGGTTTAGTACTTTTTTGTTGGACAAGTGCGCGTTTCTGACGCTTTTTGATGTTACGTGCCACGACGCAATGGTCGATGAGCGGGGCGAAGCAGTTCATGAGCAGGATGCTGAGCATCATGCCTTCAGGATAGGCTGGGTTGAGCACGCGCAGCATCACGGCGAAGATACCGATGAGCAGACCATAGATCCATTTGCCCACATTGGTTTGTGCAGCCGTGACAGGGTCGGTGGCCATGAAGACCGCGCCGAACATAAAGCCGCCCATGAGGTAATGGTAATAGAACGGTAACTGTAAGTAAGTTGAGAGTTGAGAGTTGAGAGTTGAGAGTTGTGGTAAGTTGAGAGTGGATAGTAGATTGAAGAACAGACCCATCAGGCCGCCTCCAAGGATGACGGATAACATGATACGCCAACTGGCGATGCCCGTTAACAATAATATAATGACGCCCAACAATATGGCAATCACCGATGTTTCACAGGTCGACCCTGGGATGGTACCAATCAACAAATCCAAAGCAGATGCCGAAGGCCGTATTCCTGCCGCCAGTTCCGCCAAAGGCGTGGCGCTTGAGATGGCATCGGTGCCCCAAAGGTCGGCGGCAATCCATACGCTGTCGCCTGACATACGAGTGGGGTAGGCGAAGAACAGGAAGGCGCGCGCCACCAGGGCGGGGTTGAGGAAGTTCATTCCCGTGCCGCCGAAGACCTCCTTGCCGATGATGACGGCAAAGGCGGTGGCGAGGGCCAGTTGCCATAAAGGCGTGGTGACCGGCACAATCATCGGGATGAGGAATCCCGTGACTAAAAAACCTTCGTTTACCTCATGATGCCGTATCTGGGCAAAGGTGAATTCGATGCCCAAACCGACGATATACGACACTGCCAACATGGGTAGCATCCTTAGAAATCCGAACCAGAGGCAGTACCACCAACTGGCCGCAGTACCCAGCTCATAAGGCCAATCCGAAGCATGCAACGAGGTTTGGTAGCCGATGTTCCACATGCCGAAGAGCATGGCAGGAGCGAGGGCGATGACCACCACAATCATGGCGCGTTTCAGGTCGACGGCATCGCGTACATGGCAGCCGCGCTTGGTAACACGATTCGGCGTGAAAGCAAAGGTCTCAAAGGCTTCAAAAGTGCTCTTGAGCCATGGGAATTTGCCGCCTTCCGTGAAGTTCGGCTTGATCTTATCGATGAAACGACGCAGGTTGTTGAACATCACACGGCCTCCTTTCTCAGTTTCTCCAACGCCTCGCGGATGATTGCCTGGATGTCGGTTTTGGATGTGTCGATGAACTCGCAGAGGGCAAAGTCCTCGGGCTCTACCTCATAGATGCCCAGGTTCTCCATCAGCTCGATGTCGCCGACGATGCAGGCCTTGATAAGTTGGGTGGGGTAGATGTCGAAGGGGAAGACCCGTTCGAAGTTGCCCGTGAAAACCAAGGGACGCTCGTCGCCATGGGTGTTGGTGTCAAATTTCCAAAGGCTTTCGAAGCGTGGTAGATCTATTCCCATGGGTTTGAAGGTGCTCTTTGGCAGAAAGCCGCTGAGGAAGGTTCGCGAGAAGCTGAACTTCCTTAAGCCTGGCATCAGCCAACCCATGAAGTCGTAGTTGTCGCCTTCGGGAAGGATGCTCACGAGGTCGTCGTATGCACCAATGAAACCGTCAGCTGCGATTTGTGTACCGCTCAAAATGTCACCCGAGATGATGCGGTTTGCCTTGGCGGTATCATCGGCGTCCATTTTGGGATAATTGTTGTTAGGCAATTGACCCTTAATGATTTCCGATAAGCAAGCATCAGCCTTGATACGGTAATAATGCGGATTTCTGATGTTGGGTCCGGCCACGGCGATGACCTTTTCGGGGTTGTAAACGCCCGTGGAAACCAATTCGCCCAATATGGCCACATCTTGGATGTTCATCGTCCAAACGACCTCACCTTTATTAATAGGGTCGATGTGGGCGATTTGTGTGCCGATGTTTCCCGACGGGTGGGGACCCTTGATGAAATGGATGTTGAATTGTTGATTGTTGAATTGTTTAATTGTATGAGCGAGGCGTTGGTTGGGACGGAAGCAAATGTGGACTTTGCCATCCGTCAAATGCGTCAACGCCTCAAGGCCTTTTTTTAAAGCCTCTTCTTTGCCTTGCATGACAAAGTCATAGTCAGGCGCCAAAGGTGCACTGCTAAAAGCAGTGACGAAGATGGCCTTGGGTGTATCATCGGGGTTGGCGACGGTGCCGAAAGGTCGTCGCCGCAGCATGGTCCAAAGACCACATTGCAGCATGGCTTCCTTGATTTCATCGGCAGTCTGCAAAGGTGATGTTGGCGAGGATTTGCAATCCGAGCCAGTCGAGCCTGCGGATTTGAAATCCGCCTCGACCACCACCTCCAAAAGCTTCCGTTTCTCGCCCCTAACAATGGCTTTCACATGGCCATCGACAGGTGATGTGAAGCGAATGCGTTCGTCGTGCTTGTCCACAAACAAGGCATCGCCTGCTTGCACGACATCGCCTTCCTCGACAACCAAATGCGGTGTGAGTCCAACGAAATCAATAGGCTTCACGGCATAAGTAGTGATGCTCCGCGCATCGGTGAGGCGTAACTCAGCAGCTCCGCTGATGGGGATGTCAAGTCCTTTGCGTATGTTAATCGTGTCAGGCATAATTCGTGAGGCAAAAATAGGAAATTGTTGTTTATTATTTGAAAGTTTGTTAGTTTTGCACGCAATAATCTGTTGTTTAACCGATAACGCCTTTCACCATGAAGAAACTCTTTACCCTTGTTGCCTTGCTAATGGTTATGACATCCGCTTTCGCGCAACCTGGCCATTACCTCACTTTCAACGGCACCGACCAGTACATGGTCATCCCGCATCACGAAGACTTCAACATCTCAGCTGGCCAAAGCTTCACCGTCACGGGATGGGTGCGCAACGAGACCTACACTAGTTTTCCGCGTTATGTGTGCAAGCGCGATATGTCGGTGCAAGGTGCGGGCAGCGAACGCTCGGGTTATGAGTTCTTTGGCACGGGGAGTGTGGGTCAGTCGTTGGGCCTCAACACGCCAACAGCCACATCGGGTCACGCCTTGTCGATCTATACGGGTGTCACAGTGCCGGCAGGGGAGTGGATGCACTTTGCCCTCGTCGTGGACCGCACAAATAACGAAATCCGCATTTACCACAACGGTGAGACCAACAGCAGTTGGGCCGCGGCAGTGAACGATTGGGCTGTAACCAATACGCACGACTTGTTTATAGGGGCAGGCAACAGCGGTGGACAGCCAACTAATTTCTGCAATGGCTCGTTCGGCAATGTGAGGTTCTACCAATTGGCATTGGATGCTGATGAGATTAGTGTTGACATGAGTGCGGATGATTTGTATGATCTGCATCCTGGTATGGCAAATTATTTAAAAGCAGCCTACGATTTCTCAACAGTTTGGATTGACGACAACATGCTGGCTGACATTTCAGGTCATGGCCACAATGCGCAAATGGTGAATTTCAACTTCGGCGGTGCCGAAATCTTGAATGTCACCTTGACCCAAGATACCCGCAAGGCAGGTCGCGGCAACGCCAATGATGTGCTGCTGAAAGCAGCGGTTTCATTTGGAGGCGACAATGCTGTGGCCGCCTTACAATCCTTGGTGCTCAACCTTGAAGGGACAACGGATTTGAGTGATGTTAAGGAGATAAAAGTGTATTCCACGGGTACGGTCAATGCTTTCGATGAGCGCCGTCCTCAGAGTGCCACTTTGCTTGGTAGCATAGAACCGGCTTCGGGTGACTTGACCTGCAACCTTGAAGGTAACCTCTTTACTGGCACCAACTACCTCTGGGTCGTGGCTCATGTGGCCGACAATGCTACCGAAGGCAACATGATTGATGCTTCATTGAAGTCGATTACAACGACGGAAGAGACTTATGAGTTGGCTGATCCTTCGCCCTCTGGCAGCCGTGAAATCATCCTTGCTCACACCTTGTTGTTGCAGCCGGGAGACTATAATTCAACGAATTACCGCATCCCTGCGGTCATCACGGCGAAGGACGGAAGCATCGTAGTGGCCACCGACAAGCGCAAATTCAACGAAGGTGACCTGCCCGAGGACATCGACATTGTCTGCAACCGCAGCACCGATGGCGGTCACACTTGGAGTGAGCCTTACACGATTGCTTTGGGCACGGGCGTCAACCATGGCTTCGGCGACTGCGCCTTGGCATGGAGCAACGACGACAACGGCCTCATTGCGGGCTTTGTAGGTGGTCCTGGCTTGTGGTACTCCACCCCGTCGAATCCCATTCGGACCTATATCTGTAAGAGTTACGACAACGGCCAGACTTGGACGGAACCCGAAGACATCACCAACTTCATCTTTGGCGACAACTGCATCATCCCCGAACAGCGCACATGGCGCGCCTCATTCTTTGGATCGGGCAATGGATTACGCACGTCCACTGGTCGCATCATGTTCGTGGCTGCCATCCGTGAGACTACGGCTCAGGTGCTTTACAACCACGCCGTTTATTCCGACGACAACGGCCAGACCTGGCATGTGTCGGGTCGGGCTTCCACCTCGGGCGATGAGGCCAAGGTGACTGAGCTCGTCGATGGTCGCATCCTGATGAGCATTCGCCACGCGGGCAACCGCTGGTACAACATCTCCGAGGATGGCGGCGAGACTTGGCAGCCCACCACTTCCACTTGGTACGACATCACAGCGCCTGCCTGCAATGGTGATATGATCCGTTACACCTCCGAAAATCAAGGCCACGACAAGAACCGACTGCTCCATTCTGTGCCTTACGGCAACTCGCGCACTGATGTGACGGTCTATGTGAGTTACGACGAAGGCCAGACTTGGCCGGTGAAGAAATGCATCGTGCCCTATAGCTCGGCCTATTCCTCGCTCTGCGTCCTACCTGACGGCACTGTCGGACTCTACGTGGAGGAGGCTTATGCAGGCGCTTCGGGCTATTCGACGGTGTTCTACAACTTCAGCCTCGAATGGCTTACCGACGGCAACGACCATTTTGATCCTGTTGGCATCGCTGATCATCAAAGCCAAACGGATTCCTTGAAGATCTATCCTAATCCCGCCTCGCCCATCATCACGATTGAAGCGGAAGGCATGAAAACCATCAAAGTTTACAATGCTTTAGGCCAACTTGTCGAGTCGATTTCTGCTGACGGGACTTCAGAAGTCCGATTAAATGTTTCCGAATGGGTAGCAGGAACATATCTTGTTGAAGGCACTGATAGTAACGGTTTGAAGAAAGTCGGACGATTTGTAAAGTAAATGTGCTGTTTTTTTCCTACCTTTGCAGCCCGAATCAGAAGCCTGATTTGTGTTTGTAAATAATTGAAAATCAGATAAAACAATGAGTTTAAACATTTCAAAACTGAGAAACATCGGTATCGCCGCGCATATCGATGCTGGTAAGACTACGGTTTCGGAACGCATCCTGTTCTTTACGGGTGTCAACCGTAAGGTGGGTGAGACGCATGATGGACAAGCCACCATGGATTTTATGAAACAAGAGCAGGAGCGCGGCATCACAATCGCTTCGGCAGCCATCACTGCACATTGGAACGGCTATCAGATTAACCTTATCGATACTCCCGGTCACGTCGACTTCACCGTTGAGGTGGAACGCTCGCTGCGCGTCATCGACGGCATGGTGGCGGTGTTTTGCGCCGTGGGTGGCGTGGAGCCGCAGTCGGAGACGGTGTGGAACCAAGCCGACAAATACCGTGTGCCGCGTATCGCCTTCGTCAACAAGATGGATCGCACGGGTGCCGACTTTCAAGAGGTGGTCAACCAGATGCATAAATACTTGGGTGCCAATGCTGTGCCCCTGCATCTGCCCATCGGAGCGGAAACTACCTTTGAGGGCATGGTAGACTTAGTGCAGATGAACTCGGTGCGTTTCGTCGAGAAGGAACGCATCGTCGGCCCTATCCCTGAAAACATGATGGAGCAGGCTCAGGAAGCCCGTCGTAATCTCATCGAAAAGGTCGCCGACCTCGATGATGAAATCGCCGAGCTCTATCTCGAGGATGCCGAAATCCCGACCGACAAGCTGATGGCCGCCATCCGTCAAGCCACTATCAAACTGATGATGGTGCCGGTGCTTTGCGGTGCTGCCTATAAGAATAAAGGTATCCAACTCCTTTTGGACGCCATTGTCGACTACCTACCTTCGCCCAACGACCTGGGTGCTGTCATCGCGCACGACCCCGCCAACGAGGAGAAGACCTATCGGCGCAACCCCTCTGAGAATGAGCCTTTCTCGGCCTTGGCCTTCAAGCTCATCAACGACCCGTATGTGGGCCAGCAGACCTTCATCCGTATCTTCAGCGGTAAGCTGACCAACGGCATGAGTGTCTACAATACCAACAAGATGAAGAGCGAGCGTGTTGGCCGTATCTTCCGCATCAAGGCGAAGGAACGCGAGGAAATTAACGAGGCCAGCGCGGGCGAAATTGTGGCGCTCGTGGGCATGAAATACACCAAGACGGGTGACACGCTTTGTGATGAGGAACAACCTATCTTATTGGAATCCATCAACATACCGCCTGCGGTTATCGAGATGAAGGTCAACCTCGACGACAAGAAGAACCGCAACAAACTCGGCGAGGCCTTGGCCAAACTCTGCAACGAAGACCCATCGTTCCACGCTCACTTCGATGAGGAGACGGAAGAGACCATCATCGCAGGCATGGGTGAGTTGCATCTGGAGATCATCGTGGATCGCCTGAAGGAAGAATTCAAGGTGCCGGTCACGGTGGGCGCACCTTCGGTGTCGTTCCGTGAGACCATCACCGCACCATTCGAATGCAACTATCGCTTCGTGAAGCAGACCGGCGGCAAGGGCCAGTTTGCCCACACCGTCATCCGCTTCGAGCCTAACCCTGGCGGCGGCTTCGAGTTTGTCGATATCACCAAGGGCGGCGTGATTCCGAAGGAATACATCCCCTCGGTGCAGAAAGGTCTGGCCGCGGCCATGAACAAAGGTCCTTTCGCGGGTTATCCCGTCGTGGATGTGAAGTGCGTCCTCGTGGACGGCAGTTCGCACCCCGTCGACTCCAGCGACATGGCCTTCCAACTCTGCGCCCAGATGTGCTTCAAGCAGGCCTTCATGAAAGCCAGCCCCGTGCTGCTTGAGCCTGTGATGAAGGTGGAGATCAACACACCCGACGACTACATCGGCAATGTGACTGGCGACCTCAACAAGCGCCGTGGCCGCATCGAGGCCATGCGTCGTTTCCGCAAAGGCTCGCAGAAGCTGGATGCCTTCGTCCCGCTGATGGAGATGTTTGGCTATGCCACCGCCTTGCGCAACCTCTCCTCGGGCCGCGCCAACTACTCGATGGAGTTCCACCAATACATGTCGATGCCGAGAGACAGGCAGGAGGAGATTGTCAAGGAGAGGAATACCAAGGAGTAATTTTATCAAGAATTTGAGAATGGTTAAGGACATTGTCTTTGGGCGGTGTCCTTTTTTTTGATTTCATATTTTGTGTTACACATTTTATGTAACATATTTTGTGTAATCAAAAAAGATTGATTATTTTTGCAACATAATCAAACCCATTATGGCCAAAAAGGATTACGATACCAACAACCCTGTCACTATGGCAAGTGAGCCGAGTGTGGCATATATAGGAAGTTTTCCTGCCTCTCAGAGCGTCCGTCGCGAGAAAAATCGTGATGCTTCTTCAGATGTTTTGCCAGGGTGCGTTTCTTTTGAAGAGTTCAAAGAGGCATTGTTGAAGTCTGTAGTTTCATACTATGAATAATTACAAACTCAATGTGAAACAAGAAGTGTATGATGACATTGAAAACATCAAACAATTCGTTGTGACCGTTGGGAGTAGAGATTTGGCCATACAATACACCCAAAACCTTCTTGCCGAAATCGAGCAACTGTCTTATTTAGCGGATAAGATGCAACTATCGAAATGGAAAGTGGCGAAGAAGTATCACCCTCAAGCGCGAAGATTGATAACCGAAAACCGTAAATGGAATATCATTTATCATATTCAGGGTGAATTTGTAGTGGTGGATAAGATAATTCCTTCCTCGATGATGGTAAAATAGGCTGGAATTTCCAAAAAATCATAGGGACAAAATTTTGTCCATACCCAAATTATATCGTTGATTTACAATAAAATAAATTTGTACAATCCAAAAAAGCATGGACAAAACCGAGAGGCTCCCCAAAAACCTCTTGACAAGCGTTTTTTCTGTATATTTTTGCGATGTGTTTCAGACACGAGACACGAGACTGCGAGACATGGGACAAGGTCCCTGGCCTGTCGAAGGGCCGTCTCGCGTCCCGCGTCTCGAAGTCCCGAGTCAAAATAGAACGCCTATGAAAGCAACACTAAAATCACTCATCCTGACGATCCTCGCCCTCGGCGTGATGCTGTCCTCGTGCGACACTCCCGCCAAACGCCTGCAGCAGGCCCGTGCCTTATATGAAGAAGGTACCGAACTGCGCCAGCAGCGCCTCTCGGAGGAGGCCGCTGAGCGTTTCATGCAAGCCCTCACGCTGATGCAAGGCTGCGAGCCAACCACAGAAAATCTCCGTCTCGAAGGTCAACTCAAAGACAATCTCGGCGCGATGTACAACAAACACGGTCTCTTCGATGATGCCCTCAAGATGCACTGCGAAGCCATCGAGTGCTTCCGCCAAATCGACGACTCCACTGCCGTGATGACCACGATGCGCAACTGTGGTCGCGTGGCGAAGTCGCTGGAACAGTTCGCCCAAGCCAAGCACTACTACGACACGGCCTTTAGCATCGCCACCTTATTAAACGATAAGGCCATGCAGAGCGACATCTACCTTGAGATGGGCCGCGACTACTACCTGCCCGTGGGCAATTATCCCGAAGCCATGACTTGCGTTCGCCGCGCCTTGGAGGGCGAGCTTGACGACAACAACACCGACATCGCCAACATGACGATGGGTGTATTATATTACTACACAGACAACTACGCCGAAGCTAAGCCTTACCTCGAAGCCGCCCTCCGCAGCGAGCGTGCCGGGCTGAAGATGTCGGTGTACCAAACGCTCTACGCCATCGCCTACAACGAAGGCCATCTTGAACAGGCCATGGAATACCAAGACCTCTTCACGCAATACATGATGCAGGTTGACAAGGAGCATGCCTCCGACAACCTGCAACGCCTCAAGGCCGAGTATGAACTGAAGGCCCAAAAGAGCGAGATGGAGAGCTTGCTCCGCAACCGCAGCCTGAAGCTGTGGCTCATCATCGCCGCAGCGGTGATTGCATTGTTGGTCATCGTGCTGATAGTGAGGAAGAAGGTGAGCGACCACAAATTGGCCGTGGAGCAGTTTCGCAGCCAGGTGGAGCGCGACCAAAACCGCATTCACGAGTTGGTGAGCGACATGGAAAACCTCATCCGCACCAACGACGACCTGCGCCGCGACCGTCAGACGCTCTCGCAAAAAGACCTGCTGATGACGAGCAAAATCATGAGCCGTAACAAGGTCTACACCACTGCGCAAAGCCTCGGCGAGCAGGTGACTGTCGACACGATGAACTTCGCCCTCAGCGACGACGACTGGGCCGACTTCATCAGCCTCACCGACTTGGTGTACGACGGCTTCTCGCAGCGCCTCTTGGAACTCTATCCCAAACTCGGCAAGTGGGATGTGCGCATCTGCTGCCTCTCGAAGAACGGCTTCTCCAACCAAGTGATTTCCATCCTCTTGGACACCCAGACCGAGTCGTACTACCGCCGCAAGACCCGCATCAAGCAGATGAAGATGAACCTCACGGACGACACACGGACCTTTGAGGAAATTGTCAATGCGGTTTAATCACAAAACATACAAAACTTGCAAAACAATGAACAAGACCAAAGAAAAGCGTGTGGCGGCACGCAACCGCGTTGCCGCCGGAAAGCGGGCCGTTCCGAATCAAGTTCGGAATGAGAGGCCGCTTTCCCCTCTCTGCAAAAAGGGTTTTGAAGGTTTTGTTGGTTTTGTGACAAAAATAGAAATACAAAGTAATAACAATCAAATAATTAGACCTATGAAAAAGTTGTTTTTAATCATCACGGCCATAGTCGCCATCAATTTAAGTGTTATCGCACAATCCAATTTTGACTTCTCGGCAACTTGTGAGTCGGGGCAGACACTTTATTACAAAATTACTGATGTGGAAGCCCAGGAAGTGGCTTTGGTTCCTCCTACAAGGGGCGGTTGGGGAAACTATCCTCGTCCTCAGGGAGATGTCATTTTCCCCGAAACGGTTGAACACGACGGCACTATTTACGACATCGTAGCCATTGGGGATAGCACTTTTTATAATTGCAGCGGCATAACGGGCAGCATAGTCCTACCCGACAACATCCGTAGCATCGGCAGTGTGGCTTTCTATGGCTGCTCTGGCGTTACGGGTAGCCTGACACTTCCCCAAAACCTTGAATCGATGGGATATGGCGCGTTTTGGTGGCTCGAGTATTTGACGGGCCCCATTACGATTCCTCAGGGCGTTACGAGAATAGAGGAGAGGACTTTCGCCGCAAACAGACGCATCACAAGTTATGATATTCCGGCATCGGTGACCTACATTGGCTACCAAGGTTTGTGCTGCGGCTCTAGATTGGAGTCCATCCACGTCGATGAAGCCAACCCCACTTATTATGTAGAGAACAACGCCTTGATTGAACGCAATTCGAAAATCTTGATTCTTGGCACGAAAAACACCATCATTCCTGAGGACGTGGTGGAAATCGGATGTCTTGCTTTCTATATGGCTGCTTGGGCCCAAGGGCCTCAGCCTCTTGTCATCCCTAACTCGGTCAAGATACTCGATGATTTTGCTTTTGATGTTTCCGGTTTCGATCCCCTCACATTGCCTGATTCTTTGACTTATATCGGCGATAACGCTCTTTTTCAAAACACCCTGGCGCAGTCTGTAATTCCTCCAACGGTAACTCATATCGGGAAATGGGCTTTTGCCTATAGTGGAACAGTTGACGGTGGTTTGGTCATTCCCGAAGGAATAGACACCATTGGTGACAACACCTTTTATCGTTGCGTTTTGACGAGCGTAACGATACCCTCCACTGTCGTGAGTATCGGCGATGAAGCATTCAGCGGTTGTGAGCATTTGCAAAGCATCACTTGCTATGCCAGTGTTCCTCCTGAATTGGAAAGCACAACCTTCAAATACACCGACAAAGACATCCCGGTTTACATTCCATACGGAAGCCATGAAGCTTATACAAGTGCACCTTATTGGAATGAGTTCACCAATTTCATCGAAATGACAGACGGGCCTGCCTTAAACACGGAATGGTACTACGAAATCCAAAACGAAAACGGCAGTATCACTTACCAACATCTGGAATGTGCTGCTGATACGACAATAAACGACAAGACGGTGGTCATCATCATTCGCACCAATACCTTATACGATAAGAGCCAGCACACCGAAGTGACATGGGAATATGTGTATGAAGTGGATGACGTGTTGTATTGGTGGAACAAGGATTTGGAGGAATTTACCGTGTTGTATGATTTCAACGCAGAGGAAGGCGATGAGTGGGAAGTCAGCGTGAGCGAGGAAAGTATCACCTTGCATGTAGACGCGGTGAGTGAATTCGTTTACTATGGAATACCTTATAAAGCACTGACAGTTAGCGATGAAGAAGGTGTTTTCAGTGGCACTGTTGTATGTGGCATTGGTCACATGACGAGTTTCTTCCCCGAAAGGTTGATGACCCGAGGCGAAGAATACAGCGTGGAGGGCATACGTTGCTGCTGGAAGAATGACGAACTGGTTTTCAAAATGGGCAACAGTGATTGTGATGCTATCTACAATGAATTGCACGGCATCGAGGAAGACGGCCCTTCGACAGGCTCAGGGGTCTTTATGGTTTATCCCAATCCGACCCACAGCGTTTTGTTTGTTGAGACGCGATTAATCGCGTCTCAACCAGACCAAACGTATCGCATCACCAACCTCATGGGCCAAACCGTCCTCACAGGCACCATCACAGCTGAAACCCAGCAGATTGATGTGTCGGATTTGCCCCAAGGCATGTATTTCATCAGCGTGGGGAATGTTACGCGGAAATTTGTGGTACGGTAATTGTGGCTTTTTTAATTGTCATGCAAAAATCATAGCATTATGAAAAGAATAGCATTGATTGTGAGTCTGTTATGCTGCGTGTTGTCGGCATCGGCTCAAAACACAAAGGGATGGTCGTTGATTCCCTACGCAAAAGTGGCTGGCTCCATCGATTTCCTGTATGGGCCTTATGAGAGCAAGTTTCACGGCGACTTGGGCGTGGATGCCAAATATGATTTCAACGAGCATTGGTCTTTGTTGGGCGGCATTGACTACCAATATAGGAGAACCAATTCGGACAAGCCCGAGAATTGGGAAGACGGCGTGCCTGGCACTGGTTTCAACAATTATTTCCGTCTGCCTGTCCGCATCGAATTCAGTTACAAATGGTTTTATGTGAATGCCGGTCCCTATGTCGAACGTGCTGTCAATCCATGGCTTGATGCGCGGACATACGAGCATTTCGGCTTCGGTGGCATGTCGGAAATCGGAGGTCGAATCAAATTGACGGAAAACAGTCGATTACGATTGGGACTGCAATTCATGATGGGTCATGATAGGATTACCTATAAGGTGGGCCATGCAGAAGAGCATTGGACATGCCTGTCATTCATCGGATTACCTTTCTCGGTAGGTTATGAAATTCATTTGTAAAACCTTAAAGCCATGAAAAACACATTGAAAATTATGCTGTTGCTGCTTGCTTTGGCAACTTTGGGTTCCTGTGTGAAAGAACCTGTGAAACGGCGCAATATTGCTCCTAAACAGAACGAGCTTATCTATAATACTACCAACTATAAGATGAGCGTCAGCCCCATTGAGTCGTGTCAAGACGAATTCGATATCGTGACAGAGTCCGAAATGGATTTCTTCGGCCCTCTGATGCGTTTCCATTTTTATGGTATTCCTAGTGTTTTGTTGGGCCATACCGTTGACTTAACCAAGAAGTCGGACATTCCGCTTTCCTTCGATTTTGGCAACCGCTTGGAATGGCATTCCTCACCTGACGAGATATCGGGAGCTATTGCCGAAACCAATATGGATCCTCAAACATCCTATCCCGACGAATCGCCTTTTGAGAGCGGTTGGATGGAGTTTGTGGAAAAAGAGGACGGCATCACCTTTATTCTTCGTGGAGTGTTGAAAAACGGGGATGCCATCCGAATGGAATTGTTTGTTCCTTTGGAGCCCGAGCAATAATTTATCCCATCTCGCGTTATTACTGCGAAATTGAAAACGAAGTTTGATAAACTTGTTTATTAACCAAAAAAACTACCAACAATGAAGAAAGTAATCTTATCGCTCGTTATGCTGCTTATGGCAACGAGTATGTTCGCACAAGAAAAGGATGTTCCCAACCCTGCCAAGGTTCGTGTCCCCAGTGGCTACCAAGGCTTCATCGAACAAGGGAACACCTGGCATTTCGACAAAAACATGCCCAACAACATCAGTCTGTCTACAACCCACGGCTTTTATTTCAATGGACATATCTATGCCGGTATCGGTTTGGGTGTCGATTTCAACGAAGACCGCGCTTTGGTGCCTTTCTACACCAATTTGCGTTACCAGTTCAACAACACCAGGGTGGTGAGCCCCATCATCAGCCTGCGTCTTGGTTCATACGTCGGCGACGGATTGGGCGCTTATGGCGACCTCGCCTTCGGCGTACGTTTCGCCTCCAAGCGCGACTTCGCCGTCAGCGCCATGGTGGCCGGTACTTATTACGACAAGATTAAAGAATATGGCTACTACAACGCCGATGGGCACTACATCAATGATAATAGATATATCAGCCCTTCCGGCGTATCTTTACGCATAGGTATCGAGTGGTAATTGAAACTTATAAAACACAAAACGCCCGAGAAGTGTTTCTTGGGCGTTTTTTATTTGTCTCAAACACAAACAAAGGGCTGCCGCAAACCGCGACAGCCCAATTCTGCATTCTGCATTCTTAATTCTGCATTTATTTGAATGCGTTCTCGCTCAACCCCTTGCCACTCAAAGCCAAATCCTTCATGTAGCCAGGGACCTCCTTGCCGAGGTACTTGTCCACATACAACTTGGCGAGGTATTGGCCGAGCATGAAGCCGTGGCCACGCAAGCCGGTGAGGATACCGACCTCCGGGTCGACGATGTAACGCGGCTCGGTGTAACGACCAGCCCAGCAAGCCAAGAAGCTCACCTCGCCCAAGTTGGGAATCCACTCGGCGAAGACTTCGGAGACAATCTCCAAGAACTCCTTGCTGTTGTACTTGATGTTCTGACGTGCTTCATAAGCATCGGTGTCAGGCGAGGCGCAGCCGATGATCTGGCCGGTGTGGGCCCACTGCTGTCCGTAGACGGCGCTGAAGCCCTTGTAGTGACGACGGTCGATGATCATGTCCAACGGACCGCCATTGGGTCCCATCATGGGCAGACGGCGTGTGATGAAGGCCTGGTGCTTCACAGGATACAATCCCGTGTCGAGGCCGAGCATGTCGTTGAACTTCTCAGCACCCCAGCCCATCGCGTTGACGAAGTGGTCGCAGGTGTACTCGATGAACTCGCCTTCGTGCGTGCGTACCAAGGTGACATAGTGTCCGCCGACCTTCTGCACGTGGAGCAACTCGCAATCCTCGAAGTAACGGCCGCCGTTCTGCACGCCGATCCAACGGATGTAGTCGATGACACGGCCAGGTGTGGCCTGCCAGCAGTCGCGGGTAATCAAGGCATGGCTGTAAGTGTCCTTGCTGTCATCCCACAGGGGTGAGATTTCCTTCTTGAAATCCTTGCGCTCGATCATGTAGGCATCGCTCCAGGCGCGTGAGGCGTCGAGTGACTTGTAGGTGGCTTCATCGTGTACCAGGTTGACGTAGTGCGTCAGGTGGTAGTTGATGTTGTGCTCTTTCTGCATGTTCTTGAAGATCTCGTGGTTGTGCACGGCGATGTCGGCGATGTCGGGGTTGGAGAAGGCCGGACGGCCGCCACCGATGCAACGCCATGAGGCACCACGGCTGTAGTTGATCATCACTGGCTTCTTGCCGGCTTCCGAGAAGTAACGGAAGAGGGCGCTACCCGCGATACCGCCACCGGCGATGAACACCTCAACCTGTTCTTTCTTCACGTCGTTCATTTCGGGGAAGACAAAGACCTCTTTGGTGTGCGGGTTGTAGAGGTCGCCGAGGCTGACCTGGTTCGACAACGGGGCGCGCGGCGTGGCGTCGCCGACCAACTCGATACCGTAGGAACGCAAGATCTGACGGGCACGAGGGATGCAGCGCTTACCGCGGCAGGGACCCATACCCATACGGGTGATGTGCTTCAACTCATCCACGGAGATGGTCTTTCGGCTGCCGATGACGCGCAACACGCGGTCGAGTTTAATGTCCTCGCAGTGGCAGACGTAGGTCTCGGCATCGTCTTTGGCACCTTTGTTTTGGGAAAGGGGCGTGGTGAGTTCCTTGTTGGCGTTGTAACGGTCTTTCAAGATAAAGCCCTTCACATCCGTCAGTTCGAACACCATGCTTGCCTCTCCAGAGGGGCGTGAGGAACGGGCTTTCACCCTGGCCACGTTGGTCTTGTTCGACTTCTTGAGGATTTTCTCGATGACACCTTCACCGATCTTTTGGCCGTCGTTGTCGACGAGATATACTTCCGCACCTTCTTCGGCTTCGTATTCGATGGGGAGGAAACAGGTGGATTTCTTTACGTCATAGCCGAAGATGGCCAGACCCGGACAGCTGGAGACGCACAGCATGCAACCGATGCACTTGTCGTAGTCGATCGTGGGCACGGTGTTGGTCGAAGGCTTGCTGATGGCGCCTTGCGGGCAGCTGAACGAACAGGGGTTGCAAGCGAAGCCATAGAGGCAGTCGGCCTGCACGAAGGCCTTGAGTTGCATGCGTTCGGGTGTGGGCAGGTTGGGCTTGTCTAGGATCCGGACAGGATGCTGTTGTGAGTCGATATATTGTCTCGAAATCTCAAGATAATCGTCATAGTTGAAACGCACGCCGATGGCTTGTGCCACCTCGTAAGCGACCTGTTTACCGCGCAGCACGGCGCTGGTGCCTTCGCCGATACGGATGGCGTCGCCGGCACCGTAGGTGTTGAGTCCGAAGACCTCACGGCCCTTGACGAGCAGTTGGCTGTCGGGGATCAAACCTGTGCAGATGTTGATGATGTCGATGTCGTCAATGATTTGTTCGGTGCCAGGGATGGCCTTGAAGTTCTCGCATTTGGCGATGACCGCCCCAGTGATGCCAGTATGCTCCTTATTCGGGATGGCGCGCACAAGGGTGTAGCCTGTCATGATCGGGATACCGAGACGGCGCACACGGTTAGCCTGCACAGGGAAGCCGCCCTCGCGAGGCATGGCCTCGATGATGGCTTTGATGGTGGCACCAGCCTGCATGCCTTGGTAGGAGGTCAGGTAGCCGATGTTGCCTGCACCCACAGTGAGGACTTTCTTACCTAACAAGGTGTGCTCTTGGTTCATCATCTTCTGGAACACGGCAGCGGTATAGACGCC
>JAGBQJ010000044.1 GCA_017632935.1 Bacteroidales bacterium | reverse complement strand
TTGGAAAAGAAAACACGACAAAAAACGAAATTATGTCTACTTTTGTAAACCGATTCGGGCCAAAAACAACGCCCGTGTCTACTTTGGAAAATATTAATCAATAAAAATTATTTTCCGTGTCTACTTTCTATAGCTGGTACATGGTTTTTCATCTGTTTGTTTAATTACGTTGCAAAAGATAAATTGGACTATGCTAGAGAATTGCTCGATACTATCATTTTCTAAATACTATGTCTGTATGTTTGGTCATTGATTAATCAATATTCCAATAATTGTCAGGGTCTCCTTCAAAAGCATCATTGATAACATCATCACTATACCCCATAACATCTTGCGCATATGAGCCTGCAAACTCCCCATATGATTGTCCATAGCCTTCTTTGTTATTGTATTCCTTACTTTTAGAGGATTTATGATAATCTGGAGGATAAGGAATTGATGGGTCAAGGTCGTGAAAACATATGTTTTCCCCAATTCGCTCTTTTTCCACATAAGTAGAAAGACGATTCTTATTATAGAAATTCCAAATCACAGGATAAGTTAAAGGTAGAACTTCCTCTCCTTCAGCATTGATAATTCCCCAATAATTGTTCTTAACTCTAGCCAATCCTCTGTCAAAACCATCAATATACATGTATCTATGATAAGGAATTATCGTGTTTCCTTTTGTATCATAAACACAATAACTATTATAATCAAAAGATTGAACAGTTATTCTATCGCAATCTATACCAAGTAAAACATGTCTATATTCCAATTCTATTACAATGTTTCCTCGTGTATCCACTACTCCATAACGATAAGCAACATAAGAAGCAACACTACCACCCTTCCTAACATAACCATATGGATATAATTTGCCAACCACAATTAAATCAGATTCTTTGTATACATCGTTACAAATAATATCATATTTTGGTTCTATGATTACTTGACCACAATGATCCATCATGCCCATTTCATGAGAAGGTGTCATAAATGGTATTAGAATACGATTGTCATTTGAAGTGTTAGCAATCGTAAAAGGCATCAAAACCCTATCATTATTCGAAATAATATACTTGCCATTATTAGACATGATTCCGTTCTTTTTTTATTCGACTTCGATTAGTAAACTATTGCTCAAATTGTTGCATATTTTCGAAACATAAAATTCCAATGCGTTATAGAATTTTATATAATACAATCCTTGTTTTGGCCGAATTCTCTTAATGATATTTTTTTGATACTCCGTTGATTCTCCACCTCTATGATTTAGGTTACGGAATTGATATATAGAATAATACAAATCTTTGTAGTATTTAAAATATGAACTCTCGGACTCTTGGAACTTACCATCAAAACAAATATAGTATTCTACACATGCAATTTTTTCATTTGCATACTTTAGGAACTCTTTATCAAAGTTAGTTTCTATCTCTTTCATACGCTCATTTCCAAATAGATAATTTCCAATTGAAAAATTACCTAAACGCTTCAATTCCCATCTCCCATCATCCTGTTTGGCTGGTCTAAAATATGCAGGCTTCTTAAGCATTTCAGATGCTAAATCTCTCAAATTCGTTAAGCGAAATACTTCATTTGTCAAACATTCAATCTGTTGATATACAGCCAATGCAAACTCATCAAAATTGTTCTTTCTTCTCTCGTGTTCCATTTTTACAAAATCCGATTCCAATTGTAAAACGATACTTTTCAAGGGCATGTCTTTGTAAAAATCCTTTGCCTGTTCATTAAGAACTTTTTCTATGCAATACTCATAAATTTCATCCAATTTAGAGTTGCTTCCTGTCTCTTCGAGGCCAAAACGCTTGAAAAACTCTTCAAGCAACCACTTATTTCCTGGCTGTTTAGAGAGTTGAGCGATTTTATCTATTGTTTTTATTATGGCTTCCCGGTTATCCATAGTCATTCTGAAGTATTTGTTTCGATGAGAGAGGCAAGGTCATTCAAAACGCATAGGACATTGCCGTCATCCATCGTTGGCGTTAATAGCGTTTGGGCTATTTGTGAACCAGTCCCAAACGTTTCATTACATAGTTTCTCAAATCTATTGGCATAGGATTTATACGTAGAGTCGGTTTCACCCTTTACCATTTTGAGATACATGAGTTTTCCTGAAATAATGTTTTCTATATGATGTTCGCCCTTAAATCTAAGGTTGCGAGTATTGGTCTCGGCATAGTGTTTGGCAAAGATGGCTTGTGCTTCGTCATACCCTTTCACCTCCCAATTATGAATCAATGGACGCAATTGCTTGAGATACTTACGAGAAACGTTTGTTTTGGAGTTCACGGTCAAGCCGGTCACTTCTTGCCTCATTCCCCGATGACAAAGGCGCGTCTTATCCGAATTGATTTTGAGACCTTCTTCGTTCTCGATAATGTTGCGCAAAGAAGTGCAAAACTTACCATCCTCGGCAAAGACATTCTTCATGCCACTGAAAGTAATATCATCAGCATAACGAGTATATTTTAAACCGTATGCTTTAGCAAGACGAGTAAGTTTGAAATCCAACTTCTCACAAATAATATTGGTAATGGTTGGCGAAGTTGGCGCTCCTTGAGGAAGCACCTTGTTATCTCCTTTTTGATAGCAGCATAAGTCGCTAATCAAACTCGCCACCTTTTCATCCAAACAGAATGGCTTTACCAACAACCGCTTGAATACACGACCTGAAGTAATAGAAGGAAAGAAATCCTTTAGATCAATGTTGTAAACATAGTTTTGGCCAAGATGGACTTGGGCGTTTGTGACAACTGACTTGCCTTTCACGAAGCCCATCGCAGCAGTATTGGGATTATACACCTCTTGCAGTACAAAATTCAACGCTTGCTGGATGTTCTTTAGTTCACTGCACGGTGCATCAATGGTGCGAAATTCTCCCTTTTTCTTCTTGGGTATTTTGAAGGTAACATAACGGCCTTTGCGAGCCATTAGCTTCAAACGGCCAACAGTGGTTTTTACTGCATCCATGCCATGCAATGCCTGCAATGCCATATTCAGGACAACACATAAATCATCTATTCCATTCATTGAATGCCACCACTCAACAATCTTTGCCAATTGTTGTTTGAGCTCTTCACCAGTCAATGGGCTGCCTCCATATTTTGGTAATTCATCAATTTTGGAAAGGGCATTGGCTTGGGTCGAAATGATTTCCACATCTGGCACTTTTGCGGAATCAATATCTTCCAATTCCGTAACAGCCGCAGCCACTCTAGCCAAATCATCCTCAATAGGTTCAATAGCAAAGAGAACATCCTCGGTTTTTTCTGTTCCAGATGAAATTGGTTCAGAAACCTCAGTTTTCTTTGAAGCACTGGTTTGTCCAAGCTTTTTCTTGAGGTTCTGTTTCTTTGTTATGTTCTTTTTCTTTGCCATACCAATTATTTCAACTTATTCACTTTTCCACGATTGTCACCACTTGCACCGTTCATTACTTCAGAAACAGTAATACTCAATAATATACAATATCATAATACATAATATCACGACATTATAATACCATCAAGGACTAACATTGCGAATCATGTGCCGAGCACATGAGCCTGCCGATGCAGCAGGCTTTGCTGTATGGCTAACCACACAGCAGGTCTAATTCAGGGTGCTTATGGTGACAATCGTTTCAAAGAACTTTAGGCGTTAGCATTTGTTTTTCGAGAGTGCCTTGCCTGTTCTCTCTCGTTTTCGTTTGCAAAAGTACAACCCTGCCGCGCAACCTATTTTCGCGGATTTTCTTTTTTCAGTTCCAGCTCCCTCACCGTGCGCTCCACCACCTGTTCAAGCTGGTAGGAGGACACGCCAAGCGGCTTGTTGATGTCGCGCAACGACCATTCCACAACGGTCTTGTCGGTCGATTTGCAGATGATCAGACCAACGGTGGGGTTGTCGCCCTCACCACGCAGCAACTCGTCAACGGCGGTAACGTAGAAATTCAGCTTTCCGGCAAACTCGGGGATGTACTTCACCACTTTCAGTTCAATGACGACATAGCGGTGCTGCGGGATGTGATAGAACAACAAATCGGGGAAGAAGGTCTGTCCACCAGGCATCTGCAACTCCATCTGTCGCCCCACATACGAAAAGCCCTTGCCCAACTCCATCAAGAAGCGCGTGACATTCGAAACAAGCGCGTCCTCCAAGTCCTTCTCCTCGTACTCCTCGCTCATCGAGAGGAACCCGAAGTGATAGGGATCCTTTAGTATCTCCTTGGCCAATTGGCTCTGCGGAGCCGGAAGTGTGTGCTCAAAGTTGGTCACGGCTGCCCCTTGGATGCCAAAGAGGTTGGCAGCTATCTGGCTCTCAAGTCGGCTACGGCTCCAGCCCTCTTCAGTCACCTTATTGATATAGAAAATGGCTTCGTCAAGAGTTTTGCATTTGGAGATGATGAGGACGTGATGAAACCACGGTATTCTGCCAAAAATATCAGGCATTTCCAATTGGTCAGCAGCTTGCTGACCTTTTTTACAATCTTCAATTTGGCCAACAACTTGTTGGCTTTTTTCAACTGCCTCTAATAGGTCAGCAACTTGCTGACCTTTTTCGTCAACAGGCTGTTGACGAATTGCAGCACCTAATTCGTCACCAGCTTGGTAACCAATTTGGTCAACGGGTTGTTGACCTTTTATAACTCGTTCATAATAAAACAGATACCATCGTTTCATATACTTTACATTGGTATCCGAAAAGCCAGTTTCATCAGGAAATGCTTGGCGCATGTCAAGGGCAAATTGTTTTACCACTCCTGCTCCCCAGCGTTCTTCCGCACGAAGTGCCACCAAATCGCGGCCCACACTCCAATAAAACTCAAGCATGGCAGTATTCACACGGACCGCTGCCTTGATTTGGCTTTGGCGGAAACGCTGCTTGATATCGGCCATCCATTGCACATAGCCCTCATCGGCAGTCATCATGTCACGGGATACGAATGTCGGTTTGTCACTCATCTTTCTATAGAGTTAGTGAAACGCAAAGATACAAATAAATCCATTACAATGCCTGATAAGCTTGGAATTGTGCCGCCACTCGGTCGCGCACCTTTTGTTGTATGTCGGCTGGCGAAAGCACCAACAAGTCTTTGCCGAAAGAGGTAAGTTCGCGCTCCAACTCATAATTATCTATGCACTCGATGGAGAAAAAGTAACCGCCTTCAAGCATTGGGTATTGCTGGCGCAATTCCTTTTCTCTTTCTCCTCTGAAAGGCCGCTGAGACTCATGTAAAGGTTTTGTGGCCACATAATCCTTGGAAAAATCACTCACCCAGAACATGATGGTCTGCAAAGGGTTACCGTCGATGAGCGTCACCCCGATGATGTCCTCAAAGCGTTCGTTGAGGTCGCCATCGTATTCCTTATAACTTCGAGAAGGCAAAGGGACAAACTTATCAATGCGGTCGAGCGCAAACGACAGTATTTTGCCATCATTGTCAGCAGCAACGATAAGATACCAACGGCGATTGTATTCTTTAAGCAGATAGGGATGAACTATCAAATGGCGATCCTCATCAGGCGTGTCAAACCGATGGTAGTGCAATTCAACAACCTGTTTCTGCGCGATACAAGTGAAAAGTTCGCCAAGCATGTTGGAGTTCTCTAATGGATTCTTGGTAAAGGAGACAATCTGGCGGTCGGTTTTCATTTTGAGGCTTTCCCTCAGCCTTTCCAAGCCCTCAAGATTGGGCAGGCCGTCAAATTGCCCGAGAAGCGTGAAGGCTTCTCCAAGCAGGTGTTTCTCGTCATCGGTAAGTTTCTGCGTAAATATGGAAAACGATGGGTCAGCATAGCGGTGGCAGCTTTTCTTGATGGTTTTGAGGGTTCGCTGGCTGACATCATCAACCTGGTAATGCTCTATCTCCGCCAAAAATGGTCCTTCGTTTTCTATATAATTAAGGTCAAGCTCGATGGTTCGACGACTGACAGGCTCTTGATTCATTTCGACCAACTCCTCATTGACAAGTCTTACCAAATCCTCAGTAGAATAATGATGATAGCGATTGGCCAACAACTTGTCGAGGATGTAGTAGCGTGTTACGGCGTTTTTGTTTGCAGGCATAGTTTATTATTTTTCTGCCGCAAAGATAATAATAATCTGCGAAATCTATTTTCGCGAAATTAGTTTTTATGTAATCCACATTACCCCTCCCATATTGAGACCTCAGTATGTGCAAAAATTGCACATACTGCAAGAAGCATGGAAAACATATTATACCAATTCTACATCTTTTTTTGTTATCGTTCAAAAATATTCTCTACCTTTGTCACCAATAATTGAACAATTTGTACGGCTGCCACAGTGTGTCAGCCCTACAACTGACAACTGCAAACTGAACAACTATGAACTTGATCGCCCCTTCCCTTCTCTCCGCCAACTTCCTCAACCTGGAAGCCGACATCGAGATGGTCAACCGCAGCGAGGCCGACTGGTTCCACTGCGACGTGATGGACGGCCGCTTTGTGCCCAACATCTCCTTCGGCATCCCCGTGGTGCAAGCCATCAAGAAGAAAGCCCAAAAGCCACTTGATGTCCACCTGATGATCGTGGAGCCGGAGAAGTACTTCGAGGCCTTCGCCAAGGCGGGTGCCGATATCATCACCTTCCATTATGAAGCCTGCAACCATATCCACCGCGCTGTGCAGCAGATCAAGGCCCTCGGCATCCACGCAGGCGTGGTGCTCAACCCCCACACACCCGTCAGCGTGCTGGAGGACATCCTCTGCGACCTGGATGTGGTGCTCCTCATGTCGGTCAACCCGGGCTTCGGCGGACAGCAATTCATCGAACGCACATACGAAAAAATCCGCAAGTTGCGTTTGATGCTCAATGAGCAACACGCTTCCGCACTCATCGAAGTGGATGGCGGTGTCAACACGCATAACGCCAAGGCTTTGTTTGAGGCTGGAGCAAATGTGCTGGTGGCCGGCAATGCGGTGTTTAAATCAGATGACCCTATAGAAACAATAAAACTGCTAAAGAATAGTTAATTCACAAAACCTACAAAACAATGCAAAACCTTAATACAAGCGCGGGCGGCTACACAACCGTGTCGCCGCCGGAAAGCGGGCCAGTTGGCCGCTTTCCCAACCCTAAAATTAGGTTTTGCGAGTTTTGTTAGTTTTGTGACCAAGAAAACAATTAAACACTTCAACAATAAACAATCAACAGCTATGAGTAACGACATCCTAAAACTTAAGCCGCAAGGCATTTGGAAAGAGTTCAACGGCATCCTCGGTGTGCCGCGTCCGTCGAAGAAAGAAGCCCAAATGGTGGCTTACCTCGAAAAATGGGCGAAAGACCATAACATCAGCTATGTCAAGGAAGACTGTGGCAACATCATCATGACCGTGCCCGCCACCAAGGGCATGGAAGACCGTCAGACCGTCATCCTGCAAGCCCACATGGACATGGTGTGCGAGAAGAACGGCGATAAGAAGCACGACTTCGAGAAAGACCCCATCGAGCCCGTCATCAAGGGCGAATGGCTGCATGCCAACGGCACCACCCTCGGTGCTGATGACGGCATCGGCGTGGCTGCGGCTTTGGCCGTCATCGCCGACCCGAAGGTGGAACACGGTCCGCTGGAGTGCATCTTCACCGTTGACGAAGAGACCGGCCTCACAGGAGCCATGAAACTCGACCCGAAAGACTTCACAGGTCGCATCCTCCTCAACCTCGACAGTGAGGATGAAGGTGAGATCTTCATCGGCTGCGCCGGAGGCATGGACACCATCGTCAAAGTGTGGTACGAGCTGGAGCCTGCTCCGGAAGACAGCACCGCCTACCGCATCACCGTGAGCGGCCTCAAAGGCGGCCACAGCGGCGACGACATCAACAAGAACCTGGCCAACGCCAACAAGCTGCTGACCCGCATCCTGTGGCAAGGCACCAATTGGTTCGACCTTCAACTCTACGACTTCCAAGGCGGCAACCTGCGCAACGCCATCGCCCGTGAAGCAACGGCGGTGGCCTTTGTCCCAAACGACTGCCTGAAAGACTTCGAGCACTATGTGATGGACATGGAGAAGCACTTCAAGCAAGAGTACCAAGTGACCGAACCTGGACTGAAAGTCACGGCCGAAGTCGCCGAGGTGCAGCCCGACGTGGTCATCGATGAGATGGCCCAGTACAACCTGCTGAACGGCCTCTATGCCTGCCCGCACGGTGTCATCGCCATGTCGCAGACCATCCCGAACTTCGTGGAGACCTCGACCAACCTCGCCTCCTGCAAGAAGAAGGAAGGCTATTTCTTCATCCAGACCTCACAGCGCAGCTCCATCGAGTCGTCGAAGCAAGACATCGCCAACATGGTGGAAGCCGTGTGGAGCCTCGCCGATGCCGATGTGGAGCACACCGACGGCTATCCAGGCTGGGCACCTAACCCCAACAGCGCCATCTTGGACGTCGCAGTGAACTGCTACAAGAAACGCTTCAAGAAAGAGCCTAAAGTCAGAGCCATCCACGCCGGACTGGAGTGTGGCCTCATCGGCGACAAGATCCCGGGTATGGACATGATCAGTTTCGGTCCCACCCTGCGCGGCGTGCACTCGCCCGACGAGCGTTGCGAAATCGCCACCGTCCAGATGTTCTGGGACTTCATGTGCGACATCCTGAAGAACGTGCCTACGACAGCTGAGATGCCTAAGCCAAAGAAAATGTCTACCGCCAATAAGGCTGCAGCCAAGAAAGCCCAGAAAGCAGCCAAGAAGGCAACCAAGAAAGCAACAGCTAAGAAAGCAACCGAAGAAAAGGCTGCTGACGAGAAGGCTACGCGCACAAAAGCACCAGAACATAAGTCTCAAGCCAAGAAAGCCGTTGGCAGCAAGAAGACCGCGTCTGTTCAAAAAGCCGCTGTCAGCAAAGCCACGGTTAAGCAGAATGCTGCCAAGAGATCTCCTGCCAACAAGGCTGTAAAGAAATAAGACTTCGTGCTTAAGATGAAAAAAGTCCATCGGGTTTCCGATGGACTTTTGTTTTAATTCTCAATCCGCACCCTCCGCAAATCCAACAGATTCGTCGGATTGCTGCCCATGTCCTTCACGCGCTTGTTGACGAAACGTAGCACCTCGTCGTAAAACAGCACCACCACGGGGGCGTCCTGCATCATCAGGCTGTCCATTTCGGTGTAGTAACGGGCACGCTGCTCCAAATCGTTGCAAAGCAAGGCTTTGTCATATAACTTGTCGTACGTAGGATTGGTGTAATGACAGTAATTCGGTCCCGAAGGCGCGAAGTTGGAGGTCGTGAACAAAGAAAGATAGTTCTCCGCATCGGGATAGTCGGCAACCCAAGAGGAGCGGAAGAAAGGCATACTGCCATTGGCCCTCATGCTGCGCATCGTGGCGGGCGGCATCACCTCCATCTTGCACTGAAGGCCGATCTGCTCCACCTGACTCTGAACAAACTTGCCGATGTCAGCATAATCCGCCACGGTGGAGAGTTGCAACAGATAACCTTCCAAATGGTTTTCCGCCACCAAACGTTGGGCGCGCTTCAAGTCATAGCAGTAGCCAATCGTGTTCTTATGTCCAGGCAAACCCACAGGGATCATGCCGCCTGTGCCAGGCTCACCGATGCCATTACGCAGATAACGCAGCATCTTCTCACGGTCGATACAAAGGTTGACCGCCTGCCGCATAGCCCTTGCACGGTCGGGGCCAAGGCTGTCGTTTGGATCGATGTAAAACGAGAAATACTCCGTGTTCAGATAAGGCTCTGTAATCAATTCTATCTTGTCCACATATTTCTGGCGCAACTGTCCATCATAAGTCAGCAACTCGTCCTTATAGCGCGCATCGATACCCGACATGAAGTCGAACTTGCCTTTGATAAACTCCAAGAACGCCACTTGCTTATCGATGAGGAAGCTGATGGAAACGGCATCGATATAAGGTAGCCTCTCCCCTGCCTCGTCACGCTCGAAATAGTTGGGATTTTTGCGGAAGACCAACTTCACATTTTCCTTCCAGTACTGGAACTTGAACGGACCCGTCCCCACAGGATGGCTGCGGAAGTCGTCTCCATAAAATTCGACAGCTTCATGCGGCACAACCGATGCGTAGGTCATGGAAAGGATGCCCAAAAACGGCGGGAAAGGCTTGGCCAATTCAATCTGGAAGGTGGTGTCATCCAAGGCCGTAAAGGCATATTGGTCACCATCCTGCTTGACAGATGAGAAAATCCATAAACCCGGTGAATTCAAGCGCTTGTCCACCACGCGGTTGAAGGAATAGACGAAGTCTTGGGCGGTTACATATCTTGAGGCCGGCCCTTCGACAGACTCAGGGAACTTAGCTTTAAAACATTCATCCTCATGAAACTGCACGTCATTCCGCAAATGGAAGGTATAGGTCTTGCCGTCCTCGCTGATGTCCCACGACTTGGCCACCATGGGGACGAGATTCATCTTGTCGTCGAAGGCCACGAGGCTGTTGAACACCTGGTTGCAAGCCCAGATGTGCGGCAGGTCCTTGGCATAGATCGGATCAAGGGTGAGGATGCCGGCAGATTCGTTGTATTTGAAGATGGCCAGTCCCTCCTCGGAATCTTGGCGTTTGCCGCAAGAAACAAGCAACAGCAAGGTCAATATTCCAAGAATGAACTTACGCATCGTCATTTGACTTTGAATCCAATCACTTCAGGACGCAGATTGCGCAGATACTTGTTATAATCAAGGTCGTTTTCGTCCTGTTCTTGCTCCAAGGCCAAGTCGAGCACCTCCATCATGTTCTCCACATAGTGGAAGTTCAGACCATTCACATAATCCTCCTTGATGTCCTTGATATCGTGCTCGTTGTCGATGGACAAGATGAGGTCAGTGACGCCATTACGCTTGGCTGCGAGGATCTTCTCCTTCACACCACCTACGGGCAGCACTCTGCCACGCAGCGTGATTTCGCCCGTCATGGCCAGGTTGCTCTTCACCTTGCGTTGGGTGAAGGCCGAAGTCAAGGCGGAAAGCATGGTGATACCTGCCGAAGGGCCGTCCTTAGGTGTGGCACCTTCCGGGATGTGGACATGCACATTCCAAGCATCAAACACATCAGGATTGATGTTGAGTTGTGAGGCATGCGCCTTGATGAACTCGTAAGCAATGGTAGCCGACTCCTTCATCACCTCGCCGAGGTTGCCCGTCAGCGAGAGATGCCCGCCACCACGACTCAAACTGACCTCGATGGACAGGATTTCGCCGCCCACCTGGGTCCAGGCCAAGCCCGTGGCTACACCCGGCATAGTGTGCTTCACCTCGTCCTCGTCATGGTGCATCGGCACACCGAGTACCTTGCGCAGGTCTTCCATGGTAATCTTCTTCTCGAAAGGCTCCTCGCTGACGACCTGCTTGGCACGGAAACGCATCATGTCGCCGATACGTCGCTCCAGGTTACGCACACCTGCCTCGCGGGTGTAGTCATCAATGATGTGCATCACGATGTCCTTCGGAAATGCAATCTGTGTGCTGTCCAAGCCATGTTCCTTCATCTGCTTGGGGATGAGGTGCCGCTTGGCAATCTCGTATTTCTCCTCGCGCAGGTAGCCACTCAGGTCTATAATCTCCATACGGTCGCGCAAGGCGGGATGGATGGTCGAGAGATTGTTGGCCGTGGCGATGAAGAGAATCTTCGAGAGGTCATAGTCTAGCTCAATGAAGTTGTCGTAGAAAGCATTATTTTGCTCGGGGTCAAGGATCTCAAGCAAGGCAGCCTGCGGGTCGCCTTGGACGTTGTTGCCGCTCACCTTGTCGATTTCATCGAGGACGAAGACGGGATTGCCCGACTTCACCTTGCGTAGATTCTGGATGATACGGCCTGGCATGGCGCCGATATAGGTCTTCCGGTGACCACGCAATTCAGATTCGTCGCGCACACCACCCAATGACATTCTGACATATTTACGGTTCAAGGCACGGGCTATGGACTTGCCCAAAGAGGTCTTGCCCACACCAGGAGGTCCAACGAGGCACAGAATCGGCGATTTCATGTCCTTGCGCAGCTTCAGCACCGCCAAATGCTCGACGATACGGTCTTTCACCTTGTCCAAACCGAAATGGTCGGCATCGAGGATGCGCTGGGCACGTTTCAGGTCGAAGTTGTCCTTGGTGTATTCCTCCCATGGCAGGTCGACGAGATATTGCAGGTAATTCAGCTGTATGCCATATTCCGCTGCCTGCGAATTGGTGCGCTCCAGCTTTTTCAGTTCTCTCTCGAAGACTTCAGCCACTTCCTTCGACCATTTCTTCTTCTTGGCCTTTTCCGTCAACTCCTTGACATCCTGTTCGTTAGGACTGCCGCCCAATTCCTCCTGAATGGTACGCAATTGTTGGTTGAGGTAATACTCACGCTGCTGCTTGTCCATGTCGACGCGCACCTTGCTCTGGATCTGCTGCTTCAACTCCAACATCTGCTGTTCATCGGTCAACACCGCCAGCAAGTCGTTGGCCATCTGGTTCAACGTGCGAGCTTCCAGCAGAGCTTGTTTGACGGGCATGTCGGCTTCCACATTGCTGGCCACGAAGTTCATCAGAAACACCGGATCGTCAATGCTCTTGATGGCAAAGCCGGCCTCATGGGGCAGGTTGCGCGAGCGGCCGATGACTTGGATGGCCAGCTCCTTGACCGACTGCACCAAGGCGTTGAACTTTCGTGTATTGGGAATCTCTTCCGCCACAGCAAAAGGAACCACGGCTGCCTTCAGATAAGGCTCCGTCTGGGTCGCCGCCACCACCTCGAAACGTCGTTTGCCTTGGATGATGACAGTCGTGTTACCATCAGGCATTTGCAGGGTCTTGATGATTTGGGCAGCGGTGCCCACCTTATATAAATCATCCAACGTGGGGTCTTCCACATCGGCATTGGTCTGGGCGATGACGCCGATGGCCTTGCGTTTCCTATAATAATCCTTGATTAACTGGATGGACTTGTCGCGTCCCACGGTGATGGGAATAATGACGCCCGGATAGAGCACCGAGTTGCGCAAAGGCAAAATAGGCAACTCCTCCGGCACCTCTTCGTCTTGTCCGAGGCGTTCGTCTTCAATCGTCAACACGGGGATGAACTCGGCGTTGGGGTCCATCATATCGGAAAACAAATCAGTATCTAACTTAAAACTCATCTAAAAACAATTTGATCGGGCGACATTTTGTCAGTCTATCGCCGTTTTACACCTTAATTAATATATGGCGCAAAGATACGACAATAATAATGCCAAGGCAAAAAAAAAGCCCTCGCGGTTGCAAGAGCTTCTCTTTTTGACGTTGTGTCCAACTTACTTGGTTTCCTTCTTCTCGAAGAACTTCTTGTACTTGTTGTTGAACTTATCAACACGACCGGCGCTGTCGACGAGCTTCATCTTACCCGTGTAGAAGGGGTGTGATGCGCTGGAGATTTCGAGCTTCACCA